>JANPHH010000055.1:0-7526 GCA_031424375.1 Chthoniobacter sp. | reverse complement strand
GTCGGAGACGAGTTGCTGGACGTCAGCCGGGGTGAGCCGGGAGGCGCCGCGGGTGTTGTGGGCGATGAAGTCCGCCTCGGTGAGTGATTGGGTGTTGGGTTTCATGATGAGGATATGGTTGGTGCGCCGGTTCACCCGCTGCGCTAGGCAGCAGGAAGAACGCGGCAGGGGTTTGCATTGAGCGATGAGCGGGGGCGGCTTGGTGGCACGCTACCCGCGCGGCGCCGGATGATCAGGAGTTCGCTGATGTTTCCGGCTTGATCGTGGCCCAATCGATGTCTTTCGCAGCGCAGTAGCGCGCGAAGGTCTCGGCATGCCTCGCGAGCACGCTTTCGGCGACGGCGGCGTCGTCGAGGTAGCCGACCTCTGGCGTGTCATCCGGTACCAGGTCCGTATCCTTCGCGGCATAGAGGAGTGCGAAGATTGTTTCGTTGCGGACGCTGTCGGATTGGTTCCACGGATTGGTCTCGAAGTAGCCCACGAGGAATTCCAGTTGCCGGGCAAGCTGCGGATGTTTGTCCCGCACTGAGTTGATTTTTGCGCCGAGATCGGCGAGCCCGTTGGTCAGGCCGGCTGACTCATTGGGGCCGAGCATTCGCCCGCCATGTTCGACAAAACGATCGAGATTGAGTCCCTCATCGGAGACGTAGTTCATGTAAGCGGCAAGAGTGGGGTTTGATTTGTTCATAGGTTTGGTAGTCATGTCTGGTTTGCTGGTGATTCAGTTCCCTGCGCCCGGCGATGTGACCTATGCCGGGGAAATGTTTTGGACAGGGTTTGGCACCCGGCGGGAGCGCTTTTGCTGGCGGTGATCGATGGGTGCCTCGAGTTTGCCAAACATCTTGCCCAGGGCCGCGCGCAGCGTGTGATCGACCGCTTCCGCAACGACGTCCTGACCGGGCGTGACGAGATGAGCCGTGACGCGGAAGGCAGGGCTCTCCTCGATCCTGCGCTCGATGAGCACGCGGGCTTCCTCGATCTGGAGGGTCTCGCGCAGCGATTCGAGGCGCTGTTTGATCAGCGCGATGAACGAAGGCGAGGGTTGATGGAGGTGGTGAGTGAGGATGACTTTCATTCCGGACGGAGCATCAGCGCACAATCCGGATTCGACAAAGACGCAATCCCGCATCTACCATGAGCTTTAATGGAACCTTCCAATACTGGCGACGAATGGCTGAACTACCACCACCTTCGCTACTTTCACGCCGTGGCGAGGGAAGGCAGCGTGAGCCGCGCTGCGGAAAAGCTGCGCGTCTCGCAACCCTCGATTTGCGCGCAGGTGAAACAACTCGAAGCCGCCCTCGGAGAGACGCTCTATCGGCGGAGCGGACGCTCGATCGTGCTGACGGACTTTGGCCGGGTCATCCACGGATACGCCGAGGAGATCCTCATGCTCGGACAGGAACTCCTGACGACCGCCAGGCGGGCGCCGACCGCGCGCACGCTCCGGCTTCAGGTCGGAATCATGGATTCATTTCCAAAGCTCCTCAGCCTCGACATCCTGCGCCCCGTCTTCGCCCATGTGCCTCAGGTCCAGGTGACCTGTCATGAGGGAAAGCTCGACGATTTGCTGGGGCAACTCGCCGCGCATCGACTGGACGCATTGCTCGCCGATGAACCACCGCCCTCCAGCAGCAAGGTGAAGACCTTCACTCATTCCCTCGGGGTGAGTGGCGTGACCTTCTGTGCTTCGCCGACGTTGGCGAAAACGCTTTCCGGCCGTTTTCCGAGAAACCTACAAGGCGCTCCGATGCTCCTCTCGACCCAGAACACCGCCTTGCGCCGTGATCTGGAGAAGTGGTTCCGCGCGGTGAAGATCGAGCCCGTGGTGGTCGGCGAATTCGAGGACGCAGCGCTGGCCAAGATCGTCGCGACCGAGGGGATTGGCATCACAGTCGTGCCCACGGTCGTGGCCGCCGAGGCGATCGAGCGTTATGGATTCGTCTCGGTGGGAAGAACGGACGAATGCCAAGTGCAACTCTACCTCATCACCGGGGAGCGACGGATCGAACATCCCGTCGTGGCGCTGCTCGCACGCGAGGCAGGTCAGGCGGCTGTGGGTCGGCGGCGAAGGAAGGCACCAGCGGCGAGTGCCGCAAAAGCGAAACAACAGGGCGCCTAAACAGGCGGGTGAAGAGACTGGAGGGCGTCAGGGTCAGACGCGGTCGGGCATCCTGCAGCCGAAGAGCCACCCCGGCGTTTCACAGAAACGCCCTACACCTTCCTCCGCATTCCGACTTCTAAGAAGCGGAGGACCCGCCCGGATCACACCAGCTTCGCCAACTCCCGCGGCATGGGAGACTCGAAGCGCAGCTCGGCGGCAGTCGCCGGGTGAGTGAAGCGCAGCAGGCAGGAGTGCAGCCCCAGCCGCTCGACGGGGTCGCTGTTGGCCCCGTATTTCTTATCTCCGATAATGGGACAGCCGGAATCGGCGAGGTGAACGCGGATCTGGTGGCGGCGGCCGGTTTCGAGGGTGAGTTCGACGAGCGTGCGCCATTCACGGCGGGCGAGCACCTTGTAATGGGTGATGGCGTGGCGGGTGATGGCGCTGCGCGGGGCGCTGAAGACTTTGAAGGGATTGGTCTCGTCGAGGTCGCTTTCGAAAGTGCCGCTTTCCTGCTTGAGGCGGCCTTCGGTGACGGCCTCGTAGCGTTTCTCGAAAGTGTCCCAGCCGCCCTGGAGCGCGGCTTTGGCGGCTTCGGTCTTTGCGAAGACCATGAGGCCGGACGTCTCGCGGTCGAGGCGGTGCACGATCCAGACACGTTCCTTCGACGTGGGGCTGCCGCGGCGGACGTAGTCGGTGAGTTGAAAGTATGCGGTCTTCTCGCCCTCGGCTTCGCTCGCGATGGAGAGGAGATTTGGGGGTTTGTCGATGACGATGAGGTGGGCGTCTTCGTGGTAAACTTTGATGCCGGCACCGAGCATCGTCTTGGGAATGGCAAAGCGGTCGCTGCGGATGGCGACGACGTCGCCGGGGACGAGCGGGTGGTTGAACTGCGTGATGGCGCGCCCATTGACCGTGACGGCCTGGTGTTTCAGCCAGGTGCGAATCTGCTTTTTCTTCTCCTCGGGCCAGGTGGCGAAGAGGTAGGGAAGCAGTTCGGCGGGTTGGTCGACAGTCGAGGGCTTGGGCATCGGTGAGGAGGGTAGCGGATGCGGGTGGGTAGCGCGAGGCCGGGGCTCTTCGTCTTTTTTTTTATCCTCATCTTCGTCCCTCCGGCTGGGCCACAGATGGAGAAAAAGATGAAGATGAAGAAAAAGAAAAAGAGGAAGAGGCGCGGCGGTTACAGGCCGCTGAGGTGGATCTGCGCGGCGTTGGCGGGTTCGCCGGCGATGCCGGCGGGGTCGCTCACGGGGCCGGTGTAGGCAGTGCCGTCCGGCGCGAGGACCATGGGGAGGACGCCGCAGTTGGGCACGTCCCAGCTCCGGACGAATTCGTAGCAGAGTCGCATGGATTCGGAGTCGATGACCGGACGGCGGCAGAGCGCGGCCCAGTGCATGATGCGGATGAAGACGGCGTGGCAGAAGAGTAGGGTGAACGGCTCGCGGCGTCCGCGCAGTCGCTCGACGGCGGCCTCGGTGCGGCGGACGATCTGCGCGAAAGACTCGGCGCCTTCGCCGTCGACGAAGTCCGGGTCGCCCTTGCTCCAGAAGTCGAGGGCCATCGTCCGGCGCTCGACCTGCGTGGTGTCGATGCAGCGTTCCGGACTGAGGAAGGTGATTTCCTGGATGGGCCACTCTTCCACTGGCGCGCCGGGATAGCGTGCGATGGTGGGCGCGGCGGTGGCTTGGGCTCGGACGTAGGGGGAGACGACGATGAGATCGGGGCGGAGTCCCATTCCCACGGCGAAGGCATTTGCCTGGGAGAAGCCGCGCTCCGTCAGCGAGTAGGAGCCGGGGTCTTTGGTCCGCGCGCCGGCATTGCCGACGCTCTCGCCGTGACGCACCCACCAGATTTCGCGCAAGCCGCTGCCGGTCACGCTCAAATCAACCCCAGCTTCATCTTGCCCACTTCGCTGATCATCGCCTGATTCCAAGGCGGGTCCCACACGAGTTCGACTTCCGCATCGCCGACGCCGGCGACGCTCATCACTTTGGCCTTGGCCTCGGCGGCGATGGTGGGGCCCATGCCGCAACCGGGCGCGGTGAGGGTCATCTTCACGTCCACCTTGGCTCCGGCGGATTCGCGCGGGGTGATGATGCAGTCGTAGACGAGGCCGAGGTCCACGATGTTGACCGGAATCTCGGGGTCGTAACAGGTACGGAGTTGGTCCCACACGGCTTTGTCATCCACGGGGCCGCTGGCTGCGGCGGTCGGGGTGGGTGCCGCGATGGTGGGTTCGAGGCCGAGGGCGTCGGCGTCGGCGTCATTGATGCGGGCGAGGCCCTGGTCGGTGGCGACGGTGTAGCTGCCACCGAGCGCCTGGGTGATGAGGACGCGGGCGTCTTTGGGAAGGGTGATGGCTTCCCCGCTCGGGATGCGCGTGGCGGCGCAGTCGCGAGTGAGGATTTTTTCGGTGTTTTCGTGCATACGGGGATGAAGAGGAGGTGGGGAAACCACGGATCACACGGATGACATGGATGGGGATTTTTTGATCCGGGTCTTCGGGGTCATCGGTGGGTGATCTTAGTCAGAAGGGGAGTGGGAGTTCGAGAAAGCACTGTCATCCCGAGCGGAGTGTAACGCAGCCGAGGGACCTCGGCCTCCGGAAGATCAAGGATCGATTGGCAATCCGAGGTCCCTCGACTTCATTCTGGTCGCTCAGGCTCCCTCCATTCCGCTCGGGATGACACGCTGTTTTGAATTCCTGTGCACCCTCTTAGATTGCCGCCGATGGATCGCGGGGTTTGAGGACGATCTTGACCTTCTTCTCGGACGGCGGGGCGGCGAAGCTTTCGATGAGGGTCGCGGCGGGCTTGGGCGCGGGGGCCGGGGCAGGGGACCCTGTGAGGGCGGAGCGCAGCGCGCCCTCCACGAGCTGCGCGCAGTGGATCTTCATCGGCGGGAGGGCGCCGAGCGGGGCGGAAAGATCGGCGCCGGACATGTTGAGGGCTTCGTCGATCGTCTTCCCGGCGATCAGTTCGGTGGCGACGCTGGCCACGGCGATCGCGGTTTCGCAGCCGAAGGTCTGAAACGTAGCGCGGTCGATGACCTTGCGGCCGCTCGCGTCCTCTTTGAATTTCACCCACATCCGCAGCATGTCGCCGCAGTCCGGGCTGCCCACCGTCCCGACGGAATCGGCGTTCTCCATCTCGCCGACGTTCTTCGGGTTGGCGATGGCGTCGTGGATTTTCTGCTGGAGATCGTCGCTCATGTTATTCGAGTTCGTAGCGCGCCAGCTTTGGGTTCACCTCGCAGCTCCAGGCATCGATCCCGCCGCGGAGGGCGCGCACATTTTCCAGCCCATGACCGGCGAAGTAGGCGCAGGCGTCCATGCTCCGGGCGCCTTTGTGATCCACAAAAATGATCAGCTTCTCGCGATCCCAGCCGCCGAGTTCGTGCATCAGTTCCTGGGTGAAAAAGGTGGAGCCTTCGATGTGCACGGCGTCGAATTCCTCGCGGGTCCGCACGTCGAGCAGCACCGCCTTTCCGGCGTCGACCAGTGCGGCGGCGTCGGCGGGCGAGGTCATCGTCTGGAGGTCGGCTTCATGGCTGGCGAGGAGTTGCTCGATCACCTCGTCCACCTTCAGCGCGTCGTTGCGGGCGCAGACTTCGGCCAGCGTCTCCTCGGGCTGGAAGCCGCAACTCGCACAGCCGCCGATGTGGTAGCGGCGAAAGAGCGCGCGCTGCGCGCCGGGCAGCCGCGCGGTGAGTTCGCGCATCGTGATGCTGGGTTCGATCGTGGCCGTGGTGGACATGCGCGGAACGTAACGGCGGCCGCTCGCGCTGACAAACGCGCACTTTACCACCCCGGTGCTCGCCGATAGCGTGCGCCGCTCATGCGATTTCAGACTCTCTTCGAAGGCCGGTGGATCTTTGCCGTGGTGTTCGTGCTCGGCTTCCTCGGCCTCGCGCTCCACTGGCAGTGGCTCGTCTTTCTGGCCTTCCTCGCCTTCCTCTTCTGCCTCAATTTCTTCCGCGACCCCGACCGCGCCGTGCCACCCGGCGACGACATCGTGGTCGCCGCTGCCGATGGCGTGGTCGCCGACATCTTGGAGATCGATGAAGACGAAGTGCTCAAGACGAAGTGCCTGCGGGTGGGCATCTTTCTCAATGTCTTCGACGTGCACGTGAATAAGGCACCGATCGCGGGCAAGGTCACCTACCGCCAGCATCACCCCGGACTCTTCCTCGACGCGCGCAATCCCGAGTGCTCGGTAAAAAATGAAGCGCTCACCTGGGCGATCGAGGGCAAGAAAGCGACGCTCGTCATCCGCCAGATCACGGGTGCGATCGCGCGGCGGATCGTTCCGTGGTCCTTGGTCGGCGATGAGGTGGAAAAGGGATTCCGCTTCGGGATGATCCGCTTCGGCTCCCGCACCGAGATCTACCTGCCGCTCACCGCCACGGTGGAGGTAAAGATCGGCGACCGCGTGGTCGGCGCCGAGACCATCATCGCCCGCCTCGAAAAACTTCCCGCCCCAGCCCCCGTCGCCGCGTCCATCTTCGAATAAGAGTCATGACCGAAGACGACGGCCAGCCGAAGATCTACCTCTTGCCGAATCTCATGACGGCGGGGAACCTCTTCTGCGGGTTCGCGGCGGTGTTGAAGATCCTCGAGGGTGCGCTCATCCAGGCCGCCGCCACGCAGCCGCTGTCGGAGGCGGTGGAGGCTGCGGCGTCGGAGAAATTTCACATCGCCATCTGGTGCATCCTCGCCTCGTGCATCTTCGACGCGCTCGATGGTCGGCTCGCCCGGCTCGGTGGCAATGAAAGCCCGTTCGGTCGCGAATTCGACTCGCTCGCCGACATCGTCTCCTTCGGCGTCGCGCCCGCACTGATGGTCTACCGCATCGTCCTGCACGATGTCGCTTTCCGGAATACCGGCTGGATCATTGCCTCCATCTACCTCATCTGCGGCGCCCTGCGACTCGCCCGCTTCAACTGCCTCGCTGCCGTGAACGCCACCGCCGCGAACAAGGAATTCCGCGGCTTCCCGATCCCCGCCGCCGCCGGCGTCATCGCCTCCATCACGCTCTGCCTGCTCTGGTTTGATCAGAAAGGGCGCGAGATCGGCCAGGGCAAATGGGTGCTCCCGCCGCTCATGCTCTTCCTCGCCTGGATGATGTTCAGCGGCTTCAAATACCCAAGCTTCAAGGCGATCAACTGGCGCACCACCCGGTCGCTGCCGAAGTTCGTCGCGATCGTCATCGTGCTCATCTTCACCGCGCTGAACTATCAGTGGATGCCCGCGGTCATCTTTATTAGCTATCTCCTCTACGGCTTCCTCCGCCCCTTCCTCTCGCGGAAGATGAAGGAGGAAATCGAGGACGAGATCGAAGAAGATGATCCGCTGGAAAGCCCGTAGCGCTGCTGCACGGAAACCCGCCGTGTGAGCGACTTCGCCCAGACCGGTCTCATCTGC
>JANPHH010000054.1:0-1621 GCA_031424375.1 Chthoniobacter sp. | reverse complement strand
AAGCAAAAGGTCGAGGCGCATCGCAAGCAGGGCGTCGCGCTGGATTGCTTCGGCATCGGCTGGGAAGGCTACGACGACACCGTGCTCGAAGCGCTCTCGCGCAACGGCGACGGGCGTTACGGCTTCATCAATTCGCCCGAGGAAGCCGCGACGGAATTCGCCGGGCAGCTCGCCGGCGCGCTGCGCGTCGCGGCGTCGGATGTAAAAGTGCAGGTCGAGTGGAACCCGCGCCGCGTCACCGCGTATCGGCAGATCGGCTACGCGAAACATCAGCTCAAGAAAGAGCAGTTCCGCGACAACACCGTCGATGCCGCCGAGATCGGCGCGGCGGAGAGCGGCAACGCGCTTTACGTCTGCGAAGTGAACCCGCGCGGCGAAGGCGATCTCGGCACGGTCCGCGTGCGTTTCAAAGTGCCGGGCACCTCCGACTACAAGGAGCACGAGTGGACCGTGCCATACACCAAAGACGCCCCGCCGCTCGAACAAGCCAGCCCCGCGCTGCGCCTGGCGGGAACCGCGAGCGCATTTTCCGAATGGCTCGTCGCGAGCCCATACGCCACCGAGGTCACCCCCGACCGCCTGCTCGGTCTGCTGAATGGCGTCCCCGCCATCTACGGCGCCGACCCGCGTCCGCAGAAACTCGAGTGGATGATCCGCACGGCGAAGAGTGTTTCGGGAAGATGAACGGTATGAACTATGGCCGCGATGAGGCGGGTAACGACGACGACGATGTGCGAAGCAAGCCGGAGGCTTGCTGGAAATTAGCCGGTGGCGTCAGCCACCGGAATCTCCCGAACAGCGAATCCGCCCCGGAGGGGCGGAGGAACAATACGCGCGGCAGGATTTCCATCGCCCCTGCCGGGGCGCGTTTATTTCTCTCCGAGATCCGGTGGCTGACGCCACCGGCTAATTTCTGCTCAGCCCTTCGGGCTGCTCTTGGTGGACGACGAAGGAATGGCGCGAGTCTCGACCGAACTCCTCACAAATCCCGCACGCACTTTTGACAACGCTCTGACATCCCGACCAACCGACTCTGCAAATTATCCCAATCCTACTCGCATGAAAAACATCACCCACGGCTCACGCCTCGCTGACTCGAAACCCGGTTTGTGCCCGCGAATGACGCGAAAGGACGCGAAACGTTTTCCACATTTCATTTCGCGTCTTTTCGCGTGTTTCGCGGGCCTCCTCTCCGCCGCGTCCCTTTTCGCGCAGACGGCGGAGATCAAAGACCCTGCCGTCAGCGGCGGCGTCGCGGACGGCAAAATGCGGATCGTCATCGAGGGCCTGCTCAACGGCCAGCCGGGCGACAAGGACAAGCTCATCTTCGCGACCGCGTATCAGGACTCCATCAAGATCACGCGCGAGAAAATCACGCACAACATTGGGATGACGATCGACATCCTGCAGGGCGATCCGAAGGAGATTCCGCTCGCGATTTCCGGCGAGGGCGAAATCAAGAAAGTCACCGGCGATCAAGTCCAGGACTGGAGCATCCGGCAGGAGACCGATGGCAAACGCACGCTGATCATCCGCCCGAAGAAGGGCGACAAGCCGTTCAACCAGGTCATCGCGTATGTCGTCGTGGAGCGTGAGCTGAAGTCGTGGAAGAACCCGCTCG
>JANPHH010000053.1:0-2426 GCA_031424375.1 Chthoniobacter sp. | reverse complement strand
GCGTCGGCACCGCCTACCTCGCCAGCGCCGCGGCCATGCTCGTCCCCGGAATCTTTCCGCCGACGATGCGCCACGGCTCCCACGCGCCCGTTTATTTTGAAGCCGCGGCCGTCATCATCGTACTCGTGCTCGTCGGCCAGGTGCTCGAAGGCCGCGCGCGGCGGCGCACCGGCAGCGCCCTGCAGGCCCTTCTCGATCTCGCCCCGCCCACGGCCCGGCGACTCCGACCGAATGGCGGCGACGAAGAAATCGCGCTCGACCAGGTCCACCCCGGTGATCAGTTGCGCGTCCGCCCCGGCGACAAAATCCCCGTCGATGGCACCGTGATCGAGGGCCGTTCCAGCGTCGACGAATCCATGCTCACCGGCGAATCGTTGCCCGTCACCAAGACCGCCGCGGATTCCGTGACCGGCGGCACCGTGAACGGCGCGGGCGGCTTCACCATGCGGGCCGACCGCGTCGGCAGCGACACGCTCCTCGCCCGCATCATCGCGCAGGTCGGCGAAGCCCAGCGCAGCCGCGCCCCCATTCAATCTCTCGCCGATCGCGTCGCCGGTTGGTTCGTCCCCGTCGTCGTGGCCGCCGCCGTCGTCACCTTCGCGCTCTGGTGGTGGCTCGGCCCCGAACCGCGCCTCGCCTTCGCGCTCGTGAACGCGGTCGCGGTCCTGATCATCGCCTGCCCGTGTGCGCTCGGGCTCGCCACGCCCATGTCCATCATGGTGGGCATCGGTCGCGGAGCGCGCGCCGGCATTCTCGTGAAGGATGCGGAGGCGCTCGAGAATCTGGATTCCGTCACCGCGCTCGCGCTCGATAAAACGGGCACGCTCACCGAGGGCCGGCCTCGCGTTGTTTCGATCATCTCGTCGGGAACTCATTCCGAAGCGGATCTCCTCCGCTTCGTCGCTGCGGTGGAGCAGGGGAGCGAACACCCGCTCGCCGCTGCCATCGTTCGCGCCGCCCGCGAGCGCACGCTCACGCTGCCGCCCGCCACGGAGTTCACCACCACCTCCGGCGGCGGCGTCACCGCGCGGATCGACGCGCGCGAAGTTTCCGTGGGCAACTTCGCCTTCCTCGACCAGCGCGGAGTCCGCGATCTCGCCCCGCTTCGCGAACGCGCGACCGCGCTCCAGGAGCAGGGTCAGACCGTCGTCTTCGCCGCGATCGACGGCACCGCCGCCGGTCTCCTCGGCATCGCCGATCCGCTCAAGCCCACCACCCGCGCCGCACTCGACGAACTCCGTGCACTCGGCCTCCGGTTGCACATGCTCACCGGCGACGACGCCCGCACCGCCGCCGCCGTGGCGCGCGACCTCCCGCTCGATTCCGTCGAGGCCGGCATTTCTCCCGACGGAAAAATCGCCCACGTCAAAACGTGGCGCGCCGCCGGCGAACGCATCGCCATGGTCGGCGACGGCATCAACGACGCCCCCGCACTCGCCGCCGCGAACGTCGGCATCGCCATGGGCACCGGCACTGACGTGGCCATGCAGAGCGCCGGCATCACCTTGGTCAAGGGCGACCTCCTCGGCCTTGCCCGCGCCATTCGCCTCAGTCGCGCTACGCTCCGAAACATCCGCCAGAATCTCGTCTTCGCCTTTCTCTACAACGCGCTCGGCATCCCCATCGCCGCCGGCCTGCTCTATCCCGTCTTCGGCCTGCTCCTCAGCCCCATGCTCGCCGGCGCCGCGATGAGCCTCAGCTCCGTCTCAGTCATCGCCAATGCCCTCCGCCTCCACCGCGCGGAACTCGGGTAGATCCCGCGACCCGCCCGCTTACTGCCGCGCCAGCGTCTTCGCCTTCTTGAAAGCTTCGAGCGCTTTTTGCGCGTCCCCACGCCGTTCGTAGATCGTGGCGAGTTTCTCCCAGGCATCCGTGAAAGTCGGGTCGATTTTCACCACCTCCTCGAAGGACGCCAGCGCCTCCTCCTCGCGCTCGGCCTGAAGACAGAACACCCCGCGCGAATAAGCCTCCGCGACCCTTTCCGTGAGCGCATCTTTCGCCGGCATCGGGGGCTCCACCGCGGGTACGTTCGCTGCCGTGGAGTTCGAATGCACGCCCGACACCGGAGTCGTCGTCGCCGCCGTGGCGGGCAGGTTCACCACTTCCGGCTTTTTCGCGAGCGCGAGTTCGACCGAAGTGCCCGGCGGCGTGTGGACGATCGATTTCGTCATCGCACAGCCCGCGAGCAGGCAGGCGAGCACGGAACAGGTCAGGGTTTGCGGGAAGTTCATGGCAACGAATCGTCACTTGGATAGCATGATGCCTGCCCCGTCCACACCCTCTCTTCAGGGCAATCGCGCCAAAATCGGCGCTGGATTATAGATATTATAAATGTACTCTTAATAGCGAGGTTGGCAGAAGCTTGGGATGCCCGACACCCACAGCCTGAGTCACTATTTCCGTCAACTCGAAGACCCGCGCATTGA
>JANPHH010000052.1:0-8363 GCA_031424375.1 Chthoniobacter sp. | reverse complement strand
TCGACGACAACCTGCTGGAACTCCTGGATCGTAACGGTCGCACGATAAGACGCGACGACGGCGAGGTCGGTATGGCCGTCGCCATTGAAATCTCCCGCAGCAATGCTTCCAATGGGATTCGCCGACCGCGCCCAGAAAAGGGTTTGCGTCTCCGTCTTATATAGCGTGGGCAGAGGGCTATAGATTCCGAGCCCAAATCCCTCGAACGCCGTGTTCGATGCGTTGTACTGGTTGAGATACACGGAAATGCCCCCGGCATTGCCCGCATCGGCAGAACCCAACGCGATATCATCGTGTCCATCATCATTGAAATCACCCACGGTGATCGCTTTCACATTGGCAGGTGCCTGGATATAAAACTTTTGGGCAGCCGATATCGAGCCTACAAGACTCGGATCGATCCCGAGCACGACCACCACCTGATCCGCATCCGCGGTGCTATAGACGAAATCACCGAATCCGTCGCCGTTGAAGTCGACGAGATCCGCGTTCCCAATGGTTGGCTTGTAGAGTCCGGGGGGGTCTGTGGGCTTAGGTTTGGGATCATGTTGCCTCGCGACGATCGCCTGACCATAAACTACGGCGCCTTCAATCGGCGCGATGTCGCCTTTGGTGAAGCTGGATCCGTTTCCTCCGCTGGTAAAACCGTTTCCTCCGCTTCCGAGGTTGATGTTGAGCGGTGCAGCGGCGTTGAACGTCCCGAAGGTCACCGTGCCTCCATTGCCACCTGCCCCGGTGGAACCAGCGCCGCCGTCGCCGGACTTGATCAGGACATAACCGGTCGCCGACCCGACATCGGCAATATTGACAATGTTACCGCCGACCCCGCCCTTGGGGCCGCGTCCGCCGTTGCCCGCAATGACCAGATACCCGCCGGAATCGCCGTTCATCTCCACATTCTGAATGTCGCCTCCGCGACCTCCGATTCCCCCGTCACCCGCCTGAACCGTATTGATATTGAAGGAGTCGCCCGTCACGGATTTCACCCCGATGATGTCACCCCCGGCTTGCCCGGGCGCTGGCTGGAAATCACCCAACCGGCCAGTCACATCGGATCTCTTGGAGATGCCAAATGAGAAGAGCTGCCCGCCCGCTTTCGTCCCCGTGAGGATCGAGCCGATCGTCGGTTCAAACGCCCGATAAAGATCGACGGTGGTAACGCCGTTGAACTTGCCCTGCTGGAGGCTGTCGCCCGTCTTGTCGATGATCAAGCCGTTCGTCGCGTTGCCGAATCCCTTTCCAGCAAGGATGTTTCCAAAGATCGAATAGGTGCTGAGCGCGAGACGGTTGTCGATGTATTCGGGATCCACGGTGCCATCGCCATTGAGATCGGTGGTGGCGCTCACGCGGAAGTCCGCCTCAGTGATCGATCGCAATTCGATTTTCTCGATCGACGAATTCAGTAGAACCCGCCCATCACCGCCGAGCCCGGGATCATCGACCTTGTTACGATCGAGGTCGGAAAGTTTCTCCCCCGCGGTCAGGTTGGTGACGATGTCGCCGTGAATATCGACGAAACTAATCAAACTCAACCCGTCTCCCGCCGCGATGCCGGTGATCTCATTGGGATCGACCTGCGAGTTGTTATTCAGGTCCGTGATGAAGACCAGGGCGGTGCCTTTTTCGACATAGACGAGGTATTGACCCGCGCCCGAACCGCCGGTCGAAAGACCTTCGCCGGCGTGGAGCAGGTTGGCTCCAGCGGCCCCCTGGCGGAAGCCGGTTTCAATTAGTGGTCCGAGTGACGCGGGGGCAATCCGTTGTTCGAGGACTTCGATGTTAGACTTGGGAAGATTCGTGCGAAGCATACAGAGCGGTGGGGGTTAGATCTTGTTGTCGTGGTCGAAGAACACGCCATTAACGAGGCTCGCCTCGGGCGTGAAGTTGATGGTGTTTTGATCGAGGAACTTGGCGACGATCAGCCCATCGATCGGCTTGTCGCCCAGTTCAAAGGTCGGCGCTCCGACAAAGTTCGTAAACTTGAACGTCGACGCGCCGATCTCATTCGGATCGACGATCGCACCGACCAGATTGGCCCGCGCGAACTCGGAACTCGTAAACGTATTCCGCGGCACAAAACTCAGGGTTTGCACTTCGCGGGTCGCCGCCGTCCCATCCACGGTGGTCCGGACGAGTGGGGCAAATTCGGTCACGGAGAAGGGATCCTGGTCCCCTATATCATCGAAGGTGACGATGTAACTCGTCGCATCCGCCGGGTCACTCGTTACGGTCACGGTCGATCCGAAGAGCAGGGTCTCGATCGCTCCCTTGACCATCACATTGGTCGCACCGACCGGGAGGCGAGGAGTCGGGTTCCCATTCAAGGAGATAATGAACTCGCCGACTCCGAGCACATCGATTTTCTGCACCTCCCGCACGCTCGCCTCGACGGAGAATGCGGATTGATCTCCGTTGTCGACGAATTTGACCGTGAAGCCGTTGATCGCATCGCCCGTGACGGTGGCGAACCCCACGGCAGCCGTGAGATTTGTGATCTCGCCCTGGACTTGGGCGAGCGTCGCATTAAACGGCAAGGGATTCGACGGCACGCCGTCGAAGGTGATCGTATATTCACCGCTGCCGAGCGGTTTGAAGAACTGGCTCTCTTGTGACACCAGGGTTCCTTTGATCGTCTCCTCCACCCGCAGATCCTGAAGGCCGGGGATTTGTTCAACCACGGCCCCATCGACAAACTCTTCCGCGGTGTAATCGGAGATATTCCCATTGACCGAGTTAGTGATGATGAATGTTGCTGTCCCATCGCGCGTCACGATCACGTTGTCCGGCGCCGGGAAGGCGAGGTCATTGAGCGCGATCTGGACGGCGAGAGGGTCCGTCAGATCAATCGGCGGGGTGGTGATGAACCCACCTGCCCCGTCCGGGTAGCTGATCGTGAAGAGGCTGTTGCGCGAAAGGGCGGGACTTTGCAGCCCGTTCAGACTGATCTTTTCCACTTTCTCCACAGCCTGCGGAGCGTCGTCGCGACCCGCGACGATCGCGGCAATGGAATCCGCGGAAATGTTGCGCACACTGCCCGCGAGGCCCGGGACCGCGCCGGCTCCACCCGTCCCGGCGAAAAGGCCGCCCATGCTCTCGATGCCGTAGTTAAATCCGGTGCGATAGCCGATATCGGCATTCAAGCGAGCACCGGTAAGTAAATCGAGACCACCCACCGCGAAGACTCCGTCGATCGTCCCACCCAGCCCACCCTTGCCGCCGACGCTCGCACCGCCATTGCCGGCCGCTACGTTCCGGAGCGTCGTATCGGGATCGAGGTTACTGACCGAGATCAGGGTCACATCACCTCCCTTTGCCCCCGCCTTCGCGGTCGCGACGTTCCCGGCGTGACCGGCCTTGATGCTGATGTTGACCGTGTTTGCGTCCACGCGATCGTCCCCGACGCCACTCAAGACGATGTCCTTGACGGAACCGCCATCGGACGCCTTGGCCACACCATCCGCGCCTTTGCCAGCGAGAATCTGCGTGGTGGTTCCGGCTCCCGAGGACGGATTGCCGCTGACGGTCAAGACCGACCCGCCCTTACCCGCAGTCTTTGGCCCCGCCGATCCGTCGCCCGCCTGGATCAAAATATTGCCGGAAGGAGTGGGAGAAAGACCATCGAAGGTGCTCCCGAACGCCAAACCCGACACGTTGCCACCGTCGCCACCGGAGGCGCCGTTCCCGGCTTTAATCGTCAGGGATTCCTCCGCGCGGAGTGCGACCAGTTGGGTCTTGCTTCCCATGATGCTACCCCCTTTGGCCGCCTTTCCTCCGGTGCCGGCGTTACCCGCCAGCAACGTGCCAGTCTGGTCGCGCCCAAACGCCCCCACCGCGATCAAATTTCCACCCGCCCCGCCGCCACCGACGCCCGCACCCGCACCGCCCGCGCCGGCTTCCACAAAGACGCTCCCATCGACGTTGATATTGGCAAGGTTGACATCGCCGCCGAGCCCGCCAGCTCCTTTGCCGGCTCCCGCGCCGCCGGCTCCGGCTTTGACGATTCCATTGACCTGAACCCCATTGAACAGGCCATCGGCAGTGACGTTGACATCGCGGATCTTGCCGCCGACGCCGCCCTTGCCCTGAAGAGTGGCGTTTCCGCCAATCCCCGACGCAAAATTCACCCCAACGTCCTGAGAAAAGAAGGTCACGAGGGAGATTTCACCGCCCTTCCCCGCGGTCTTGACCCCGGCGCCACCCGCACCGGAGCGGAGGATGAACTCACCGTTGAATGCCGGACCCGATCCATTGATGGAGTCGATGATGTCCAGCCCGGAGACGAGTCCTCCGTCGCCGCCTTTATTTTTCGTCCCAATTCCCCCTGCGCCGGCGGTCACGGCCAGCGTCTTCAGGTTGCTATCGATGACACGGACCGCCTTGATATCACCACCCTTGCCCGCGGCTTTGCTGGAAGCGTCGCCCCCCTGCCCGGCCGTGAGTTTGATGGAATTGGCGAGGATCGTCTCCTGCGGATTGAAAGTGAGACCCGTCAGGCTGCCACCCACACCGCCAGAAGCGCCGGAGGCGCCCTTGCCCCCGACGATCTCTGCCGCGAAGCCGACGAAATTTACGGTCGACACCGATCCGCCCAAGGCGCCCTTGGCGTTGAGATTGGGGACCACGGTCTGGCCTCCGTCGCCGCCAGCGATCAAAACGGATGCGGCTACGGCCACATTCCGGTCCTGGAGAAAGACATCGACGAGGGAAACCGCTCCGCCTGCTCCCCCGGCTCCGCCCGCGGGATCGATCGGCTGGCCACCGGTTCCACCCCGCACCGAGATTTCGTAGGTCGCGGCGACTTGATCGATCGTCTGGGTCAAAACCTTCACCGTGTTCACGATCCCGCCCGCCCCGGCGATCTTGCCGTTTCCTCCATCGCCGCCAGCGATTTGGACGATGTCTCCCAACACGCTCGGCGATGGGGTCGGCAGCCCGTTGCCCGCCATTTCGAAGCCGACGAACACCTTGCTGAGTTTCCCGCCGGCGCCGCCTTTGCCTCCGGTCGTCGCCCCGCCATTTCCGGCCAAAATCTGAATCGTGTCCGCGATGATGTTCGAATCCGACGTGCCGGAGATCACGACATCGCTGGCGTCTCCACCGATCCCGCCGGCTTTCCCCGCCAGGCCCGCTCCCCCGCTGCCCGCCTTGATGATCATTCCATTGCTGTCGGCCTGCACCCTGATCTTCGAAACGGCGCCGCCCTTCGCGCCCGCACCTCCGTCGCCCGCGATGATCGACCCCACGGCGCGCACCTTCACGTCGGTGATGGACCCGCCCGCCTCCTTCGCCGCAGCGGTGGCGCTGAGCGTTCCCTCACCACCCGAGACTCCGCGGAGGAGGTCGAACGTCTTGGCGTTCGCCGCGAGGCCCGTAAAAATCCCCGTGACCGAACCCTGGATGTCGACCTTCGAGATGCTGCCGCCGGCAAAGATGCTGCCCGTGATCGAGCCACCGGTCACGATTTCGGTGATGCTCTGCTTCGGCCCGCCGAGCGAGGTCATCTCGATCTTGTTCGTCTTATCGAGGTAGTTGGAAATCACGCTTCCATCGAGATCCCGATTGAGTGTGAACCCGGCGCCCGCTCCAGTGGAGATGCCGCTGAGTTCGCCTGAGTCGACCTGTTTGTTGCTGTTGGCATCGACGAAAAAGGCGACCACGGTCCCCTTCGACACATCGAGAAGGGTGGATTGGCCCGCCCCGGGGATAATCTGCACGAGGCTGTCGCCCGCTTTCAGCTTGATGTAATAGGTGTCGTCGAAAAGCGGGTTGGGATTCGCGAGCGTGTCCGGGTCGGTCAGGTTGGCCGCGATTGCCGTGGTGTCTACGGACCCGGCCGCATTGAGCGTGTTGAAAAAGACGGGAATCTTCGGATCCCCGACCGCGGTGTCGTAATTCGTCGTGCCGGCAGTCCCCCGGGCTCCGATCAGAATGGTGGCAGGCGCGATGCGGGCTTCGAGAGGTTCGATTTGGCCGGGGAAGGAAGCGGATTTCATGGGCGAATGGGCGGGCGATTTGATTCCGTTGGAGGGCACTGGTGCAAATCTTTATCAGCGATGGACATTACTGCAAAGGGAAAATAGAAAAATCTTTTATTGAGGCAATTCCGCCCCGGTTGGTGAACGAAAAAAGACGCGCCGGACGACCACCCATTCGCGCCCTGTTTCGCTAATGGATGTGGATTTCTCCCGCCCCCCGGCGCGCACTTTGGAGGGAGCGTCGCTTTCGACGGCCGGAGACATCATCGCGGGGGGCGCTTCGCCGCCTCAACTCTCCGGCGCGGAAACTTTCAGCCGCTTCGCGACATCCAACTCGATCGGCCCGTATTTGGCTTCGAAATTCTGGATCGTCGCCGTCAGGTGCAGACACAGGCGCTTCGCTGCGTCGTGCGATAGGATCACCCGCTGCTCGAGCTTCAGCGGTTCGTCGAGGATCTGACCGAAAAAATTGGCATTCATCCCGAAGTCCACGATCACCTCATTCGGGGTCTGCGCGATCCGGCAGACGTTGGCGTAGATGGTCTTGAGGTTGGAAGCGTCGACCTGTGGCGGCTGAGTTGCGGTGCTCTCGGGCATAAGGCTCGCAGAGGTAGAGGAACGCCCCTGACCCCGCAACCCTTTCTTTTCCCCGCGCCCGCCCAGCGCTTAGCTGGGGGGCATCCGTGGAAACCACGCCCGCTATTCTCCTCCGCAAAACGAAGCTCACCGAGACGAGCCTCATCGTCACCTGGTTCACTGCCGCGCAGGGCAAAGTGAAGACCGTGGCGAAGGGCGCGCGGCAGCCGAAGAGCCGTTTCGCCGGACAGCTCGACCTTTTTTTCGACTGCGAAATCCAATTCGCCCGCAGCCGCCGCAGCGAGTTGCACCAGCTCCGCGAGGTGACGCTCCGCAATCCGCACGAAGCGCTCCGCCGCGACTATCCGCGGGTGGCGCTCGCGTCCTACTTCGTGGAACTCATCGAACTCGTCACCGAATCCGACCACCCGGCACCGGAACTCTACGACCTGCTCCTCCGGGCCATCGGCTTCCTCAATGCGCAGCCCGCCTCGCTGCGGGCGCTGCTTCATTTTGAAAGCGAACTCACCCGGCTGCTCGGCATCCAAGGCCAGGAAGGCGTCACCCCCGCGGTCGCCATCGGCCGCACTTATCATCGCATCCCCACGACCCGCCCCGGCCTGCTCAAAACCCTCAAACCTCCCTCGGCGTAACCGCGCCCCCCACCCCCGCGTTATCCTCCCCATGAAACTCACCCTCCTCCTCGCTCTCCTCGCCACCACTGCCTTCGCCCAGGACCGCGTCCCCACCGACGAAGCCCAGCGCATCGCCCACAAGCTCCGCGAAACCATCGGCTCACCCTCCGACGCGCCCTTCGCCACCGACGTCGACGCCGACAAACCGCACGGCCTCAAATCCAGCGAAGTCGGCCTGATGGTCCTGCCCGAACGCCTCCTCACCGCCGCCACGTTGAGTGCCGCCACGACCACGCCGACGCCCGTCGGCCAGCTCTGGACCAAGGACGCGAGCGTAGCCGTCGAGGGCCGAGCCCTTTCCACCAGCCTCGTCCGCACCGTCTCCGTGGGCGACGGCGACAAAACCCGCAAGGTCGAACTTTACTACCTCGGTGCCGCCAAAAATGAAGCCGGCGAACTCCAACTCCTCGTCTTCGCGCAAGACAAAGCGCAGCCCGTCCTCCGCGTCGCGATGAAGAAAATGGAGAACTCCACGCAGTCCGACCCGATCGAAATCGACGGCCGCAAGGAAGGCGAAACCGGCATCCTCACCCTGCACCTCGCCGGCGCCTACACCGCCGAGATTCCGCTGAAAAAAGGCGAGTAGCCGCCCGGCGACTCGCCGCTTGTGACCGGGCGCGGTTCTGCTTCAATCCCGCCCGCTCATGAAAATCGTCCTCGCATATTCCGGTGGCCTCGACACGTCCGTGCTCGTCGCCTGGCTGAAAGAAACCTACTCCGCCGAGATCGTCGCCTTTTGCGCCGACGTCGGCCAGGAGGACGAACTCGACGGCCTCGAAGCCAAAGCCCTGAGCACCGGCGCGAGCAAGATCTACATCGACGACCTCCGCGAGGAATTCGCCCGCGACTTCATCTTCCCGATGATGCAGGCGGGCGCGATCTACGAGGGTCAATACTTCCTCGGCACCAGCATCGCCCGCCCGTGCATCGCCAAGCGCATGGTCGACATCGCCCGCGCGGAAGGCGCCGACGCCATCGCCCATGGTGCCACCGGCAAAGGCAACGATCAGGTGCGCTTCGAACTCACCGCCGCCGCGCTCGCGCCCGAACTCGAGGTCATCGCCCCGTGGCGGCAGGACCGCTACCGCGAACAATTCCCCGGCCGCGCCGAAATGAT
>JANPHH010000051.1:0-28627 GCA_031424375.1 Chthoniobacter sp. | reverse complement strand
GTCGGCTTTGCGGCCGGCGAGCGATTGGAGAATGACGCCGAGGTTTTCTTTGGGGACTTCGACGAAGAGGTTATCGTAGGGCTCAAGGAGGGTGCCATCGACGGTGCGCTGGTAGATGACCTCGGGGCGGGAGACGAGGATCTCGAAGCCTTCGCGGCGCATTTGTTCGACGAGGATCGCGACCTGCATTTCGCCGCGCGCTTTCAGCTCGAAGTGTCCGGCGACGTCGGTGTCGGCGAAGAAGATGGAGACGTTGGTGCGGGTCTCGCGGACGAGGCGTTCGCGGACCTGGCGGGCGGTGAGGAGTTTGCCTTCCTTGCCGGCGAGCGGGCCGTCGTTGATGCACATTTTCATGCTGATCGTGGGCGGGTCGATGTCGACGAAGTGCAGGGCCTGGCGCTCTTCGGAGTCGGTGATGGTCTCGCCGATGTAGGCATCTTCGAAGCCGCAGATGCCGATGATGTCGCCTTCGCTGGCGTTTTGCGTTTCGACCTTGGCGAGGCCGACGTGGGTGAAGATGGCGGTGACGTTGGCGCGCTCGCGGCGTTCCTTGCCAATGCGGACGACGGTGTCGCCGACTTTCACGCGACCGCTAACGATGCGGCCGTAGGCGATCCGGCCGAGGTAGTCGGAGTAGTCGAGGTTTGAGATCAGGAACTGAAAGTAGCTGACGTCGCTCTTCGGGGGCGGCGGGATGTGCTGGATGATCGCCTGGTAGAGCGGCTCCATGGTGGTGCTGCTCTCGTGGATTTCCTTCATCGCGTAGCCGGCCTTGGCCGAGGCGTAGACGACGGGGAAGTCGAGCTGCACGTCGGTGGCGTTGAGCTCGATGAAGAGGTCGAAGATCATGTCGAGGACCTTGTGCGGGCGGGCGTTTTCGCGGTCGATCTTGTTGATGACGACGATGGGCTTGGCGCCGTTTTCGAGGGCTTTGCGGAGCACGAACTTGGTCTGCGCCTGCGGGCCGTCGTGGGCATCGACGACGAGGAGCACGCCGTCGATCATCTTCATGATGCGCTCGACCTCGCCGCCGAAGTCGGCGTGGCCGGGGGTGTCGACGATGTTGACGTGGTACTCGTGATATTTGAAGGCGGCGTTCTTCGCGCGGATGGTGATGCCTTTTTCGCGTTCGAGATCCATGGAGTCCATGATGCGGATCTCGGAGGACTTGGCTTCGTTGGCTCGGAAGGTGCCAGCCTGTTTGAGGAGCTGATCGACGAGGGTGGTCTTGCCGTGATCGACGTGTGCGATGATGGCGATGTTGCGGATGTGTTCCATGTGAATTTCCTCGGGTGCTGTAAGGTCAGTGCTCAAAGGGGCGCGGAATATGGAGGGCATGGTGGCATGCGTCAACGGGGGAGACGTGACATTGCGCAGAAGCTTCGGCGCGCTAGAATCGGCACATGACCGTCGAACACGCCGAATCGCAGTTGATGAACGCGGAGGATTACCTCGTGTGGGAGGATGAACAGGAGGAGCGGCACGAGTTCGTGGGGGGGATGATTTATGCGATGTCGGGTGGGACGAGTGCGCATGCGGCGATCGCCGCGAATGTGCTCGTCGCTTTGGGAAGTCAGCTCCGAGGCAAGCCTTGCCGCCCCTATGGCCCGGATCTCAAGGTGCGCGTGCAATACCCGACGCACACGCGCTTTTACTATCCCGACGTGATGGTCGCCTGCACGCCCGCCCCGCCGAACGCGCTCTTCCACGATCAGCCGGTGGTGATCGTGGAAGTGGCGTCGCCGTCGACGCGGCGGACGGATGAGTTGGAGAAACGGGATGCCTACCAGACGATTTCCACGCTGCGGGTGTATGTCCTCCTCGAACAGTCTGAGGCGGCGGCCGTCGTTTGGCGGCGGGGAGCGGCGGGTTTTGTGCGGGAAGTCTACGCCGGGTTGGCGGCGGTGATCGCGCTGCCGGAGATCGGGGCGGCTCTGGAATTGAGCCAGGTCTACGAGGCGGTGACCTTTCTCCCGGAGCCGGCGCCAGAATAGACGGGTTGCGCGCTTGACCGCGCCGCGTGTGTCCCGTAGTCACTCACCCCCCGACTCCGAAAAACCCTTTTTCCAAAAAAACACCATGGGCCAGCAATCGAACAAAATTCAAAAGAAACGCCGCCGTCTCGCCTACCTCGAGCGCCAGAAAGTGAAAGCCAAGGAAGCGGCCGTGAGCCGCGCGCCCAAGAAGCGCGTTCCCGCGAAGAAGAAAGCGGAAGCCGCGGCGGCCGAGTAGTCTTCGGGTCGCTCTTCGAAACAGCGCGAAGCCGGCGGCGACCAGCCGCGGGCTCGCGCTTTTTCGTGCCGCGAATTCATCCGGCCGGACGATGCGCTACCTCCTCGTCGATGCGCACAGCGTGATTTTCGCCTGGCCGGAGCTGCGGCGGCTGCACCAGCGGCGCATGGTGCTGGCGCGCGATGAACTGGTGAAGCAACTGACCGCTTATCAGGATGCGAGCGGCGTGCGGGTGGTCGTTGTTTTCGATGGAAAGGGCGCGGCGCTCAGCGAGGTGTCGCAGCCGGGCGGGATTCAGGTTTTTTACAGCGGCGCGGGAAAGTCGGCCGACGAGATCGTGGAGCGGCTGGTCGCGAAATATGGGAGCGAGCACGAGATGACGGTGGCCACGGATGATCACATGGAGCAGCAGACGGTGACGACTTTCGGCGCGATGGCGGTGTCTTCGGAGCATCTGCGCGCGCTGCTCGGGGAGGCGGAGGGCGATCTCACGCGACGCATCCGCCGACATCGCCGGAAATAGAAAGCGGCGACCGGGATCTCCGGCCGCCGCTTTCAGAGAATCGAACGGTAAGTGGTTTACTTCTTGAGTAAGTCGCGGATTTCACCCAGCAGCTTCACGTCCGCGGGGATCTCGGCGACCGGCGCCGGCTTGGCTTCTTCCTTTTTCTTCATCGTGTTCATCGCCTTCACGAGCATGAAGATGCAGAAGGCGAGGATGGCGAAGTTGATCGCGATGGTCAGGAAGCTGCCGTAGGCGAATACGGGTCCCAGTTTCTTCGCATCGGCGAGCCCCATGCCGGCGGTGATTTTGTCGGAGAGTGGGACGTAGAGGTTACTGAAGTCCACGTTGCCGACCACCTTGCCCACGAGTGGCATGATGAGATCCTCGATGACGGAGGTGACGATCTTGCCGAACGCGCCGCCGATGATGACGCCGACCGCGAGGTCGACGACGTTGCCTTTGAGGGCGAACTCTTTGAATTCTGAAACCATGCTCATAGATAAATGTGTTTGAAGTGTGGTGTTTGTTTGGGAACGAGCGTTTTTTGGCGGGGCTGACGCGGATTGTAAAGCGCGCACAAACGATTTGCCGGAGGTGCCAGACCCGCTATTCTGCTCGCCCCCATGAGCTTCCAAGCCCGCGTCGATACCGATTTGAAAGAAGCGATGAAGGCGAAAGACGCCGAGCGATTAGGAGTGGTCCGTATGCTCAAGGCGGCGCTCAAGAACGCGTCGATCGAGAAAGGTGGGATGAGCTTCGAACTCGCCGACCCAGACGCGCTGGCGATCGTCCGCAAAGAACTGAAGAAGCGGCAGGATTCGATCGAGAGCTTCACGAAAGGCGGGCGGCCGGAACTCGCGGCCAAGGAAGCGTCGGAGGCGAAGATCCTCGAGGCGTATCTGCCACAGGCCCTTTCAGCGGAGGAAGTGGCAGCGCTCGTGGCGCAGGCGATCACGGATGCGGGAGCCACTTCAAAAAAGGACATGGGTGCGGTGATGAAACTCGTCAACGAACGCGCGGCGGGGCGGGTGGATGGCCGCACGCTTTCCTCCGCCGTGTCGGCCGCGCTGCCATGAGGGGAGGGGAGACTGGAGTCAGGAGACAGACGTCAGGAGGGACTGGCTCCACATCGTTCCTATATCCCGCCCGCGCCCGCAGACTCCTGACTCCTGACTCCTGACTCCCTCCGCCATGGTCTCCGCCATCATCGTCGCCGCCGGCAGCAGCCGCCGCATGGGCTTCGACAAACTTTTCGCCCCGCTCGCCGGGCACCCCGTCCTGTGGCATTCGCTGAAGGCATTCAGCGACTGTCGGGAGATCGACGAGATCCTGGTGGTGACCCGCGAGGATCAGATGGACGCGATAGAAAAGCTCGTGCGCGACGGGAAGATGGTGAAGGTGAAGAAGGTCATCGGCGGCGGGGCCGAGCGGCATATCTCGGTGTGGAATGGCCTGCAGGCGGTGCAGGCGCATGGCAGCGAATTCATCGCCATCCACGACGGCGCGCGGCCGCTGACCACGCCGAAGCTGATCAAAGAATGTCTCGAACTCGCGCGCAGCCACGGCGCCGCGTGTTGCGCGTCGCAAATTCCCGACACGGTGAAGCGGGCCAGCGTCGAGCAGATGGTGACGGAGAGCGTGGAGCGCACGGGCCTCTGGGCGATGCAAACGCCGCAGGCCTTTTCGAGCGGGCTGATCCTCCAGGCCTACGCGGGCCTCATGGCGAAGCACGAGATGGTTACCGACGAAGTCTCGGCGGTGCAGAAAATGGGGAAGAAGATCGCGCTGCTGAAGAATGAGGACTGGAACTTTAAGATCACCTTCCCGCACGATCTGGAACTGGCCGAGCATGTCTTGGAGTTGCGCGCGAAGAAAAAATCCCGAAAGTAGCTACCGCTCGCGCGGCAAGCCCCTACACCTGCTCTTGAACCTGCACCTGCTCTTCTGCGTGGACGAAGAGGGATCAAGGTCAAGTGCACGAGTAGGTGCAAGGCCGGCCTCTTAACCCGAATGCAAAACCCCTATCGTCTCACCCGGCTCGCCAATGGCACGCGGATCGCCTCCGTGGAAATGCCCTACATGCGCAGCGTGAGCATCGGCATCTGGGCGGGAGTCGGCGGCCGGCACGAGAGCGCGGCGCAGAGCGGCATCTCGCACTTTCTCGAACACCTGCTTTTCAAGGGAACGAAGCGCCGCAACGCCAAGCGCATCACCGAAGCGGTCGAGGGGCTCGGCGGCTATCTCAATGCCTTCACCACCGAGGACCACACCTGCTACTACGCGAAGGCGGCGGCACCGCATCTTCCCGATCTCTGCGACGTGCTCGCCGATATGTATCTGGAAAGTGTTTTCGCGCCCGCGGAGATCGAGCGCGAGCGGGAGGTGATCCGCGAAGAAATCATGATGTATCGCGACCACCCGGCGCAGCACGCGCAGGAGCTGCTCACCGAAACGATGTGGCCGCAGCATCCGCTCGGCCGGCCGCTCACCGGGAGTGTGGAAAGCATCTCGCACCTGAAGCGCGGCGACCTCGTGGACTTCCGCAAGCAGCACTACACCGGAGCCACCACCATCGTCACGGTGGCCGGGCCGGTGTATCACGAACGGGTGGTGGAACTGCTCGCGCCCCAGCTCTCGCGTCTGCCGCGCGGACGGTCTCCGCGATTCCTCCGCGCCCGCCGGCATGAAGGGCCCGCGCAACTCAATCTCCACACGCAGGACACCGAGCAGACGCACCTCGCGATGGGCTTCCACGCGTTCGGGCGCGCCGACGATCGCCGGTTCGCGCTCAAGCTGCTCTCGGTGATTCTCGGCGAAAACATGAGCTCGCGCCTTTTCCAAAAACTCCGCGAGCGCCACGGCTGGTGCTACAACGTGCAGACGAGCATGGTCACCCTCGCCGACACCGGAGCCATCCACGTTTACGCCGGACTCGATCCGGCGAATCTCGAAAAGGCGATCCGCCTCATTCTGAAGGAACTCGAAAGCATCTGCCACAAGGCGCCCAGCAAGTCGGAGCTGAAGAAGGCGCAGGACTATACGATCGGCCAGACGCTGATGGGGCTGGAGAGCACGAGCAACCAGATCATGTGGATGGGCGAGAGTGTCATCGGCTACGGCCACGTGCTCGATCCTTCGGAGATCGAACGCCGGATCCTGGAGGTGACGCCCGACGACATCCAGCAGACCGCCTGCTACTGCCTGAATCGCGCGAAGCTCGGGCTCGCGGTGGTCGGACCGTTCAAGGATCGGGAAAAAGTCCGCGGCTGGCTCGGTTAGCGTCGCGCCTCGGGCCTCGCGTTCGCTGATCGAAAACCGCTCGATGCCCGCTGCCCCGCCCTCGCATTTCGCGCTCTTTCGGAAGTTCTTCGTCCTCGCCAAAGCCTTTTTCACGGGGGGCGCCAAACGACAGGCGCGCCTCTGGCTCGCCGCGCTGCTCGGGCTCTGCTGCGCCGTGGGGGTCGTGCAGGTTTTCCTGAGCTACGCCACGCGCGATTTCATCACCGCGCTCTCGCAGCGGGATCACGATGCCTGGGTCCGCGGACTCTGGAAGTATGTCGCCATCGCCTTCGCGTCCGTCCCCATCGGCGTCTTCTACCGCTATTCGCAGGAGCGGCTCTCGCTCGCCTGGCGCCGGTGGCTGACGCAAATCCTGATTAAACGGTATTTCTTCAACCGCGCCTTTTACCGCATCCGCACCTCCGAGTCGGTGGACAATCCGGATCAGCGCATCTCCGAAGACGTGAAGCTCTTCACCACCGGCGTGTTGAATTTCTTCCTCGTCATCATCAACTCGCTCGTCACCCTCATCGGCTTCCTCGGCGTGTTGTGGGCCGTCTCGGGCCAGCTCGTCTCCGTGCTCTTTGTCTATGCCACGGTCGGCACCGGCGTCTCGATGCTCTTCGGGCGGCGGCTCGTGGGCCTCTACTTCAATCAGTATCAGAGAGAAGCCACCTTCCGTTACGGCCTCGTGCGCGTTCGCGACAATGCGGAATCCATCGCCTTCTTTCGCGGAGAAAAGCGCGAGCACCGCGACCTGATCGATCGCCTCAATGAAGTGCTGGAAAACTCGTTCTGGATCATCGGCTGGACGCGGAATCTGGGCTTCTTCTCCAACGGCTACAACTACCTCGCGCTGATCATCCCGGGCCTCATCGTCGGTCCCATGTTCATGCGCGGCACGGTGGAATTTGGCGTGGTCACGCAGGCGGAGGGAGCCTTCGCCGCGGTGCTCGCGGCCGTCTCCATCATCATCGCGCAGATCGAAGGACTGAGCGCCTTCACCGCGGGCATCCGCCGTCTTGGCGACTTGTGGGATAACCTCGACGAGTTCGACGCGGAGGATGCGCGCGAAGCCGAGGAGGCGAAGGGAGTGGTCAATGAAGAGGCACTCCAACTCGCGCTCCACGATGTCACCGTGCAGACGCCCGGCGGCGACAAAACGCTCACCCAGCATCTCAGCTTCCAGCTTCCCCGGCGCGGCAGTCTGCTCATCATGGGGGAGAGCGGCTCGGGCAAGAGTTCGCTCCTCCGGGCGATCGCCGGCCTCTGGGCACCTGGAGCCGGCCAGATCGACCGGCCGGCGCACAATCACCTGATCTTTCTCCCGCAAAAACCCTACATGGTCCCCGGCAATCTCCGGACGCAGCTCATGTATCCGCACAATGATGAAGACGCGAACGACGACGCGATCACTGCCGTTCTCGAGCGGGTGAATCTGCACGACATCTTCGACCGCGTCGGCGGTGATCTTGGCAAAGTGGTCGACTGGACCAACGTCCTCTCCCTCGGCGAACAGCAGCGCGTCGCGTTCGCGCGGCTCTTTCTCAAGAACCCGGCCATCGCCTTTCTCGACGAAGCGACGAGCGCGCTCGACGAAGAAAACGAACGCTTCCTCTACGAGAAACTCCGCGCCTCCGGGATCGCCTTCGTCAGCGTCGGCCACCGCTCCACGCTCAAGGAATTTCACGACTCCCTGCTCCTGCTCAAAAGCGACGGGACCAGCGAACTCACCGCGATTCCGAAAGGCGCGGCGGAGGCAGCGCGTTAGGACGCGACGGATGTTTCACCCGCCGTCGGCAGCGGCGTGCAGCAGCCTTCCTCGCGCATGCAGCGGCAGCCGACCACGGCGAGCAGCGCCCCGGCGACGGGCGCCGCGAGATAGATCCAGAGGTGGGTGAGGTGAAGTGACATCACCGCCGGGCCGAGCGATCGCGCCGGGTTCATCGACGCGCCGCAGATCGGACCGGCGAACATGGCTTCCAGTGCGACCACCGAGCCGACGACGATCCCAGCAGTGATGCCGCGTTCGCGTGCCCCGTGCGACACGCTCAACACCACGAACATGAGGATCGCGGTGAGCACGAACTCAAAGACGAACGACTGCGCGACTGTCCCCGCAGGCAGCGTGGCGCCCAGCGTTCCATGCTCCGGAAAGAGCGCGCGAAGCAGTCCGCTCGCGCCGAGTGCCCCGGCGCATTGACTGGCGATGTAGGGCAGCACTTCCCGGCCGGGAAAGCGGCGCGCGGCAAAGAAGCCGAGCGTCACTGCGGGATTGAGATGCGCTCCCGAGATGTCGCCCACCGAGTAGATCATCGCGAGCACGATGAGGCCGAAAGTCAGCGCGATCCCGACGTGGGTGATGCTGCCGCCGGCGACGTCATTCACGACGATGGCGCCCGTGCCGGCGAAGACGAGGCAGAAGGTTCCGAAGGCTTCGGCGTAGAGTTTTTTCATGAGTGCTTCGCCCTGAAAGATGACGAAAGCGGGTAGAAGTCTCGAACCTAAACTGGCGTTGGCTGCAATTCGGCCAGGGCCCGCGTGGCAAAGGCGGTCGCCACCAGCGGGTCATCCTCGCAACTGTCCGGAGCAGCGCCGGTCCACGAGCCTTCGGGTGACTGCCAGTCGCTGAGGTCCGCGATGAAGGCGCGGTAGAGCGCGGGCTGGCTGCCGCGGGCGAGGATGCCCGCGAACGCTTGCGCCTGGTAGAAGACGAGCGATTGCTGCGCGGTCTGCCGGTCGGCGGGCCAGTGGCCGTTGTGCGCGGCGCCGTGGGCGTGGCGCTCGAGCCAGGCGAGGGCGGCGCGGATGCGCAGGTGATCATCGTCGAGGCCGCAGGCGCGCAGGGCGAGCACGCCATCGCAGGTGGCGGCACCGTAGGAGCGGAAGCGGGTCACGCCATTCGGGTCGCGACCGGCGGCGCCGGCTTTGTTGCGAATGGGATCGGCTTCAGTGAAAAAGAAGCCGCCATCGTCAAAGGGACCCGGATCGGAGGCGGCAAAGTTTTGGCAACGCTCGATGAAGCGGAGCGCACTGCGCGGGTCGCGTCCCACCGCGGCGAGCGCCTGCTGGGCGAGCAGGGTGGCGGAGAGATTCGGCGCGATCATGTCGGGGAGCGGCTGGACGTAGCGCGGCGGCTCCGCGGAATCGCTCCACGCCCCGCCGGCCGGGGACTCCGCGGGCCACCCGAGGGCGGGGGAGATGCGCAGTCGCTCGACGCGATCGGCCCACGTCGCCGCGCGAGCCGCGTCGCCAGCTTGCGCAAACACCTGCGCGGCGTAGCTGGCGGTGAAGAGCGGGTAGACCAGCGGGGCATCGCCGAGCTGCGCCACCCACGCGCGGGCGCGGTCCAACGCCGTGTGCGGCTGGAGCGGGGAGGGCACGGATTGCAGGGCCCACAGGACCAGCGGGGTAAGCGCATCGCCGCCGCGGAATGCAGCGTAAGTGCGCGAACGCCACGCGCCGTCACGGGACTGCTGGGAGACGAGCCAGTCCACCGCAGCGCGCAGGCTCGCGGCGTGCCGCTGGGCAGGGCGCGGGAGCCCGCCCAGCAGCAGCACGCCGCCCCAGCCAGCCGCGCAGCGCAGGAAATCGCGACGCGAGAAGGGCATCGCCTTACTCCGCTGCGGCGACCGGCGCGGGACCATGCACGGGAATGATCGTGGTCCGCGCCTCATCTTTCGCGTGCTCGACGAGCAGCGTAAGCAGCGCGGCGCCCGTGCAGAAGGTGCGGCCCGTGATGCAGTGGTGGCCGGCCCAACTGCCGTCGGCATTCTGCGCCCCGCCGAGCGTCTCGTGCATCTTCGCGCGCCAGTCGGTCCAGTCCGGCCCGCCCTTTTCGTGCATGCTCTCGGTGAGGTTCATGTAGGTGAGAAATTCCTCGCCGCCATTGTTGCCGAAGCCGGCGACGTAGCGGGAATCCTTCAGCTTGCCCGAGACGGCGGCGGTGGCGGCAACGGCGGCTTTTTCGTCGGCGTCGAATTGCTTTAGTTCGGACTCTGCGCGGGATCGCTCCGACTGCGAGACACTCGCGTCGGCGAGTTTTCGCTGGGCTTCCGCTTTGCGTGGTTCGTTGGATTTCTGTTTCGCCCGCAGTCCGGCGAGTTTTGAGGCTTCCCGATAAATCTCCACGCCCGCGCTGGAAGGCTCGGAGGCCGGAGCCGCGGGGCTGAAGGCGCCGGTGGTCACATCGAGCCCGCCGGTGTTTTGGAGCTGATCCTTGGCCAGCGCCTGCTCGCTCACTTTCGTTCCGCTGCGGGCCGCGCCGTTCAGCGCCTTGCTGGCGAGGCCTTGCGAAATGACGGCCGCCCAGCCGCGGTTGTTGGCGAAGGAGCCGTCGGCCTGCTGGTTGCGTTCGATCTTGCTCACCACCTTTTCCAACGCCGTGGCGCGCCGGGCGTCTGCGGGTTCATCGGCGAGCTTTCCTTTCAGCTCGGAGAGCGCCCAGCCGGTCAGGAACGTGTCGACGTAGCTCCCGATCTTGACCTGGAGTTGGGTGTCGCGCACCGGCGTGATCCAGAGTGATTCCTGGTCCGCTTTTTCCACCTGCGCGCAGAGGTAATCGAGGCCGCGAGCCAGGGCCTCGCGCGCTTTCGACTCGTCGGCCAGCGTCGGCAGGGCGCGCATCACCGCCATCACGCTCACGCAGGTGTTGCCGAGATCGGACGGGTCCTCGACCTGCGCGCCTTCCACCCGCCCGCCGCCCTGCGCCCCCTGCCGCCAGCCGCCGCCCTGGCCCCAGCCGCCATCTTGGTGTTGCTGGGCGAGTAGCCATTCGAGGCCCTTGGCCAGACTTTCTTGCGGGGTGCGGCGGACCGCCGGTTGCTCGGGTTCCGAGCTATAGGATTGAACGAGCGGCTTTCGCCGCGTGCTCTCGGCGTAAGACGAGGAGGACAGGAGCGGTGAGGTGATGGCGGCGAGTGCGAGCAGGCTGCACGCGGAGCCGGTGAGGACGAGGATTTTTGAGGAGCGAGTGAGTTTCATAAGGTGCATTGGATTGCACCGAAACCGATACCCGCCCTCGCGGACCGATGTGCCAGAGCGCGGTCAGAGGTTTGTCAAAGAAGTGTCAAACACGCTGGAGGGACCGCTCGACCGGTGGCGTGCGGGCAATTCGGCCGGGAGGCGAAGTTCGCTCTTTGCAAAGAACCGCCTTGCGGCTATCTTCGTCGCCCTTTTCCCAAAATAGATCCCTATGAACGTCGCCGTCGAAAAACTCCCCAACTGCCTGGCCACTCTCCGCGTCGAACTCGAATCGGAGCGCGTCGCGCAGAAGCTCGATTCCCTGACCAAGGAGTACATCAAGCTGGCCAAGCTGCCGGGCTACCGCCAGGGCAAGGCGCCAAAGGCGGTGATCGAGAAGAAGTTTAAGAAGGAAATCCGCGAGGAACTGGAGCGGCAATTGCTCGGCGATGCGACTCGCGAGGCGATCCAAAACGAAAAACTCCGCGTGCTGACCGTGGCGAATTTCGACGACGTGGAGATGGCGGACGATCAGTCGATGAAGTTCACGGCGACGCTGGTGACCCAGCCGGAGTTTGAGCTTCCGCAATACAAGGGGCTGGTCGTGTCGATGCGGCCGACCGAAGTGACGGACGCCGACATCGATGAGTCGCTCGAGTCGTTGCGCGATCAGGCGGCGGATTTCGTCGATGCGAAAACGGAGGAAGCCGGGATGGGCGACTTCGTGGTGGTGGACTACAAAGGCACGATCAATGGACAGCCGGTCCACGAGGTTTTCCCCAAGGCGGGCAAGCCGCTCTCTGGCAATGACGAATTTTGGATCAAGATGACCGAGGAAGCGTTTTTCCCCGGTTACTGCGCAGCGCTGGTCGGGGCGAAGATCGACGAGACGCGGACGTTCGACGTGGAAGTGCCGTCCGACTTTCCGGTGGAAGGAATGCCGGGACAGAAGATCCAATACGAGGTCACGCTGAAGGGCATCAAAGAGAAGGTGCTCCCCGCGCTGGACGATGCTTTCGCGGCGACGATCGCCAAGGGCAAGACGCTCGCCGAGGTGCGCGAGATGGCGCGTGAGGAGATCACCAAGCAAAAGGCATCCGCCTCCGAAACCGGGAAGCGCAACGACATCATGCGCCAGCTCCTCGCCGGTGTGGAGTGCGAGCTCCCGCAGGATCTCGTCCGCCAGCAGACCCGCTCGATCCTCAACGACATCGTGCGCGAAAATCAAAGCCGCGGCGTGGACGATGAAGTGTTGAAGGAAAACGAAAAGGAACTCGTGGGCACCGCAGCCACCAGCGCGCGCGACCGGATCAAGGGCACGTTCATCCTCCTCCGCATCGCGGAACTCGAAGGCATCCAGGTCCGCCGCGAAGAGCTGATGGGCCGCATCGCGATGCTCGCCGAGCGTTACCACATGGGCTTCGACAAGATGGTGAAGGAACTCCAGAAGCGGAATGCGATCGATCAGATCAACGAGGAGATCCTCTCGGCCAAGGTCCTTGATTTCCTTTCTTCGAACGCTAGCGTCACCACCGCGACGACGGTCTGACGACCCAAGCAGCGCCCGTTTTTTCTCTATGATCATCCAGCCCCACAGCAGCCGCATCGCCACTCCGCAGAGCAACTACTACGTTCCCGTGGTGGTCGAGCAAACCGGGCGCGGCGAACGCAGCTACGACATCTACTCCCGGCTGCTCAATGATCGCATCATCTTCCTCGGCACGGCGATTGATGACGGCGTGGCAAATTCGGTCATCGCCCAACTCCTTTTCCTCCAGATGGACGATGGAAAAAAGGACATTAACATTTACATCAACTCGCCCGGCGGCTCCGTCACCGCCGGTCTCGCGATCTACGACACGATGCAGTTTCTCACCTGCGACGTGAACACCTACTGCATCGGCATGGCCGCCTCGATGGGCGCGGTGCTCCTCGCCGCGGGCGCGAAAGGCAAACGCTACGCGCTGCCGAACTCCGATATCATGATTCACCAGGTCAGCGGCGGTGCCCAAGGCACGGCCAGCGACGTGGAGCGGACGGTGGAGTTCATGTATAAGCTGAAGAAGCGGCTGATCCACATCCTCGCCCTGCACACCGGCAAGGCCGACGAAGTCGTCGCTCGCGATTCCGACCGCGATTACTACATGACCGCTGACGAGGCGAAGGCTTACGGTTTGGTCGATGAGGTCGTGAAGTCGCGCAAAGAGATCAAAACCGCGGAAGAATTGGTCTCCACGCCCACCGACAAGCTCGATCCATAGTCTCATTCGCGAGAATCTCGTGTGACAAATGGGTGGCGCGCCCAATTCGTGCTAATTTGTATCCGCTTTTCCACCCGACCTTTCGCCCAGCTCCGATAACCGACTAAACATGGCTCGCGCTTCCAACCTCACGATGTGCAGCTTCTGCGGGAAATCCCACGCAGAAGTCCGAAAACTAATCGCCGGCCCCGGCGTTTACATCTGCGACTCGTGCATCAATGTCTGCAAAGGAATTCTCGACAAAGAGCTGACTGAAGATGCGAAGCGCTCCAGCACGACGCTACGGGTTCCCAAGCCGATCGAGATTCGGCGGCAGCTTGATCAGTTCGTGATCGGTCAGGATCGGGCGAAGAAGACGCTGAGCGTGGCGGTGCATAATCACTACAAGCGCATCATGCACAACCAGAGCATCGGCACGGCGAGTGCCTTGCAGATGGACCCGCTGGGCGACGTGGAAATCGAGAAGAGCAACATCCTGCTCATCGGCCCGACCGGCAGCGGCAAAACGCTCCTCGCCCGCACGCTTGCCCGGATCATCGACGTTCCCTTTTGCATCGCTGACGCAACCACGCTGACCGAGGCCGGCTACGTCGGCGAAGACGTTGAAAACATCATCCTGCGTCTGCTTCAAAATGCCGACTACGACGTGAAGCGCGCCGAGATCGGCATCGTTTACATCGACGAAATCGACAAGATCGGCCGCAAGACGGACAACGTCTCCATCACCCGCGACGTGAGCGGCGAAGGCGTGCAGCAGGCTTTGCTCAAGATCCTCGAAGGCACGACCTGCAACGTCCCGCCGCAAGGTGGTCGGAAGCATCCTCATCAGGAATACATTCAGGTCAGCACGGAAAAGATCCTCTTCATCTGCGGCGGCGCCTTCGTGGGTCTCGACAAGATGGTGCAGAAGCGTCTCGGCAAGAAAGTGCTCGGTTTCGGCGGCCATGGCGAAGGCTCCGTGGAAGTGGAGGTGCCGGCCAGCGAATCGATCCGCTTCACCGAACCAGAAGATCTGCTCAGTTTCGGCATGATTCCCGAGTTCATCGGTCGTCTGCCCGTCGTCACCGCGCTCGATCAGCTCACCGAAGACGAGTTGGTCATGATCCTCACCGACACGAAGAACGCGATGGTGAAGCAGTTCACCAAGCTGCTCTCGATGGAAGGCGTGAATCTCAACGTGACCAAGGACGCCCTCCGCGCCTTCGCCGCCGCGGCGGTGCTCAAAGGCACGGGTGCCCGCGCCCTGCGCTCGATGATCGAACGCATCATGCTCGACGTGATGTACGAAATCCCGAGTCGCGACGACATCGCCGACGTGACGATCAACCGCGCCGTGGTCGAAGGGAAAAAGCCGCCGGTCATCCGCAAGAAGCAGGACAAGGAAGCGGCATAAGGCAGGACGGATTTTCAATTCGTTTCCTCCTAAGCGCAGGGAATCGCCCCGATTCGCAGCGCAGCCTCCAGGGAAAAAGCTGGTGTCGCAGCCTGGGGCTACGATCCGTTGGGCGCTTGGAAAACGCTCGACTCGCTCCAGATTTCATCGCTCCGCATTGATGCTCACGTTGCTCGAATTGCTCCGCCATCGCCGGCAATTGGAGGTTCTCGAGGTCCTGCGGCTCCTGAATAGCCTCCCCCGAATTCTACGCCGCCGCGCCGACGATTGAAAATCATCCGCTCCTCGATGTCGTGCGCGTCCACTTCGTAGGGCTCGGCGATGCGTGTGAGGCTCATGAATTTCTCCGGACCCCGGTTGAAAAGTGGCCGCCTTTCATTCTCACCATCGATTCGGCGCCAACTCCCGCACCGCACGGCGACGACATCCCCATTCTGCCCGCGGTCCCGGCGAAAGGAAGAAGGCGAACTGCAACGAACCGGTTTGCCCGCCTCATCCACGAAATGCTCGGCGGCCCGAATCGCGAGCCAGGAGAGACCTACTATCCGCCGCTCCCGGAGCTGTCTGAGGAAAGCAACGGCATCCTGAACGCCGCCCTGACCAAAATGGCCCCGCCTGATGTCGCCAGCTTCTGGAAAGAATTCTCCCGGGCGTGCCATGGCGATGCCGATAGCAGCGACGACGAGGAAGAGGTCTCCGAGCAGCTCACGTTTCGGATTTCCGAAAACCGCGCCTCTGTCGAGATGGGCGGTGCGTTGACCCTCACGCCGACAATTCTGCTCTGCCGCCGTGGAAATTTGTGTCGCGACCCATCTTCCGTTTCGGCCGCTCCGCCGAGGACGCCGACTACGGCGCCTTCGTTCAGCCCGAACCTCCCGCCAACCTCGCCCGCACCAAAAACATCAGCCGCATTCACTCCATCGCCGAAGTGCGCAACGAGCAACTCACCCTGCGCGACGGCAACGGCTCCAAGGCGAGTCTCAATGGTTCGGAACCCGACGGCGTCTCGCGCTCGGCCAAACGCCCGACTCCACTCGAACACCAGAGCGTGGTGAAGCTCGGGAGCGGCTACTTCCTCCGCATCGCACCCATCCTGACCCCGCCGGTATGGGAGATCGCCAACCCGCTGGGCTGGCTCCACTTCGATCAACTCGCGCCGCCCACGATCGGCTTTGTGGCGGTCGAGCCCCTCGGCGACCAGCGTCCATTCATCCGCGCCGTATGGCTGCTCAATCGCGCGGGCTTCCACCTCGATGAGGCCGATGAGATCGCACTGGATGAAGGCGGAAACACGGTTTCCTCCGCGATGTTTTTCTTCCAGAGCAGTTGTTTCCTGCTGGCCAATATCTCGCTGCCGGAAGACCAGTTGCACCTCGACAGAACCCCGATTGCCGAATGGGAAGCCGTGCCGCTGCGCACCGGCCAGACGCTGCGGATCGGCCGGCGGACGTTCACTGTGCGGGTCGAATGATCGAACTGTAGCGGCAGTCTGCGACCGTCGCACCTTTCCACGGCGCGACGCAGCGCGATCCCCAAGACGGTCAGTTCCTTGCGCAGTTTCCTGCACAACCGCTGCATCCGAGCGCGGCTAGACGACGCAAACCTAGGAGCATGCAGGAGGCAGGAAACCAGCAAGAACCGGCGGGCGAGACCGAACGCTCGGCGGGCACTCCGGCGGGATGTGGCGGCTTGCTGCGCGGGAAGCATTCTGTTCGCATCTTGCGGGTATTTGATGTCGTCGGCGAAGCCAATCCCTGAGAATCATGAAGAGTCTAAATCTGCAGCGCGTCACCCAGGCTTTCTGCGGCCTTCTAATCGCCGTGTTGATTTTTGTGGGAGCCATCACGGTCCTCCATTGGAGCAAATCAAACTCATCGGTGCACCTTGGCGGAGTGAAACCTCGGGTGCCGCAGGCCGTTGCTGGGAATGATCGTGCCGCGATTATTCCTGGATCCACTTCCACGACTCCGGCACTGGACGCTCCACCCCGCACCACCGCCGCGACGGTCACCGGTGAAGCCGCGGTTGAGAAGCTCCGTAAAGAAGGCCAGTACGCGTCGCTCGGGGCCGCCTTCCAAGCTGCGCGCTATGCGGTGGAGAAGATCGACCCCGCCGGGCCTCACTCGCGCGGAGCGGAATACTTTGCCGCCAATCCGAAGCAGCAGTTGCGCGCGTGGTTTGGAAAGCAGGGCGTCGAGTTGGCCAGCGGACGGAAGACCGACGAAGGCGGGGAACCGTGGAGTGTCCAGGTGCGGCTGCGGCGGGTTACCCGGGCCGACGCTCCCACCATCGACCATCGACCATCCACGATCCAGACCGCATCCGCGGCCGGCAGCCGGGTCGAGATCACCGATCCCGCCGCCGGGGTCACGCAGTGGTTCGAGAACCGGATCGAGGGGATCGAACAGGGATTCACCATCCACCAGCCACCAACTGGTGGCAGCGGCTCGCTGGAGGTCGTGCTGGGCTTGGAGGGAAACGTCCGGGCGGAGGACTTTGTGCAGGATGGAGCCCCTGGCGTGCGGTTGATGGAGAGCACGGGCGCGCCCGTGGTCAGCTACACGGGATTGAAGGCGTGGGATGCCACGGGCCGCGAATTGCCCGCGCGCATGGAGCGGCGCGGCGGCGAACTCGCCCTTTTGGTCGCGGATGCCGGCGCGCAATATCCGGTCACGGTCGATCCGTTGTTTGCGAATGCGGAGGCGAGATTGATCGAGGACCCAGTCACTTCCGATAATTTTGGCAGCTCGGTGGCTTTGAGTGGAGACACCGCGCTGGTGGGATCTCCCTACGACGATACGATCGCCGGAGCCGACGCTGGGAGCGCGTATGTGTTTGTCCGCAAAGGCGAGATATGGAGACAGCAAGCCAGGCAGATAGACAGCGAAGGAGCGCCTCTCGACGACTTCGGTTTCTCGGTGGCGATCAGCGGTGATACGGCGTTGGTGGGCTCTCCCTACGACGACACCGCGGCAAAGTTTAACGCCGGGAGCGCGTATGTGTTTGTCCGCAACGGAATGCTCTGGAGCCAGCAGGAGAAGCTGAAGGCGGACGACAGCATGGCGAACGACTCGTTCGGCTACGCGGTGGCGGTGAGCGGGACGACCGCGCTGGTCGGCTCTCCCTACGACGACACGCCCGCCGGAAACGACGCGGGAAGCGCGTATGTCTTTGTGCGCAACGGCGCGGCCTGGAGCCCGCAGGCGCACCTTTTCGCCGACGACGGTTCAGCCGACCACGGTTCAGCCGGCGACGAATTCGGCCTTTCCGTGGCGCTGAGCGGGGACACCGCACTGATCGGCGCGCCGTTCGACGACATCTATCCCTCGAACCTGGCCAGCAACGCGGGGAGCGCTTACATATTTGTCCGAAATGGAACGGCCTGGAGCCCGCAGGCGAAGTTGGTCGCCAGCGTTCGCGCGGACTCGGATTTCTTCGCGCAGTCGGTGGCGTTAAGCGGGGACATCGCGCTGGTCGGCGCGCCTTTCCACGACACCTCTGCCAGGAGCAACGCCGGCATTGCCTACATCTACGTGCGCAGCGGGACCACCTGGAGCCCGCCGGCAGAGCTGACTGCCACCGACGGCATGGCGGACGATTACTTCGGCTCGTCGGTGGCTTTGAGCGGAACGACCGCGCTGGTGGGCGCTCCCGAGGACAATGATCCTACCGCAGGCAGCGAAGTCGGGAGCGCGTATGTTTTCACGCGCAGTGGAACTACCTGGAACCCGCAGGCAAAGCTGACGGCCAGCGAGGGCGCGGCCAGGGACTACTTCGGCTCGTCCGTGGCTTTGAGCGGCGAGACCGCGCTGGTGGGCGCTCGCTTCGATGACGTCGCTGCGGGAATCGATGGCGGCAGCGCGTCGGTGTTTCTCCGCGACGGAACGTCCTGGAGCCCACAGTCGAAACTTACCGCTAGCGATGGCGCCTTCGCCGATGCCCTCGGTTCCTCGGTCGCTTTGAGCGGAAATACCGCGCTGGTAGGTGCTCCGATGGATGACGCCCCGGCGGGGGCTGATGCCGGCAGCGCATATGTATTTGTGCGCATCGGCACAAATTGGATTTACCAGGCGAAGCTGATCGCCGGCGACGGCGCGCGCGATGACCTCTTCGGTTTCTCCGTCGCGCTGAATGTGGATACGGCACTGATGGGAGCGATTGGGGCGGATAATAATGTCGGCAGCGCGTATGTCTTCGTGCGCAGCGGGAATAACTGGAGCGAGCAGAGGAAGCTGAGCCCAGAAAATGGCGCGGCTGGCGACTCCTTCGGCTTTTCGGTCGCCCTGGCTGGGGACACGGCGCTGGCGGGGTCTCCCGGTGACGACAATGAAAGGGGAGTTCGAGCCGGCAGCGCGCATGTCTTCGTCCGCAGCGGAAATCTCTGGAGCCTGCCAACGAAGCTCATGGCCAGCGATGGTGTCGGCAGCGACCAGTTTGGTTATTCGGTCGCGTTGAGCGGGGAGACCGCGTTGATCGGAGCTCCCTTCAACGACATCTTCTTCTTCGGAGCAGGCCGCCCCGGCGGCGCGTACGTGTTCATCCGCAGCGGCACGAGCTGGAGCGAGCAGGCGAAGCTGGCGGCCAGCGATGGGGTGGCCCGTGATAACTTTGGCGCCTCGGTGGCGTTAAGCGGGGACACCGCGCTGGTTGGCTCGATCTCGAGCGACACCATCGCGGGAACCAACGCCGGGAGCGCGTATGTGTTTGTGCGCAGTGGAACCCTCTGGAGCCCGCAGTCAAAACTGACGGCGAGCGATGGTGCGGCGGGTGACCTCTTTGGCTTCTCCGTAGGATTAAGCGGAAACGTTGCCCTCGTTGGCTCTCGCTACGACGATACCTCCGCGGGTACCGATGCCGGGAGCGCCTACCTATTTGTCCGCGACGGAACGCTTTGGAGCCAACAAACGAAACTTACTTCTAGCGTGGACAGCTCGGCATCCGACGAATTCGGATGCTCAGTGGCTTTGGACGGCGACCTCGGGTTGGTCGGCGCACGGGGAGACGGCACGGCCGCCGATGTGGCCGGCAGCGCCTACATTTTCCTCATTGGCGAATTGCCGCAGATCACGCAGCAGCCCGTCTCGCGGACGGTCGTGTCCTTGCAATCGGTCGCCTTTACGGTGGTGGCGACAGGCTACGCCCCGTTGCGCTACCAATGGAGAAAGGACGGTTTCGAGATTTCGGGAGCGAACGGTCCGACGTATTCCATCCCGGCGGCGGTGGTCGCCGATGCGGGTAGCTACGATGTCGTGATTTCCAATATCGGCGGGGTGGTCACGAGCGCGGCGGCGGTGCTGGCCGTCAACGACCTTTCGCAATTCACGCAGAGCTTCCCGGGAGCGCCGCCGGCGGCGCAGGGGCTGGTGCTCGTGTATCTCACCCCGAGCGGGATCGGGGCGGGCTGGCGGTTCGTTGGCGAACAGCAGTGGCGCAAGTCGGGAGCGCCGGCGACTGGCCTCGTACCGGGGAGTCGCAAACTCGAGTTCCGGCCGGTTCCAGGTTTTCATCAGCCCTTGCGCGAGGATGTCATTGTCTCCAGTGGCACGGCGGCGACGGTGATCGAGCGCGAGTATTACGAGGCTGGTGGGAGCGGAGGGACTGGGGCGGTCACCGTGACCTTGAAGCCCGATTCCATCGCGGACCCGCTGGTGCCGCAAGCGGAGCGTGCGCAGTGGCGGCTGCTCGGCGTGGAGGAGGTGGATCCGGGCGATCCTGGCTATTTGACTGATCCGAGCTGGCAGAACACCGGTGGGACCTTGGCGAACCTGCGGCCGGGCTTCCATCTCATCGAGTTCAAGCAACTCCCGGAACGGAGCGCCGAGCCGCGGCGGCTTTCCACGCCGGCGGCACTCTCGGTGAAGGTCGAAGGGCCAGACGCCCTGGGAAATCTGAAGACGAGCACGGCGATCGCGACTTACTTCGCTGCCGACGCGCCGGTAGGCAGCCGGCCGGCGCCATTTGAGACGGTCACCTCCAGCACGACGCTGCCTTATGCTTATGTCGGGCAGATTCGGAGCGACGTGGGAGTGAGCAGCGGCTTTGTGGTAAAGGAGCGCGTGGTCGCGACGGCAGGGCACGTGGTCTTCGACGATGCGGCACTGACCTATGTCGCGGGGCTGCAGTGGCTCTTTCAGCGGGACCGGCAGAAGTATGAACCGAAGCCGCAAATGCCGCGCGGCTTTTACGTGCTCGATGGCTATGCCAGCGCACGCGATCCGCAGCTTCATCCCGAGGCAGTGCCGGGGCAGGGCACGCCGCTCTCGCAGCATCATGACGTGGCGGTGCTTTACTTCACCGCCGAGGTGGATGGCGCAGGCAATGTGCTCGACGATGGCCGGGCGGGTCGCGGTGGTTTCGGCGGATTCCTCGCGAGCGATGCCGTGGACAACGAGTGGCTCCTCTCCGCTGAACGCAAGACGCTCGTCGGTTATCCGGTCGATGGCATCCCAAAGGAGAGCCAGGGTCGGATCCACGCGACCACTCCGGAGAACATCCAGTTTGCGCGGGTGATCGGCGAGGTGCCGGGCGCTCCACCAAAGCCCTTCCGTACCTATACGACGACGCAGATCACCTCCAATGGCGGTTGCTCTGGCGGGCCGCTCTGCGTCGAGTATTTCGACGGCGTTCAGTCAAAGTTTTACCCTGCCGCGATCTACCTCGGCGGCTCTGCGCAGACTGTGGTTCGGGCGATCGATGGCGAAGTCAAGAACATGATCGACCGTGCGCATACTTCGGCCACGATGGACATGAATAACACCGGTGGCGGCATAACGCACGTCAACAGCACCGCGTCGGCGGCGGCCTTCAATGTGGCGAGCTTAAAGGTCACGATCGAACCAGCCGACGCGCGAGCCGCGGGCGCGAAATGGGGCCTCAAACCCGGCACGCTGGCGAACGCGAGCGGAGTAACGATCGGAGGAATACCGGGCGGCGGCTATGGCTTGCAGTTCACAACCGTGCCCGGCTTTCTCGTTCCGACCCAACCGGGGATCACCCTCACCGAGGGTTTGCAGACCGATGTGACCTTCACCTATGAGCGTGCCCTGCCGCCATCGCTGCCGGCGAGTGCGAATCTGAGCGGGTCTCGAACGGCGAGCTTTGCCTACACACCGACCGTGAGCGGTGGTGCGCCGACGAGTTTTGCGGCGACGGTGGGCGGCGGCGAAACGCTGGCGACCCTCGGACTGGTGCTCAACCCGGGAATAGGCCGGATCAGCGGCACGCTGCTCAAGACAGGCACCTTCACCCTGGCTGTCACGGCGGCCAATGCCAGCGGCGCGAGCGAACCGCTGGTGCTGACGCTGACGGTCGGCGAACCCGGTCAGTTGATCGTACAAGGCGATGCCGCGCGTGGTGTCGTTAGCGTTAGTCCGAGAAAGCTAAACAACACCTTTTCCCAAGGCGACAAGGTGACACTCACGGCGAAACCGAAAACGCCTGGCTTCCTTTTTGCTGGCTGGACGTTCGACGGCGGAACCGAGATCGCCAGCCTGACGTCACCTACGACAAGCGTGAAGATGACCGAGACCGTCGTCGCCGCAGCTAACTTTGTGGCCAGTCCATTTCTAACTCGTGCCGACGCCTACGCCGGGCGCATCGCACCGGGCACCGGTGTGACCCTGGCCAACACAGGCACGCTCGCGCTGAAGGTAACGACGCTCGGGCAGATCACCGGCAAGCTGTTGCTCGGGGCTAGGAGCTATGCCGTCAAAGGACAGTTCCGGCCCGATGGCACGGCGGCGGCGATCATCATCAAGCGAAAGGGTCTCAGCGATCTGGTCCTCAATCTGACGCTCGATCTCACAGCGGGTGGTAGCGAACGGATCACCGGCACGCTGACCGACGGCGTGCCGTTCACCTTCGCGCTGGATCGGGCGGTCTATGACGCGAAGAGCGCGCCGTGTCCGCAAGCGGGGACTGATTCCACGGGCAAACCGGTGCCGGCGACTTACACGATGGCCTTGCAACGCGACTCGACGAAACCGGCCGATAGCTATCCTGGCGGACACGGCTTCGGAGTGGTGACCGTCAAACCCGATGGCACCGTGCGCTTCACCGGGAGGCTCGGTGACAGCACCGGCGTCACGCAGGGCGCGATGATCTCGAAGACTGCCGAGTGGCCCTTCCATGTGCTGCTTTACCAGCGCGAGGGCGTGCTCGACGGTAAGCTAAACTTCCGAACGGTTCCGAACGTCAGCGAAGTCGACGGAACGCTGGACTGGAGCAAGCCCGCTCCGACCGGTGCGCCAAAGTCCAAAGCGATCTATCCCGGCGGCTTCACGGGGCGCACCAGCGTGATTGGTTCCCGCTACGACAAGACGGTGCGGGTGCCGCCCGGCACGCTGCACGTGGGTAGCGGTCTGATCGATCCGGTTTCAGACGTGACTTTCGCTATCGACGCGAGCGGTAGGATTATCGTCACGGCGCCTAAGTGGAGCTTGACGTTCACTTCGGCGACCGGCCTTTTCGATGGCAGCTTCCCGGATCCCGCGACCGCCAAATCGCGAATGTTCCACGGCGCCTTCCTGCAAATTCGCGGCAAGGGCTTTGGGTTCTTCGTCGGCGCGCCGCTCCCGGCGCCTGCTGTCGGGCGCTCGTCGGGTTTCGTTGAGATCATTCCGTAGGTCCACCGATTGCAGCTTCCGCAGACAACGCTTTCACCACCATGAACTTCAAGTCGATGACCGCGGTGGCCGGCGCAGCGGCATTCAGCGTCGCGCTCCTGCTTTGGTGGAGTGCGCGGCCGTCCACGCCGGAACACGTTGCGACGGACGCTCGAACTGCGATCACCACTCCAGTTCAGTCCGTCCCAGCGACCGTGTCGACCGGTGTCACGTCTCCAGCACCGGTCGTGGTGCAGACGACGGCCACGAAACTTGATGACCTAGCGACTCGCCTCAACGCGGCGCAGGATGCAGAGGCCAGTCGCAAGATTCTCGTCGAGTTGCGAGCCATGCTGGATGCGCTGCCACGAGAAATCGCTTCGCGTGAGGTGCAGTCTTTCCTCAGCCTGAAAAAGGACGCGGTGACGAAACTGGATGTCACCGTGAAGGCCGGTGGCGCGCTTGGGGATGCGTCGTCGTTGCGAGTCTTCCTGCTCGATTATCTCGGACAGGTCGATCGCCTGGCGGCGGCGGCGCTCGGCAAGGAGATCCTCAGCATTCCCACGTCGCCAGACGAATGGGCAGTGAGCCTCCGAAACGTCGCGTGGGCCGATGACTCGCCGGGAAATCTGGCCTATCTCCGGGCCAAGGCGCGCGAGATGATCACCCATCGGGCCTGGCAGCAAAATCCCTCGTCTGGATTCCTCGAAGCCTTCGACGTGATCGTCCATGCCAAGGGTGTGGACCTCGCTCCGCAGCTCACCGAACTCGTTCGCGACAAAGAGAACCGCGCCGTGGCCCACGCGGCCTACCTGACGCTCGACCGGCTCACCATCGCCGATCCCGCTGCGGCCCTCGCCCCGCTCGCCGCTCGACCCGAGATGATGGACGGCCGCGAACAGACCCGGGCCAATTTCTTCGCCCGCGCGGATGTTCGCGATGCGGGGCAGCGCAAGATCCTCGAAAGTTACCTCCTAGATCCGCAGCGATCCACCCAAGAGATGGAGAGCTTCGCCCGGATTTTTCCCAACGCGAACTACATGATTTCCAATAACCTGCTCACGCCCATGCCCACGCCCGACCATGCGGAACTCACCCAACGCGATCACGCGGCGCTCAAGGTAGTGAAGGGGTGGTTGGCTGATCCACGCTTTACTCGGCTCAAGCCGCAGATCGAGGAAATCCACGGCCGCCTGCAGACTTTCGTTCAGCAAGCGTCTGCCGACCCTCGCTGACCTTAACTAGATGCCTCGCATGGCGCGCTTCCATTCACTGATCTTTGCCCTCGTTGGCGCGGCGTTCGTCGCGTTTGCGGGTTGGGTCTGTCTCGTGATGCCGTTTGCCGCGGGGCTCAAGCGCTTGAGCTACGATCTTCCGTTTGCGATTCGTTCGAATCTGGCCACTCCGGAGATTTGCCTCGTGACCATCGATGAGAAGGCGGCGCGGATGTTGCGGCAACCGATGGATCACACCTGGGATCGACGATTGCACGCCCAACTGGTGCGCTCGCTGACGGAGGCGGGAGCGCGAGCCGTCGTCTTCGATGTGGTTTTCGCGGAGGAAAATCCCGCGGTGGACGAGGAATTTGCGGCGGCGATTCGGGCGAACGGCCACGTGTTTCTTGGCGCCGACTTGAATGTGTCGCCGGGCCGGGAAGCGGTAGTGGAGCAGTTGTTTCCGCCCACGGCGGTGCTGCGTCGCGCCGCGACCGGCTGGGGATTGATCGCGTTCCGTCCGATCGACCCGGATTATGGCGTCCGCCGGATTTATCCGGGCACTGAGGAAGCGCTGAGCATTCCATGGAAGGTGGCGAACGCGCTCGGGGTGCCGCTGCCCGGAGAGCAGGGAAGTCCTGGCAACACTCGCTGGCTGAACTATTACGGCCCGGCGGGGATGTTCCAGAGTGTGAGTTACGATCAGGCGCTTCGTCCCGCGGAGTTGCCGCCGGGTATTTTCCGCGACCGGATTGTTCTGGTCGGCGGACGCTACTCGCTCGGGCACCTCGCGGAGCAGAAAGATGAATTTCGGAATCCCTATACGCGCTGGGGGCAGCCGTTTTCACCGGGGGTGGAGATTCATGCCACGGCGCTGCTCAATCTCCTCCGCGGAGAATGGCTCACCCGCATGCCCGCCCGAACCGAGCACTGGCTCATGCTACTTTTCGGAGCCGGTGCCACTTTCCTCCTCTCCGCGATCTGCGCATTCTGTCCCTTCCGCGCTACGGCTGCCGCCGCCGCGATCATGATCCTTACCGGAGCCGCAGCCTGCTGGGGAGTCTGGCAGCATCAGGTGTGGTGGGACTGGTTAGTTCCCGCACTCATCCAGACACCGGCAGCGCTCTTCTGGTCGCTTTCGGCGAATTACCTCCTCCAGGTGCGCCAGCGCACCATCATCCGCCGCGCCTTCTCGCTCTATCTCTCGCCCCACATGGCCAACGAGATTGCCAATGCCCGCTTCGACCTTAAGCCGGGCGGAGAAATCGTCGAAGCAACCATGATGTTCACGGACCTCGAGGGTTTCACTCAGCTCTCCGAGAAGTTGCGCGATCCCCGGCAGATCTCGGAAGTCTTGATTACCTATTTCAACAACACCACCCGGCACATCCTCGATAACCGTGGCACCATCATCAAATACGTGGGCGACGCGGTGTATGCCACATGGGGCGCACCGCTCGCGGACAAGGACCACGCCTACCACGCCGTCCTCGCCGCCTGGGGCATGCACCAATTCAGTCAACTCGATGTCCACGGTCACCGACTCGTCACCCGCATCGGGGTGAATACAGGCAGCGCCCTGGCCGGAAACCTCGGTTCCGATTTCCGCTTCGACTATACGCTCATCGGCGACGCCGTGAACCTGGCGTCTCGTCTGGAAGGCTTGAACAAATACCTCGGCACGCGGGTGTTACTTTCCGAAGAGACCTGGAACAAGGTGTCCACTCGCTTCGCCGGGCGGTTGGTCGGGAGGTTCCGCGTGAAAGGGAGAGAAGATCCCGTCGCGATCTACGAACTCCTCGGCCCGAAAATTACCGACTTTGTCCAGGCAGCGATGGACGTCTTCGCCGAAGGAATCGCGGCATTCCGAGCCGGTGACCTCGTCAAAGCTCGCGAACGAATGGAGAAGACGTGCGAACTCCGGGGTGGTGGCGATGGGCCCGCGGAATATTACCTGGTCGAGATCACTCATCTTGAAAAAGAAGGACTGCCCGCCGATTGGGATGGGGTGTTGGAAGCGAGTGGAAAGTAAACGATGCGTGGCGGGGATGCCCTATGCTTCGGATCGGTCGAACAACAAATGGTCTCGAGCGGATGTTATCATCCCGTCAGGATCGTCGCCGGGTGCAGTCGATTGAGCTTCCGATTGAAATTGTCGGCCTGGCTGAAAACCCGATACACACTAAAGGTGTGAAACACTCGATCGCGCTGTTTGGTTTCGTGCTCGCTTCCCTCTCGGCGGGCTGGGCTCAATCGCCAGAATCGACGGCTCAACTTTTGGAGAAAGAAAACAAGGTGGACACGGCGAAACCGGCTTCGGCATGGGCACCGGCCCGGGTGGGCCAGCCGCTTGCCGTCAAGGATCAGGTGCGGACCGGGGAACTGAGTCGCGCCGCCGTACAATTTACCGATCTCAGCATGCTGCGGCTCGACGAGTGGACAAAGATCGAGATCCAGCCTCCTGCCCGCGAGTCGGGAAAGCCGGTGCTCGATCTCAAAAATGGGGCGCTTTACTTTTTCTCTCGGGAAAAACCGCGAGAACTGGAGATCCGCACGCCGGCGGCGACGGGCGGGCTGCGCGGCACGGAGTTTCATCTGCGGGTGAGCGAAGGAGGCCGCACGGAACTGACGATGTTCGATGGCGAGGTGGAACTGGCCAACGACGCCGGTAACATCGTGCTGCACAGCGGCGAGCAAGGGGTGGTGGAACCCGGCAAGGCACCGCGAAAGACGGCGGTGCTCGAAGCGGTCAATATCATCCAGTGGTGTCTGTACTATCCGGCGGTGATCGATCCGGGAGACCTTGGGTTGACGGCCGCGCAAGAGCGAGCGCTGGGGCAGTCGCTGGCGGCATATCGGAGCGGAGATCTGCTCTGTGCTCTCAAGACGCTTCTGCCCACTGCTCAGGGTGGCAATGCGGCAGCGAGAGTTTATCGCGCGGCGCTCTTCCTCTCCGTGGGGCAGGTGGATCAGGCGCAGGCCGCGCTTGCGGGCGTGCCGGCGAGTCATGCCGGGCGTCGAGCGCTCGAACAACTGATTGCCGCGGTGAAGTTTCAGGAATGGCCAGGAACCGCCGAACCCGCGACAGCGAGTGAGTGGATGGCGGAATCTTACTACCAGCAATCGCGCTCCCAACTCAATGCGGCACTCAAGGCGGCGCAGCGAGCGGTGGAACTTTCACCGGATTTTGGATTTGCCTGGGCGCGGGTGGCCGAGTTGGAGTTTTCATTTGGGCGAACACCGAGGGCGATCAAGAAAGTGAAACGCGCGATCTCCCTGGCGCCGCGCAACGCCCAGGCGCACTCACTGGAGGGGTTTCTTTTTGCCGCTCAGAATCGGATCGCGTTCGCCCGCAAATCGTTCGATGAGGCGATAGCGCTCGATGGAGCCTTGGGCAATGCATGGCTTGGTCGCGGGCTTTGTTCCATCCGGCGCGGGGATGAAGCGGACGGTCGTCGCGATTTGCAGGCCGCTGCAGTCCTTGAGCCAAACCGCTCCATCCTTCGTAGCTACCTCGGCAAGGCTTTCAGCCAGGGGGCGGACGTGGCGAAGGTTCACAGCGAATTCCAGCGGGCGAAGGATCTCGACCCGAACGATCCAACTCCATGGCTCTACTCGGCGATTCAGAACAAACAGGAAAACCGCTACAATCAGGCCATCGATGACTTGGAGAAGTCGATTGAACTCAACGACAATCGCCGCGTCTACCGTTCGCAGTTTCTGCTCGACCAGGATCGGAGTGTTCGTGGGACGAATCTCGCGGCCATTTATCGCAACGATGGAATGGTGGAGCAGAGCGTGCGCGAAGCTGTTCGGGCCGTAAACAGTGATTACTCCAGCGCGCCGGCGCATCTGTTTCTTGCGAACAGCTACAACACCTTAAGAGATCCGACTCGCATCCTACTCCGCTACGAGACGGCGTGGTTCAATGAACTCCTGCTGGCCAATCTTCTTTCACCGGTTGGCGGAGGCCCGTTATCGCAATTTGTGTCGGAACAGGAGTACTCAAAACTGTTCGAGCGCGACGGCTTTGGGATTAGCTCGGTGACGGACTACTTTGGCTATGGGGAGCTCCGGCAAACGAGCTCTCAATACGGAACATCGGGCAATGTGAGTTACGCGCTGGATGCGGAGTATCAATACAACAGCGGGCTCCGACCGAACAACGAAATCTCCCG
>JANPHH010000050.1:0-16449 GCA_031424375.1 Chthoniobacter sp. | reverse complement strand
AGAAGGCGTTCACGCTCTTCCGTGGCGCCTACGATCAGCACCGCGATGAAGTGGGCACCGGCACACCCGCCGCGCTCTCGCCCTTTCCCGCCAACGCACCGAAGAACCGCCTCGGCCTCGCGCAATGGCTCACCGATCCGCGGCAACCGCTCACCGCGCGCGTGGTCGTGAATCGTTTCTGGCAAAGCATCTTCGGCCGCGGGTTGGTCAAGACTGCGGAGGATTTCGGCAGCCAGAGCGCGCGGCCGGTTTATCCCGAGGTCTCGACTGGCTCGCGCTCCGCTTCATCCAGAGCGGCTGGGACACGAAGGCCGTGATCAAAGCGATGGTGATGAGCCAGACCTACCGCCAGCGCAGCATCGCCGACGCAAAGCTGATGGCCGACGACCCGGACAACGAACTCCTCGCGCGCGGTCCACGCTTCCGCCTCAGCGCCGAGATGATCCGCGACAACGCGCTCGCGACCGCCGGTTTGCTCGTGGAGAAAATGGGCGGCGCACCGGTGAATCCCTACGAGATGAGCGAGTCCTTCAAGCCCGCGACGCCAACCGCCGGCGACGGTGTCTACCGCCGCAGCCTTTATACCAACTGGCGCCGCACCGGCCCGCCGCCCGCGATGGTCGCCTTCGACGCGCCGCGCCGCGCCGTGTGCTCCGCGAAACGCGAACGCACCGACTCACCGCTCCAGGCGCTCATCCTCCTCAACGGCACGCAATACGTGGAAGCCGCCCGCGTGCTCGGCGCAAAGCTGCACGCCGATGCGAAAGGCGATGTTGCCGCGATGATCGACGCCGGTTTCCTCCGCTGCCTCAGCCGCCACCCCGACGCCCGCGAACGCGAAATCCTCACACAGCTTTACACCGAGCAGCTTGACTACTTCCGCGCGAAACCCGCCGAAGCCGCCGCGCTGCTCAAGACCGGAAACGCCAAGCCTCCCACTGACATCCCCGCCCCCGAAGCCGCCGCCGCGACGACGCTCGCCCAAGCTCTCCTCAACCACGACGCCTGCGTCGTGAAACGCTGAACCGCGAAATGAGCGCCCCTCCAAAAACCTGTCATCCTGAGCGAAGCGCCGCGAGGCATGTGGAATGGGGCAAGGTGGTGGTGGGGTGTGCGGTGCGGTGCGCAGTCGAAGGACCTCTAACTTTTTCTACGGTGGGCCATGCGTCCGCTCCGCACCGCCCCCGCCCGCAAGACGTTAGAGGTCCTTCGACTGCGCTTCGCCCACCTTCCCACCTGCGCTCCGCTCAGGATGACAATGTTTTTTTCACCGCTGCCGCGCCGTCCTCACGCCATGAACGCTGAACCTCTCCTCTCGAAAGCCTCATCCCCCTTCATCAACCGCCGCCACTTCCTCAACCGCTTCGGCGCCGGCCTCGGTGGCATCGCGCTCGCCGATCTGCTTGCGCAGAATGTCCACGCCGCCGCCGATCGCGGCATCCTCGGCCAGCCGCACTTTGCGCCGAAGGCGAAGCGGATCATCTATCTCTTCATGTCCGGCGGGCCGTCGCAGCTCGATCTCTACGACTACAAGCCGCTGCTCAATCAGCGCCACGGCGAGCAGCTCCCCGACTCGGTGCGCGGCACGCAGCGGCTCACCGGGATGTCGGGAAACCAATCGTCGATCCCGATGGTCGGCTCGCCATTCAAGTTTGCCCAGCACGGGAAATCCGGCGCGTGGTTCAGCGAACTGCTGCCGCACACCGCGACGATCGCAGACGACATCACGGTGGTACGCTCGATGTTCACCGAGGCGATCAATCACGGACCCGGGGTGACGTTTTTTCAGACCGGCTCGCAAATCGCGGGCCGGCCGAGCTTCGGCGCGTGGCTGAGCTACGGGCTGGGTCAGGAGAATGAGAATCTGCCGTCGTTCGTCGTGCTCATTACAAAAGGTAAAGGTGGCCAGCCGCTCGGCTCGCATCTGTGGGGCAGTGGCTTCCTGCCCGCGCGGCATCAGGGCGTGCAGTTCCGCGCAGCGAAGGATCCCGTGCTGTATCTCGGCAACCCGCAAGGTATCAGCGCCGACAGCCGCCGCATGATGCTCGACCGCCTGCGCGAGTTGCACGAGCACCAGATGGAAGGCACGCCCGATGCCGAGATCCAAGGCCGCATCGATCAGTACGAGATGGCCTTCCGCATGCAGACGAGCATTCCGGAAGTGACCGATCTTTCGCAGGAATCCGCCGAGACGCTCGACAGCTACGGACCCGATGTGAAGACGCCCGGCACCTTTGCCGCGAACTGCCTGCAAGCCCGTCGTCTCGCCGAGAAAGGCGTGCGTTTCATCCAGCTCTATCATCAGGACTGGGACCACCACGGCGGCTTGCCCGGCGCGCTGCCCAAGCTCGCGAAAGAAACCGACCAACCCGCCGCGGCGCTCATCAAGGATCTAAAACAACGCGGCCTGCTCGACGACACACTCGTCGTGTGGGGCGGCGAGTTTGGACGCACGAATTATTGTCAGGGAAAGATCCAAGCGAACTTCGGTCGCGATCATCATCCACGCTGCTTCACCGCATGGATGGCGGGCGGCGGGATCAAGCCGGGAAGCGTCTACGGCGAGACCGATGAATTCGGCTACAACGTGGTCAGCGACGGCGTCCACGTGCACGACTTTCACACCACGCTGCTCCACCTGCTCGGCATCGATCACGAGCGGCTGACCTACAAATTCCAAGGCCGCCGCTACCGCCTCACCGACGTGGAAGGCCACCTCGTGAAAGGCCTGCTCGCGTAGCGACGAGATGACTTGCCGAGAATTCTTCCGAAAGTGTCATCCCGGGGAACGAGGGACCTCTCCTGTTACCTGCGAGATCCTTCGCAAGCTCAGGATGACACCGCGATAGATGCGGAAACTTCCATTAGCGGTTGTGCTCTACTCCGCGCGGACCACGACGATGTCGCTGGGGTGCAGGCTGCACCAGACCTTCTCACCCTGGTGAAAGCACTCCTGCGTCGCACTCTCATTCGCGACGACGACGGTCAGCTCAAGTCCCCCGTCTGTCTTGAGTTCGAGTTGATCCGTTGCACCTTTGAAAAGCTCCTCCTCGACCGTCGCCTCGAACGCATTTCCCCCCGTTGGCTTCGTCTTTTGCAGATGGACTTTCTCCGGGCGAATCGAGACCAGCAGATCGGTCATCGTGGCCAGTCGCGCCTCGCTCGGCACGAGTAACTCGACTCCGCCGACCAGACTCAGCCGGGTGAAGTTTCCTTCGTCGGCGACGAGCGTGGCCTCCAGAATATTCGCCTGGCCGATGAAGTTCGCGACAAAGGTGGTCTGGGGGGAATGATAGATTTCCGAAGACTCTCCGAGTTGCTCGATCCGCCCCTTATTCACCACGGCGATGCGATCAGACATCGTCAAGGCCTCCTCCTGGTCATGCGTCACGAAGATGAAAGTGATCCCAAGTTTCTTCTGCAGCCGCTTGAGTTCCACCTGCATATTGTGTCGGAGCTTGGCGTCGAGCGCGGAGAGCGGTTCGTCGAGCAGCAGCACCTTCGGTTCGCACACGATCGCCCGCGCGAGCGCCACCCGCTGCCGTTGACCGCCGGAGAGCTGGCTCGGCTTGCGCTGTTCCATGCCGCCGAGCGAGACGAGCTCCGTGACCTTCTTCACCCGCTCAGTGATCTGCGCCTTCGCGACCTTTTGCATCTTCAGCCCGAAGCCGATGTTTTCCTCCACCGTGAGATGAGGAAAGAGCGCGTAGCTTTGGAAAACCTGGTTCACGTTTCGCCGATACGGCGGCACGTGCGTCACGTCCTCGCCGTTCAACCACACACTGCCTTCGGTGGGCGTCTCAAAGCCGGAAATCATCCGGAGCAACGTCGTCTTTCCGCAGCCGGAGGGACCGAGCAGGGTCAGAAACTCACCGGCCTGAATCGAGAGGTTGACGTCCGTGACGGCGGTAAAACCGGCGAAGCGTTTCGTGACGTTGCGAAGTTCAACCATGTGGCGGGTTACAGCCCACTGAACCAATTCAGCCTTTGCGGAACAAGGTTGATATTGATCTGCTTCGTTTCGAGATAGGCATCGAGACCGAAGGTGCCGAGTTCACGCCCGATGCCGCTCTGTTTGTAGCCGCCCCACGGCGCTTCGTTGAAGGTCGGGTGATACGTGTTCAGCCACGTAATTCCGGCGCGCAGTTTGCGCAGCACGCGCAACCCCTTCGCGTAGTCGCCGGTAAAGACACCACCGGCCAGGCCGTAGATCGTGTCGTTGGCGAGGCGAATGGCTTCTTCCTCCGTGTCGAAAAGCTGCACCACAAGAACGGGGCCGAAGATTTCCTCGCGAACAATCTTCATCTCCGGCTTCGTTTGCGTGAAGACCGTCGGCGCCACGAAGTTGCCGCGCGCCAGTGCGCCCTCCGTGAGTCGCTGCCCGCCGCAGAGCACTTCCGCGCCCTCCGCCTTTCCGGCCTCGATGTAACCAATCACGCGGTCGGTGTGAGCGCGGGAAATCAGCGGGCCCATCTCCGTCTTTTCTTCCATTCCATCGCCCACGACGATCTTTCCGCACGCCTCCGCGAGTCGGGGCAAAAAGCGGTCGGCCAGCGAACGCTCGAGCAGCAGTCGCGATCCGGCGCTGCACACCTCCCCTTGGCCGGCGAAGATTCCGAACATCGCGAACTCCAGCGCCACTTCGAAATCCGCATCGGCAAAGATGATGTTGGGACTTTTGCCGCCGAGTTCCAGCGTCACCTTTTTGATGTTCGAAGTTGCCGCCGCCATGATCTTGCGCCCCGTCGCCGTTCCACCGGTGAAGGCGATCTTATCCACGAGCATACTCGCGGCCAGCGTCTCCCCGACACCCGTGCCGGGACCGAGGAGCAACTGGGCGGACCCCGGCGGAAACCCGGCTTCGGCGATGAGTTCGAACAAACACACCGCCGTCATCGGCGTCGCCTCCGCCGCCTTGAGAATACAGCAGTTACCCGCCGCCAGCCCGGGCGCGAGTTTCCACGCCGCCATGAGCAGCGGATAGTTCCACGGAATGATCTGCCCGCAAACTCCAATCGGCTCGCGCACGACCATCGATTGAATCGTTGGGTCACCGACTTCGTAGGTCTGCCCGAGGGGCTTGGTGATCAGACCCGCGTAATAACGAAAACACGCCGCAGCATCTGCGACGTCGAACTTCGCCTCGCGGAGCGGCTTGCCGTTGTTCTTTGTCTCCAGCGTCGCAAGTTCGTCGGCGCTTCTTTCCATCAAGTCCGCGAGCTTGAACAAATACCCCGCCCGCTCGGGCGCGCGCATCTGCGGCCACGGACCTTCGTCAAAAGCGCGCCGCGCATGCAGAATCGCCGCTTCCGCATCACGATCGGTTCCGTCCGCTGCCACCGCGACCACTTCATTGTTGGCTGGGTTGAAGATTTCGCGCGTGCCGCCTTCGACCGCCTCCGTCCACACGCCGTTGAGAAACATCGGGAGCGGTTTCATAGGGAATGGATGCAACCTCCGCCCGTCACGGCGGAAGGCAACTGGCAGTAGTTACATTCTTTCGACTTCGCGTTTCTCGCAGAAAATCTGCAGGCCTTCGCGGGAGAAGTTTTCCATTAGGTGCTCCGGATCCAAAGATTCCGGCATCATCACTCCGCGCTCCTTGACGTGACCGCTCACCAGCAACTTGGCGGTCAGCGCCGGCGGAATCCCAGTTTGCACCACGGTCAGCGAGTAACCCCACTTTTCGTAGGCATCCCGATGACTATCCATCGTGTAGATGAAGTATTCGACGCGCTTCCGATCCTTGGTCCCGCGCACTTCGGTTCCCACGCAGGAGTAACCGTCCACCGTCGCGCCGAGTTGTGCCGGCTTCGGAAGATTGGCCGTCGCGACGCGAATCGGCGACACCTCCACGCCGTCCACTTTCACTTTCTTCCAAGTATCGAGGTTCAGTAAATCGATCGACTTTGCAACGTGGACCATCTGTTCGGACACGCTGTATTTGAACACCGAATACTTGACGCCCTTCTCCACAAAGGGCGGATACAATCCGAGGCTCACACCTTCCTCGTGGGCCACCGCATAAGTCTGCTGAAGACCGATGGGATCCGGGAAGCGATGCCAGTCCACTTCTGTCTCCAACGGCTTCCCGGCAGTCACGCGTCCTTCCTTCACATAGTAGGGGATCGCATTGAGTTCCTCGAATAGCGTCTCCGGTGAGAAGAGAACGGCAAAACGGTAACCTTTCACCTCCGCATTGTCGGCGTCGAGAACTCGGATGCTGCTCGCGGTATCGAGGCGATCCATCGCCCACCGGGCGAAGACATTTACGGCGCCTGGGTCGCAACCCATGCACAGAATCCCAGCGAGACCTTTGTCCAGATACGCGTGATTGTATTTCTCGATCTCCGCTTCATAGGAATTCTTGCCCGGTCGCTTGACGCCCGGCGGCGAATAGATATCGGCCGCCATGTCGATGTAATGGGAGCCGGCGCTCAGGCACGCATCGAGGACCGAGTGGTTCGTGTTGCAGGTGCACGCATTGAGCGTTACCGCGACTTTGTGTTGAACCATGGCCGCGGCGACCTTCGCGGTATCCATGGCATTGAGTGTGAGGACTTCAAAGCGGCTGCGCTTTGTTTCCGCCTGGAGTTTTTGAGCGAAGGTCGGATCGACATCCGCGAGGATGATCCGGTCGAAACACTCGTATTCGTGAAGCTTGCGGCCGATGACGGAACCAACTCCGCCGAGGCCGATGACCATTGCATTTGGCATAAAAGGTTTGCCGACCGATAGGACGGCAGGCGCCGCAACGTATCGTTCCGCGAGCCATTTGGCAAACCGGGCGTTACTTAGCCCCAATTCCGGTGCTCATTTACTCACAGAAATCCCCGCCGCAAAACGCCTGTCATCCCGAGCGGAGTGTAACGGACTCGAGGCTTTGCGAGAGGTCCATGGTGCCGTGGGGACAATCGAGGGACCTCAGCCTGCGGAAGATCGTGCAGTTCCCGGCACTCCGGGGTCCCTCGACTGCATTCTGGTCGCTCGGGCCCCCGCCATTCCGCTCGGAATGACAGGCTTCGATTACACCCGCTCAGGATTCCACCTGTTTTCGAGAGGTAAGCCAAAAGGCGACGATGAACACAAACACGAGGCTCATCCCGAGCGCGGCGCCAAATGGCCAGTCGCGTGCGGACATGAATTGATTCTGAATCACCTCGCCGATCGTGGGATCGGTGCCGCCTCCCATCAACTGCGTGATGGCAAACATCCCGATCGCCGGGATGAAAACGAGCAGGATGCCGGCGACCACGCCAGGTCGGGTCAGGGGCAAAATGATTTTCTGAAACGCACGCACGGGTCCCGCCCCGAGATCGAAAGCCGCCTCGACGAGTGAGTTATCGAGCTTCTCGACACTCCCGTAGACCGGGAGAATCAGGAACGGCAGATAGGAGTAAACGAGCCCAAGCACCACCGCCCCAGGGGTGTAAAGCATCTCGAAAGGGTCGGAAATGATCCGGGTGTATTGCAGGAACCCATTGAGCAGGCCATTCGTGCTCAGGATCGTGATCCACGCGTAAGTGCGGATGAGAAAACTCGTCCAGAATGGGATCATTACCAGTGTCAGCAGCAGATTCCGCCGATGCTCAGGCGCACGGCCAATGAACCACGCGACCGGATATCCCATCATAAGACAGATAATCGTGGTCAGTCCCGCATAGACGACGGAGCGGACGAAGACGGTGAAGTAGGTCGTCCCAAAGGTTCCATCCTCATCGATGAAGATTCGGCGATAGTTCTCCCATGAAAACGAGAACACGACCTCCCCAAGCTCATCCCGCTGGCAGAAGCTATAGACCAGCAGGATGAGCGTGGGAGCGACGACGAACGCAAACAGCCACAAAAGCATCGGTGCCATCAGCAGCCACCCCATGAAGCCGGGTCGGCGCTGACTGGCAGTGAGTGGAGGTGGACCGAGTCCGGCTTGCATTCGCGGATGGCGTCAAGACGCGGCTTACTTCTTCTTGCCCTTCAAGTCGCTCACGAGTTTGTCGATGTCCTTGGCCGCTTTGCCGATGTCTTTGAAGAGATCAAGCTTCGGCGAACCGGCCGGATAGCTCGCCGGATTGTCGCGCTGTTCAGGCTTGAGGAGTTTCACGGCTTCGGCGTTGGGATTGGTGTAGGGAAACTCATCAGAAATCTTCACGCTCACTTCGGGGCGCAGGATGTAGTCGATGAATTTCTCGGCGTTGTCCTTGTTCGGCGCGCCTTTCGGAATGGCAAGGCTGTCGATGAACTGATGCGCACCTTCCGCGGGCAGCACGTATTGGAACTTCTTGTTCTTCTTCCAAAGGATCGCCGCCTCGCCACTCCAGACAATACCGAGATCCACGTCGCCGTTGAGCAGCGCGGTCTTCGGTGAGTCGGAATCATAGACCTTGACCTGCGGGAGCCACTCTGCGACCACCGGCTTCGCTTTATCGAGCGCTTCCGGGGTGATTTCATTGATCGGCAGACCGAGCGTGTTCAGCGCCCAGGAGACGATTTCCCGCGCGTCGTTCAGGACGACGATGCGTTTCTTGTATTTACCCGCAAAGACATCCTTGTAACCGGTGATGGGCTCTTTGACCTTTGCTGTATTGACCACGATACCGACGGTGCCTGCCATCCAAGTTACGCAATACTTACCCTCCGGATCGTGCTGCAGTTTGGTGAACTTCGGATCGAGATTCTTGATGTTCGGGATATTCGCGAGGTTTAGCGTCTCGAGCTTCTCCGCCTTGATCAGCGCTTCGATCGTGTATTCGGACGGCTGGATCAGGTCATACTTTGAACCGCCCGCGAGCAGCTTTGACAGCATCTCTTCGTTCGATGCGTAGTTCTCCTGATTGACCTTGATGCCGGTTTCCTTGGTGAAGCCGTCGATGACTGACTGCGGGACGTATTCCGACCAGCAGAACAGGTTGAGTACGGATTTCTTTTTTGCCTGCCCATAGCTGGGCAAGGTGAGCGCGCAGAGCGCAGCGATGGCTATAACTAGGCGGTTTGTTTTCATGGTAGGTTAGCGGTTGAGTTTGCGGATGCTTTCGGCCACGAGGACGAAGGCCGCGGTGGCGACGACGAAAACGGTGGAGATCGCGTTGAGCGAAGGATCAAGGCCTTTCTTGGCGAGGCCGAATACCTTGAGCGGCAGCGTCTGCGACTCGGGACCGGTGACGAAAAAGGTGACGATCACTTCGTCCATCGAGAGGGTGAATGACATCAGCGCGCCGGAGACAATCGCCGGCAGAAGATATGGAACCATGACCAGCCAGAAAGCCTTGAGTGGCGGGGCACCGAGATCCATCGCAGCTTCCTCCAGATTTGGGTCCACTCCAGCCAACCGCGCCTGCACGGCGACGAGGACGAAGGGGAAACAAAAGGTCGTGTGCGCGATGATGATCGTCAGATAACCACGTCCAAATTCGTGTTCGGTAAAAGTGGCGAGCCAGGCGTTCAGCGGATTGGAAATGACCGCAAACAAGGTGAGTAAACTAACACCCATGATGACTTCCGGGATGACCATGGGAACAAAGATGAGGAGACCGAGCGCACGCAAGCCTGGGAAGCGGTAGCGATAGAGCAACCAAGCTCCGATGGTCCCGAGGATCACTGAGAGTATCGTCGTGGGAAACGCGACGATCAGGCTGTTCTTCACCGAGTCCATCAACGGGCCGTTGTCGAGCAGCTTGCGATACCACTCGAGGCTGAAGCCGCCCCAGACCGAGATGAAATCCGAGGCGTTGAAGGAATAGACGACCAGCAGGATGATCGGCAGATACAGGAATGAGAAGACCGCCAGCGTCCACCACCCGCAGAGTAGGTTCACCAGCGGCATCCCAGAAGGAATGCGGAATCTCGGAGTCGCTGGTGTCGCAGTGGTCATCCGTTTGTAACTGCTAAGGCCGGTCTGGATCGGTTTGAAGCGAAATCATGAACCGGTTGGAAATACACTCCATTGCAGCGCTTGCTCCTGCGTCGTGAAACGCACGAATCCGCGTCCGCCCGGGCGGCCATTTCCGGAGGCGCGGAGTCCGCCAAATGGAAGCGTGGAGGGTGAAAAGGTGGTCGGCAGGTTGGCGTAGAGATTCCCGACTTCGAGCTGTTCGCCGAGGCGTCGGAAGAGGGACTCGGAGCGCGTGAAGATCGATGCGGTGAGGCCGAAGGGCGAAGCGCTTTGCACGCGCACGGCTTCGTCGACATCGGCGACGACGTGCAGCGCGACGATCGGGACGAAGCACTCGCTCTCGGCGGGGACTTCGTTGCGCCCGCGCTGGACGGCGGGGCGCACGTAGTGGCCGCGCTTTCCAGCGACCTCTGGCAGAACTGCACCCGGAAGGATCCACTCGGTTTGCGGAGTCGCCAACAATCGTTCGTAACGCTCGACTGCAGCGGCATTAATCACCGGGCCGAGGCGGGTCGCGGGGAGCAGCGGATCGCCGGGCTGGAATGCATCGAGCGCAGCGAGAAACCGCTGCTCGAACGCCGGCGCGACCGATTGCTCCACGATGATCCGGCTGGTTGCGTTGCAGCGCTGGCCCGCGGTGAGGCAGACGCCATCGGCGGCGGCGACAGCGGCTTTGTCGAGGTCGGCGTCGGCACAGACGAGCAGCGCGTTGCTGCCGCCGAGTTCGAGCGCGAGTTCCTTTGAGAAATCATCGGCAAGAGCGCGGGCGAGCGCGCGGCCGACTGACACCGAGCCGGTGAAACAAACCGCGCGGACTCGCGGATCGAGGCACAGCGCCTGGCCGACACTTCCGCCACCTTGTAGCACGGCAAACACTCCTGCGGGCAACGCCGCGGTCATGATCGCGCCGTATTCCGCCGCCACGAGCGGGGCGAGCGGCGAGGGTTTGAAGATGACGGGGTTCCCCGCGAGGAGGTGCGCGACGTTGGCGCCGTGTCCGAGGTGCAGGGGAAAATTGAATGGACCGATGACTGCGGCGGGACCCCGTGAGCGACGACGAACCAGGCCGGGATGCGGCCCATCGGAGATCGTTTCCTCCGCGAGATACCGCTCGGCGTCCCCGATGGTGAAATCGATTTTGGCGATCACCGCGCCCGCTTCGCCCAGGGCCTCGGTGATCGGCTTGCCGGTCTCCAGCGCGATGCTGTGGGCGAGCCGTTCCTTCGCGGCGGTGAGTTCGCGCTGGGCCGCCCGCAGGCATTCGGCCCGCTCCGCCAGTGGCGTGCGCGCCCAGGCGGGGGCGGCGTTCACGGCGGCGCTGACCGCCGCGTCCACCTCACCCGACGTGACGGGAGGAAGCAGGATCGAGAGGTCGCCGGGGCTGCGGTTTTGCCAGGTTTCGGAGGGCGTGCTCATGGGGTGAAAACTTCGCGCCACGCGGTGAAGGTATTCAAGTGGACGCGGACGATTTTACTCACATCCTCGGTGTAGCCACCGGCGAGGACCCACGCGATGGGGATGCGATGCTCGCGGGCGAATTCGAATACGCGCCGATCGCGAGCGAGGAGGTCATCGTGATCGAGCGCGAGCGGGGAATAGGGATCATCGAAGTAGGGATCCGCGCCAGCCTGATAGAGCAGCACGTCGGGCCGCGCGGCGGCGAGCAGTGGGAGCGCTTCGTCGAGATTCCGCAGCATCGTTGCGCGGTCGCAGCCGGCGGGCAGCGCGAAGGAGCGGTGGTTTTCGCCATCCTCATGCTGGCGCACCGTCACGTCGCGGTAGGGCACGTTGTTCCAGTAGTCGTTGCCGTAAATGGAGAGCGCGGTGAGCCACGGGCGCGTCGCCGCGAGTTGCGCGGTGCCATTGCCGTAGTGCAGATCCATGTCGAGCACAGCGGCGGTGCGGATCTCACCCGCGGCGCGCATCGCTTCGAGGGCGACGACGAGTCCATTGAACGTGCAAAATCCTTCGCCATGATCGGCGCATGAATGATGAAACCCGCTGACCAGTGCCGCGGAGACGCCGTCGCTCAACGCCTGCCGCGCCGCGGCGAGACAGCCGCCGCTGGTCAGGCAGACGCTGGGGTAAAGCTTGCGCGTCCACGGAAATTTCTGCCCCTGTGCGAGCGCCCGCGGTTCGCCCGTCAGGATCGCCGTGATGTATTCCGCCGTATGCACGCGGCGCAGGTCGTCCTCCGTCACCGGCGCGGGCTCGACGAGCCGCACGTCCGCGCAGTCGCGCAGGCCGTCGGCGACGAGACCGAACTTGCGGATCGGCATGACGTGGTCGCCGATCGGCGCGGCGTAACCTGGGTGGAAAAATGCCGTCAGCATATTGAAGTCGGCGGGACGAGCGCGATCCGCGCATCGTCGGGCGGGTAGGCATCAAGTTCTTTCCAGACCACCGCCATATCCTGCGCACGGGCCTCCTGCCCATACACTTGGTAAAACCGCGCGACGATCGACCGCACTTCTGCGCCCGTGATGTGCGTCTCCATTTCCCGACCGACGCGGCGGATGATGAGTTGAAAGGGCAGCGGCTGCGGCTGGCTCGCATCGATCTCGGCGAAGGAGCGGAAATCCGGCTGATGATACTTTACGACCGTCGGGTCGACTTTTTGGAAGCCGGAGCGTTCGTAAGCCTTCAGACGGATGTCGCGGGCGACGTCCACGCCATCGGCATACTCCATCTCCGCCGCGAGAACGATCGGCGCATCGGGAGAAGATCCCGCCGCCGCGAGACAAGCCCGCGCCGTCTGGAGCGGGAGCGCGCGCAGCCAGCCGGCGAGGCCGCCGCGGCGCCAGGCGGGATCGATGAGGAGATGGGAAAGATGGACCACCACACCATCGGCATCGGCGATCGCGGTGTGATCGCGCGCCGCGACAAAAACGCCCTCACTTCGCACCAGCAGCAGATCGTAGCGCATCGCGAGCCCCGCGCGGGGCACCGCCGGATTCCACGCGAGCCGGCGCCCGAGCACCTCCCGCGATTCGATTTCGTGAGCGTCGCCAAATTGCTCCCACAGCCGCGCGTAGGTCGGCTCGAATAGCGAGTCATCCCGCGACTCGACGCGCCGGACTTCCACCCGGCCCATGTCGAACTCGACAGAGCGCGCATCGCCGGGGGCGAGGTCGGCGGAGAGGAACGAGAATTGTGCCATATCGTTTGCCTGCCTTCGGAAACTCGTGGTTCATTGCAGGCATGGCAAGCACCGCCGCCCCCCTCGAAGAAATCGACGCCCGGTTTCATCTCCATCCCTTCACCAACCACGACGACATGCATGCCCAAGGCACGCACATCATCGTCTCCGCGGAGGGCGTCTACGTCACCGACTCGCACGGGCGCAAGCTGCTCGACGGCCTCGCCGGTCTGTGGTGCGTGAATGTGGGCTACGGCCGCACCGAGATCATCGACGCGATCACCACGCAGCTCCGCCAGGTCTGCTTTTATCCGTCGTTCTTTAATACGACCACCGAGCCCGCGATCCGGCTCGCGCAGAAGCTCGCGGAACTCGCGCCCGCAAATCTCAATCGCACGATCTTCAGTAACTCCGGTTCAGAGGCGAATGAGACCGCGCTGAAAATCATCCGCGGTTACTGGAAGCTGCGCGGCCAGCCGCAGCGCACGAAAATCCTCTCGCGGAATTTTTCCTATCACGGCGTGACCATCGCCACCACGAGCATGACCGGGCTGCCGAGTTGCACGGAGCCGTTTGGCCTGCCGCTCCCCGGTTTCATCCACGTGCCCGCCCCCCACGCTTACGCCGCCAGCAAGGAGGCCGATCCCGTGGCGTACGGAAAGTGGTGCGTGGAGGAAACCGCGCGCATCATCGACCGCGAAGGCGCGGAAACGATCGGCGCGATGTTCGTCGAACCCGTGCAGGGCGCGGGTGGCGTGATTCCGCCGCCGCCGGGTTACCTCGCCGCGCTGCGTCAGCTCCTGCGGGAAAAGGGCATCCTCTTCGTCGCGGATGAAGTCATTAGTGGCTTCGGTCGGCTCGGCGATTGGTTCGCCAGCGAGATGTGGAAGCTGGAGCCGGACCTGATGACCCTCGCGAAGGGACTGACCAGCGGCTACATCCCGCTCGGCGCGACGATGGTGAGCGACGAGATCGCGGAAGCCGTAATGCACGGCGGATACTTCGCGCACGGGTTCACCTATAGCGGCCATCCCACGGCCTGCGCGGCCGGGTTGGCAAATCTGCAAATCATCGAGAATGACGGACTCATCCCCCGCGTGCTCGCGGATGTCGGGCCCTACTTTCAGCGGAAGATGCGCGCTTTCGCGGGGCATCCGGCGGTCGGGGAAATCCGCGGCCTCGGCCTGATCGGCGCGCTGGAACTCCTCCCCCGCGGCGGACGCGCGGCGCTCACCCCGACGACACTCCTCGGCGTGAAAGGCGCGGCGCTGGCTCGCAAAGAAGGCGTCATCGTGCGCGGCATTCGCGACATCATCGCCGTCTCGCCGCCGCTCACCGTCAGCCATGCGGAGGTCGATGAGATCTTCGCCGCCGTAAGCACCGCGCTCGACCGGCTCTGGGACTGATCCGAGCGCGGGTCAATTCTGGACGTCCTCCAAGTCTCACGCAGACGACTGTAGGGCGTTTCTGCGAAACGCCTCCGCCACTCCGCCGCAGGCGCACCCCCCCGCGTCTGACACAGACGCCCTACAGATCGCACACCCCCCCGGCGTCTGGCACAGACGCCCTACAGCCGCCACAGATGCGGCGGGCGCGCCACGTTATTCAACGCCTGCTTTCCTCGCGGACCGTTACCTCGCCCCGATACAGAAAAGGTGACGCTCGCCGCGGATGAAGAGCTGCCCGTCACTCACCGCCGGTGACGCGAAGGTGCGTTCGCCGAGTTCGTTGCGCGCCACGAGGTCGAACTGTGCGCCGGGACGGATGATGTTCATCACGCCGTTGTCATTCAGGAAGTAGACGAGCCCATTCGCGGAGATGAGTGAGGCGTGTTGTTCGCCGAGGCGTTCCTCCCACAGCACCTTGCCCGTCGCTGCTTCGAAGCATTCGCCGATGCCGGTGTCGGAGGTCATGAGGAAGTAGTCGCCCGCGGAAATCGGCGACGGCACGTAAGCCGCGCCCTTTTGCGTGCGCCAGGCGATGTGCGTGGCGGTCACGTCGCCGGTGCCGTCCGGGCGAATGGCGAGGATGTGGTGCTGCGGGAAACCGGCGGTGAGGAAGAAGAGATTCGCGCGCTCATTGAAGACAAGCGAGGCGACGAACTGCTCGGTGGGGCCGTCGATCATCCAGAGGAGTTTGCCGTCGGCCGGGTTGTAACTCGCCACGCACTTCGAGCCGGCGAGAACCATCTGGGTGCGGCCGGCGGCATCGCAAATCAGCGGCGCGCAATAGCTGCGGGTTTTGTTCGGCCGGTCGATGCGCCAGAGTTCGCGGCCATCGGTACGGGCGAGCGCGACGATGTAGCCGTCGCCGTCGTGATCGCAGTTCACGATCACCTTGTCTTGAAAGAGAATCGGCGAGCTGCAAAAGCCGTGTTTGCTCGCGAAGGCGCCCACGCGTTTCAGCCACAGTTCTTTTCCCGAAAAATCATGCGCCGCGACCACCGCCTCGCGCACGTCAAGGAACGCCGTGAAGACGCGCTCGCCATCCGTGGCCGGCGTGCTCGAGGCATGCGTGTTCAGCCGATGAACCTGCTCGCGCGGTGCCCGGAGCACGGGGGTCTGCCAGCGCTGCGCGCCGGTGCGGCGGTCGAGGCAGAGGAGCAGCCGCTCTTCGCTCTCCAGCGAGGCGACGGTGAAAACGGAATCGCCCCAGACGATCGGTGACGCATGGCCGGTGCCGGGGAGCTCGGTCTTCCACGCGATGTTTTCCGTCGCGCTCCATATCGTCGGCACGTTTCCGTCGGCGCTCGTGCCGTCGAGCCGTGGCCCGCGCCAGGTCGGCCAGTTTTCGGCATGGAGCGGCGCGGTGGCGAGGAGGATGAGAGCAAGCGCGAGGCGCATGGCTCGCGAGGCTAGTGGCTAACTCGCCGGATGCAATCTCGCGGCCGGCTTCGAGGGATACCGAAACTCAACAAGGCCCTGGCATCCGGAGCGGATTGCAACCGAGCCGGGCGGGCGCTGCGCGACAGCCCCAGCCAATGACCTCCATCTTCTGTGGATCGCGCAGTTCCCGGCACTCCGAGGTCCCTCGATTTCATTCTGGTCGCTCAGGCTCCCTCTACCCCGCTCCAATGAACCTGCCGGATTTCCAAAGCCATTCGGAGGCGCACGCACCCAAGGAGCGGCGAACTCCAGTTCGCCGGCCGCCATTCGCGCCGGAGGCGCCCTTCTGCTGGCAAGGCGGCGGTGATTGCCGTGCGGCCTCCACCGTTTCCACGCGAGATCGTGCGCCTCCGGCGCGAGCGGAAATCGGCGAACTGGAGTTCACCGCTTGTATGTTGGAATTGCTCGTTTTACCACCTGCTTTTCACCGGCAGTGCAACGAGCAATTCCAACATACAAGCGGTGAACTCCAGTTCGCCGATTTCCGCTCGCGCCGGAGGCGCACGATCTCGCGTGGAAACGGTGGAGGCCGCACG
>JANPHH010000049.1:0-12245 GCA_031424375.1 Chthoniobacter sp. | reverse complement strand
CTTCGCCAACCAGGACTTCATGCCGCACAACATCCTGCTCGTGAAACCGGGCACCGCGGACGACGTCGGCATGAAGGCGATCAATCTCGGTGCCAAGGGATTTGAGATGAACTTCGTCCCTGAGAGCCCGGACATCCTCTGGCACAGCAAGCTGGTCGAGAATGGCAAGGAGGAAGTCATCGAATTCACCGCGCCGACCACGCCGGGCGACTACCCGTTTATCTGCTCCTTCCCCGGCCACCACCTCATCATGCGCGGCGTGATGAAAGTGAAGTAGTGCGGCGAACAGGTGCCCGTTTCCGCATCTCACGACCGAAGCTATTCATGAAGCCGCTCCCACTCCTCCTCACGACCCTGCTCACCATCAGCCTGCCGCTGGCGGCGCAGACCCCAGCCAAGGCCGAACCCGCGCCGCAAGCCACGGCTGCGCCCGCTTACGCGGCGTCCGTGCCGAAGCCGACCTTCACCGAAGTGCGCTATGGCACGCATGAGCGGCACGTCCTCGATTTCTGGAAAGCCGAGTCGCCGACACCCACGCCCGTCGCCTTCGTGATTCACGGCGGCGGATGGCAGGGCGGCGAGAAGGAGCGTGTGGACCGCTTTGTCGATGTGGCCGCGCTTTTGAAAGCGGGCATCTCGGTGGCCTCGATCAACTACCGGTTCATCAAGATGGCCGAGGCGGAAGGCATCCAGCCGCCGGTGAAAGGGCCGCTGCACGATGCCGCGCGGGCGTTGCAGTTTGTGCGCAGCAGGGCCGCGGAGTGGAACATCGACAAGAACCGCATCGGCGCCGCGGGAGGCTCGGCCGGCGCGTGCTCCAGCCTGTGGATCGCCTTTCACGATGACCTCGCCGATCCGAAGAGCGACGATCCCATCGCCCGCGAATCCTCACGCCTCCAATGCGCCGCGGTGACCGCCGCACAGACCACGCTCGACCCGCAGCAGATGAAGGAGTGGACGCCGAACAGCAAATACGGCGGGCATGCCTTTGGCATCGGCTCGTTCCCGCAGTTTCTCGCGGAACGCGGAAAGATCCTGCCCTGGATCGCGGAGTACTCGCCCTATGCGCTCGTGAGCAAAGACGACCCGGCCATTTACCTCATCTACAGCGTAGCGCCCGCGCTCGGCCAGGATCAGAAAGACCCCACGCACACCTCGAACTTCGGCGTAAAGCTCCAGGAGCATTGCCAGGCGCTCGGCGTCCCTTGCGAACTCCAGTATCCCGGCGCTCCCGATGTGAAGCACGCCACCCCGACCGATTTCCTCATCGCGACGCTGAAAGCAAAGTAACCCGTGAAACGCATCCTCATCTTCATTGCCGCCCTCGGCATCCTCCGCACGAATGCGGACGATGCTTTGCCAAAAGCGCTCATCATCGGTGACTCGATCTCCATCGGCTACACGAAGCCCGTCATGGAACTCCTGAAAGGCAAGGTCACCGTCAGCCGGCCAAAGGCAAACTGCGGCGACACGCGGGCCGGACTCGCCAACCTCGACAAGTGGCTCGGCGACGGAAAATGGAACGTCATTCATTTCAATTGGGGCCTCCATGATCTGTGCTATCGCAATCCCGAATCGAAGGAGCAGGGCAATCGCGACAAGCTCAAAGGCACGCTCTCCGTGCCGTTGCCCGACTACGAAAAGAATCTCGAAACGCTCGTGCTGCGTCTCAAGCAAACCGGAGCCACGCTCATCTTCGCCACCACGACCGTCGTCCCCGAGGGCGAGGCGGGCCGTATCGTCGGCGATGAAGTGAAATACAACGCTGCCGCCGAGCGTGTGATGGAGAAACACGGCGCCCTCATCGACGACCTCCACGCCACGACCAAGGCCTTCGGCCCCGAGATGTTCCTCGGCCCCGGCAATGTCCACTACACGCCCGCCGGCTACGAGAAACTCGCCGGCCAAGTCGCGACGAAGATCGAGAGCGTCCTAAAAAAGTAGCCCACGCTTTCCATTCCGGGTTCCCGTGGAATCGCTCGGCCCTCCGAGCCAGTCACGCCATTCCATCGCAGGCTGGGACGCGGACAGCACACCACTCCACCGCCCCCTGTTCACAGTCGCCGCCGTTGCGCTGACGTTCACCATCGAGGCAGCGAGGCCGAACAGCGTCTTCCTTTACGCGGATGCCGAGCGCTCTGGCGATCTCAGCGTGCAGAATCCTCAGTTGAAAATTTCCACGCCGAATCAGTGATCCGCGGCGAAATTTGAACCGGTGCAAAGGGGTCGTGTCTCACCGCCAGTCGCTTCGGTTCCGGTCCCCACCATGAACCCACCATCAAACGGCCCGCAGATGCATCCCGTCTCGAAGGCGGCGCGCATGGTCACGGCGCTCCCGCTCGCGCTTGCTGGGGTGGGGAGTTTCGTGCTCGGGTTTGCCGGCATCCGCTTGAGCGAACGCGCCGAGGCAGTGCTTCCCCCGGTGGCGCCGCCGCCGGTGCCTCTCGTAGCCACGGAGCCCTCGCGGGACAAGGTGGACGACTCTCCCGCGGCGTCACAGGCGCGCACGGATGAGGTCTTTCGCGTGGCGGATCAGCGTGCCGGGTATGTCCGCGATCACGCGCTCTATGCGGCGCTGCTGAAGATGGACGCGGCGGACTTCCTCGCGGCGGCCAGTGATCCGAATGCGCTGCTGGAGCGCTTGCAGAAAGTCGGGTCGGGCGCGGAGACGCGCGGGGCTTTTGCGGAAGTCTATTTTAGTCGCTGGCTGGCGCTCGATCCGGCGGCGGCGCTGCACTTTTTCGGGAGCACGCCCTTTCTCGGCGTGCCGAACGCGGGCAAGAAGTGGAAGGCCGGGAACGAGCGCTGGTATGCGGTGCAGGGCGGGGCCTGTCGTGCGCTCGCCAGGCATGATCCGCAGTGGACCAAGGACTATCTGGCCTCGCGGCCGCCGGGGCCGGAGCGCAGTGCAGGCATCTTCGCGCTGCTCCTCACGGTGGCCCGGAGCGATCCTGCGAAGGCCCGACAATTCCTCGCGAGCTTCCCGGACGGCGCGAATCATCAGACGGCGGTGCATGGCTACGTGTTCGGACTGGCGGCAGGCGATCCGCGTGCGGCTTTCGATGCGGCAGCGGCCGAGCCTGCCGGATCTGCGCGCCAGGAGCTGATCAAGGGTGTGATGCGTGAGGCGGGTAAACGCGGCGTGGGGGTTTTCCGTGAATTGCTCGACCGAATGGAGAACCCGGCGAGCCGACGCGAGATCGTGATGGACAGTTTGGAATCGCTCCGGAACTCGTCGGTGGAGGATCCGCTCCCGTGGCTGAAGGAAGAGTTGCCGCGGGGCGGGCCATTGTATGGCGGTGGGTGGGGTGAACGTTTTGCCAAGGGCATCGCCGACTGGGTGCAGGGCGCGAAGTGTGGTGAAGCGGCGGATTGGGCGGCGACCGCGGAATTCGATCCGCAGCGGGTGGTCTTCGGGGAGATCGTGAAGGAGTGGGCCCAGCGCGATCCGGACGCACTGCGGACCTGGCTGGCGGACAGCGCCGCCACACGGGATGCGGCGGTGGTGGAAAAGCTCGGCAAGCACCTGCGCGAGATGGCGCAGAACGATCGTGCGGCGATGCTCGCCTGGGCGGATGCGCTGCCGCCGGGGCTGCTGCGCGACGAGGCGCACTTCCAGGCGGCGCTCAGCATCGGAGGTGCGGGCGATCTCGCGCAGGCCACCGCGGCCTACGCCTCCGTGGCTGGTCGTGATAAGGATGGCGCGCTCGCCGGGCAACTCGCCACGGTGCTCGCGACGAAGAATGCCCCGGCGGCGGTGCAGTGGGCGATGCAGTTTCCGGAGGGCAAGGTGCGCGAGCGTGTCATCGGCACGGTCGCGGAAAAGTGGAGCCAGCGCGATCTGCGGAGTGCGGCGGCGTGGATTGAGCAACTACCCGCCGGCTCGGAGCGCGATCGAGCCATGACGGAGTATGCCAGGATCGCGGCGCACGCCGATCCGGCCGCGGCGGCGGAATGGGTTTCGCAGGTCGCCGATCCCGAGGCGCGCACCCTCGCTGCGATGTGGGTTTTCGGGAGATGGAGCTGGGAGAATCCCGAGGGCGCGCGCGCCTGGCTCCGCGCCTTGCCGGGCGTGGATGAGGAAAGGAAGAAACGCAACTTGGGAAGAGACTTTTGAAGCCGGCCACCTTCATCCTCACCTGCGCCGCCGGGCTGGCCATCGGAGCGATCGCTGGACGCAGCCTCCACTCCAGCGGTCGCGCGGGGACGGCGGAAACGCGCCCTGCGCATGACGCGCCACCCGTCGGCGTGAACGAGCGATCCCGGAGCGCATCGGCCTTTGCCACGTCGGACGACGATCGCATCGCGCAGCTCTTCACGGCGCTGAAGGAGCCGCTGTCGCTCGTGCAGCACTACGAACTGTTCGAAGCGATGCGCGCCTTCACCGCCGCGGATCTGCCGGGACTCGTGAAGCGCGCGGAAGCCCTGCCGCTCGAACTCAAGTCCGAGCTGATGCTCGCGCTGATGACCCGCTGGTTCACCCTCGATCCCGCGGCAGCCGAGCGCTGGATGCTCGAGCACCCGGACTTTGCCTGGGGAGTGGAACCGTGGGCGCGCGCGATGCCGGATGCGGCGATCCGCGCCGCCCTCGCCGCGCCCGGTAATGCGCGTTCGCGGAAGTTGATCGCCGCAGCCATCACCCAGCTCGGTGGCAAAGAGCCGCAGGCCCAGGCCGCCCAGCTCCGCGAATTCCCGCCCGGCGCGCTGCGCGAAAAAGTCTTCGCCGACATCCTCGGCAAATGGGCGGACACCGATCCCGCCGCCGCCTTTGCCTCGCTCGCGGACATGGCGCCCGGCAGCACGCGCGACGAGACCCGCGAGACGGTGCTGAGGAAGTGGGCCAAAAAGGATCCCAAGAGCGCGCTCGCGCAGCTCGAGGCCCTCCTGCCGAGGCTGGAAGCAGGTGCCATCGGGAATCCCCTCGTCACGCACGTCGCGGAAGTGATCGGCGGGAAAGACCCGCGCCTCGTGCTCGAATGGTTGACCGGGATCCCCGCGGAATTTCGCGACCAGCCCGCCATCGCCGCCGCGAAGATGTGGGCCGCGAAGGAACCGATCGCGGCACTGGAGTGGTGCCTGGCCAGTGGAGTCGAGGCGGCGCGCGGGGTTTACGACACGGATTTCAATAGCTGGTATCCGAGCGTGCTCGCCGAGGCCATGAAGGGTGCGCCCGCGAAGACCGTCGCCTGGATGGAAGCGATGCCCGCCGGACCAGAGCGAGAGCGCCTGATGGAGCGGGCGCTTTACGAAACCTTCTCGCGCCTCTCGAGCGAGGAGCTCGAGACTCCTGGAGGCAACATGGGGATGCGCCTGTTCAATCAATTGCCGGACGCCGCCCAATTCCGCCTCGCGAATCGCCTCGGCTTCCGCATCGGCGGGGGCGACGACTTCACCGACCTCAACGCCTGGGGCCAAAGCTTCAAGCCCGGTCCGATCCGGTCCGAGGCCATCGCCGGTGCGATGAGCGCAGCGTATATGTTCAGTCGGCAAGATCCCAAACGCGCCGAGGCGATGCTCGCCGCAGTCTCCAACGCCGCCGAGCACGACGCCGCGCTGCGTGGCCTGCTGAGTCAGATGGCCCACGACGATCCCGCCGCGGTCGCCCCGCGCGCGCTCACCATCCGCGACAGCACCAGCCGCCGCGAGGTGCTCGACAATGTGATTTACCGGTGGCGCGAACGCGACGCCGCCGCGGCCCACGCGTGGCTGGAAAGCGAAACAACCATCCCGCCCGCGTGGAAGGCGGAGTGGCTCAAGGACCGGAAGAAGTGAACCCGCGCCCCGCCGATCACTCGGAGGACCGCGGTGACCTGCCTATCATTCCGAATACGCCCGATTCACCGCCAAGTGAGAACTTCCCGCCTGCTCTTTCCCCAGTCTCAACATCAATACCCACCCCATGAACACACCACGCATCTTCGTGGCCGCCGCCTGGCTGGCCAGTCTCGCCGTCGCCTATTTCGTCGGGACTAGTGGCGAAACCGCGCGCCATTCCTCCGCCACAACTCCCGCACCGACTCCCGCTCCAACGGCATCGGCGGACGCTGGGCCAGTCACCGCGCCGGGCGACGAAGCCTCACGCGCCGAAGTGCGCAGCGAGAAGAAAAACGGCGCGATGATGCTCGCACGCGCCCACCTGGAGAGGGGTGGCGGCGGGACTGCGACGCGGGGGATGCTTCGCGCCCTCGCGTCCCTCACGGAGTTGGACGAAGCGCAGCTCCAGGAGGCGCTGGCGGCAGTCGAGCATTCGCCCCTTGAGACGGATGAAATTCGAATGTTTTACGGCACGCTGCTCGGCCTGTGGGCGGAGACCGATGGCCGGGCGGCGATGGCGTATGTGCAGGGGAAACTGGGGAAGGGTTCGCCGTATCGGTTGATCGCACTCGACAGGGTGCTCAGCAACTGGGTGGTTCGCGATCCAGATGCCGTTTGGAAATGGTTCGAGACGCAACCCAAGGACGACATGGAAGACAACATCCTCAACATCGCGGCGCGGTTCGTCTTCAAAGGGATGGCCGCTCACCATCTCGAAGCCGCGCTGGCCAGACTCAACACCCTCAATGATCCATTGCGCACCACGGCGGCTTTGGGAATCACGGAGGGTGTGTCGGATAACCCCTCGCGCCGCCGCCTGCTCGACCACACCGCTTCGCTCCCGCCTGATCAGCGTGACCAGATCCGGAAGGGAGTCATACCGGGGTGGGCGCTCAGCGCACCGGACGAAGTCGTGGCCTGGATTCGCGCGCTGCCCGCGGATGAGCAGAAATCCATGCGCGACTCCGCCAGCAATTCGCTCCTTTCAGTGAAACCTGCGCTCGCTGCCGAGTTCATGTTGGAAGGCGCGACCGAAAAGGACAAACTCGGGATCTGGAGCCAGATCATGAGTGGCTGGGCGGAAAAGGGCACGGTCGCCGCGGGCGAGTGGCTGACCAAGCAACCCCAGGGCCCGGAGCTGGACGACGCGCGCACTTCATACGCGTTACTGATCGCGTCGCGCGATCCCGCCGCCGCGATGGATTGGGCGCGCAGCGTGCAGAACGAGAAAAACCGCACCCCAACCGTCGGGATGGTTTACTGGCTCTGGCACGACGAAGATCCCACCGCCGCCGCCGCCGCGCTCCGAGCCTCGGGCCTGCCACTTGATACCGTAAATCAGCTCCTGCAAAAGCCACCCATTCTACAGAAAGCAGGAGAAACACTCGTCCTCTCCGGGCCGTTACCGGGCGGAGGAGACGGGAGCGTCATCATCTCGCGTGACGGATTCGGTCGAGCAAGTGAGGCAGTCATTATCAGGCGATGAAACGAAATGCGCCCGCCGCGCCACCGATCCCGCTCCGATGTCCTCTCACTCCCGCCGCACCGGTCGAGCTAATGGCTTTCCCCTTAATTTCCACCTCGGGAACGGCGGGGACGGACCCATGGTTCCGGACTCGCCCTCTTCACCGCCAGCGGGTAACTGCCCGCGTCCTCTTTCTCCAGTGTCACGATCAAAACCCACCCCATGAACACCCCACGCATCTTCGTGGCCGCCGCCTGGCTGGCCAGTCTCGCCGCCGCTTATTTCTCCGGGAGTAGCGGGGAATCGGCGCGCCATTCCACCGCTGCTCCTCCTGCGCCGACTCCCGTTCCCACGGTATCTGCGGACGCGGTGCCAGCCGCCGCGCCGGGCGACGAAGCCTCACGCGAAGAAGTGCGCAGCGAGCAGCCGAGTGTCGCCTTGCTGATCGCACGCGCCCGCCTCGAAATGGCTGGCGGCAATCCCGGGATGCGGAACTCGCGCGGGATGCTTCGCGCCATGGCGGCTCTCGCGGAGTTGGACGATGCGCAGATCCAGGAAGCGCTGGCCGAGGTCGAGCAGTCGGTCCGGGAGGCGGGGCAGAAGCAGATGCTTTACTCCGCTCTGCTCGGCCTGTGGGCGGAGACCGATGGCCGGGCGGCAATGGCCTATGCGCAGGGGAAACTGGGAAAGAGTTCGCTGTTTGAAAATGGCGCCGTCCAGACCGTGATCGATGCCTGGGCGCTCCGCGATCCCGAGGCCGTTTGGAAATGGTTCGAGGCGCAACCCAAGGACGACCTCGATGACCACACCCGCGGGATGGCTGCGTCGTCCGTCTTCCGAGGGATGGCTGCGCACGATCTCGAGTCCGCGCTCGCCCGACTCGGCACCGTCGCTAATCAGTCGCCGGTTTCGGCGCTGATCGGGATTGTGGAAAGCGCGTCGGACGATGCGTCGCGCCGCCGCCTGCTCGACCGCACGGCTTCACTCCCGCCCGACCTGCGCGACCAGATCCGGACCAGAGTCACGCAGGAGTGGGCGCTCAGCGCACCGGAGGAAGTCGTGGCCTGGACTCGCTCGCTGCCCGCGGATGAGCAGAAGGCCGTGCGCAGTTCCGCCGGCCAAGCGCTCCTTCAGGTGAATCCCGCGCTCGCCGCCGAGTTCATGTTGGAAGGAGCGGACGAAAAAGACAAACGCCAGATCTTGAACCAGATCGTCAGCGGCTGGACGCAAAAGAACGTGCTCGCCGCCGGCGAGTGGATCGCCAAACAACCCCAAGACCCGGAGCTGGACGCCGCGCGCTATCAATACGCCGCGGTGGTCGTGCATCGCGATCCCACCGCCGCGATGGATTGGGCGCGCAGCGTGCAGAACGAGAAACAGCGCGCTGACACCATCGAGATGGTTTACGGGAACTGGCGCGCCAAAGATCCCACCGCCGCCACGGCCGCACTCCGAGCCACGGGCCTGCCACCCGCTACCATCAATCAGCTCGTGCAAAAGCCACCCCAGCCACCCGGCAATGGGACACTCATGCTCTCCGTGCCCGCAACCGGCGGCAAACCAGCAGGACTCATTGAGGTGGATCTGGGAACCGAACTCGGAGGAGCGACACTCATCTTCTCCGGTCAAGGATCCAGTGGCGGAGGCCCGACCCTCAACATCTCCAAATGAAATGGAACGCACCCGCCTCACCGCCGATGCCCTCGCCCTCCCGCCGCCCCGGTGAGGCGGTCGCAAAAGCGATTTCCCAAACGAGCAAAAAAACCGCTCCGATCCCCGAGGGTTTTGCCCGCGAGCCGCGTGTCTCTGGGTGAACCTATGTCCATTCCCTTCATGAAACTCTCACTTCTCCCCGCAATCTCCGCGCTCATCACGCTCAGCACATTCTCCGTCTGTGCGCAGATCCCGACGGGGCGGCCCGGCCTGCCTGGAGCGAACGGCCAGCCGGGGATGCCTCCAAGTTCGCCAGCCGCCGCGCAGGCGAGCGACCTGAAGCGCTTCGATCTGGATTTCCCCGGCGGCACGCCGAGTGATCTCGCTGCGGCCATCAGCAAGGCGACGGGCAAGCATCTCAACCTCATCATCCCGGTGGAGCGCGCGGCGACGCGGATCATACCGATGAAAGTCGTGAACGTGACGGTCTCCGAGCTCTTCACCGCGCTCCAGCAGGCTTCGGCCCGGCAGATGCCCGTGGTGACCGGTCGCAGCGGGAAGTCGAGCAGCGTGCAGTATCAGAATGTCTCGCTCAATTTCCTGCCCGTCCCCGGTCCGATCACGGATGAGACGGTGTGGTCTTTCCAATCCACCGAGCCGACCGCGGAAGACAAGGCCGTGCTGGCCCAACTCTCGGAAACGGACCAGGTCTGCCAATACTTTCAGCTCGCGCCGTATCTCGACGATCACACCGTCGAAGACATCACCACCGCGGTGGAGACGGGTTGGAAAATGCTTGGCGTCGAGCCCATGCCGAAGCTGAGCTTTCATCAGGAAACGAAGCTGCTCATCGCCGTCGGCGCCGCCGAGCATGTGCAGCAGATCCTGGCGGTGCTGCAGCAACTCCCGCTCGATAGGAGTGCGACCGAGGAGAAGATCGCGAAAGCCATGGCCGAGGCCGAAGAGGTGAAGGCGGCGAAAGCGCCTGGGTGGGAAAAGAGGGTGGGGGAAATCGAAGAGGGCATGGAACGCCTCGCGCGGAAGAAGTCCGCCGAACAAAAGTTGCAGGGACTTATGCGTCCCCAAAGTCGGCGGATTCCGCCGCCAGCGCTACCTTCTCCAAAATGACCCGAGCCGCGTCCCACTACGCCGCCCTGCTCGTGGATGAAGCTCTCGACGCGCGATCGGAGTCGCCCAGCCGGCCGGAACTCGCGGATGCCGAAGTGGCGCGGCTCACCGCGCGACTGAAGACCGGCGAGGAAGGAGCGTGGCGCGAGTTTCATCGGGATTACTTCGATCGCCTGCTGGGGTATTTGTTCGTCGTCTGCCGCGGGGATGAAGAAGCTGCGCGCGAAGCCTTGCAGGCGGCGCTGGTCAAAATCGTGCGGCATGTGCGGCGCTTCGATCGCGCGGAAGTCTGGTGGAGTTGGCTCACGGTGGTGGCGCGCAGTTGCGTCATCGACGGCGCGCGCCGCCAGTCCCGCTACCGCGCCTTGCTCGACCGCTTTTCCCTTTTTATCGCGACGCCCGATGCTCCGCCCGCAGATGAGCCGCTCGCCGAGTGGCTCGAGGAATGTCTCGCCGAACTCCCGGCCGACGAACGCGAACTGCTCTCGGCGAAATATCGCGACGGTGAATCCGTCGCCACGCTCGCCGCTGATTCGGGCTGCACCGAAAAGGCGATGGAGTCGCGTCTCGCGCGCCTGCGCCAGCGCGTGAAATCAAGCCTGCTCAAACGCCTCCGCGATGAAAGCTGATCCCCGCGACCCACTGCTCACCGCTGTCCTGATCGAGGACGATGCCTTTCGCGCCGATACGCTCCGCGCGACCCTCAGCCTCGCGCGACGCCGCCGCCGCGGGCGCATCGCTCGACGCACCCTTGCCGCCGCCGTGCTCTGCGCCGCTGCTCTTTGGTGGCATTTGCCCCAGCCGCCACCGGCGAGCAAACCCGCCATCACTGAATCGGGCGCGATGAGCATCCGCTCCACGCCTTCCCCCACGCTAACCATCGTGCGCACGAAAGCGACCGCCGTCACGAAGATCGCCAGCCGCCCGAGCGCCGTAGCCATCGTCGCAACCGGCGACTCCATCCCGCGGCTCGCTTACCTCTCGGACCAACAACTCTTCGCCGCACTCCCCGACCAACGTGCCGCCCTCATCGCGCCGGGCACTCCCGACGCCTGCGTGATCTTCTATTGAAGTGGCTCCACCGTCCCCGCAGTCCGCAGTTCGGTTGACCTTGTTGGCTCAACAACGGCCGGTCATATACTTGAATCTAACCCCGCATTCTGCGCAGCAAGTTACCCAGTCATGAAATACCTCGCCTTCCCCCGGTGGTTACTCAGTTCGCTCGTTGTGCTGATAGCTGTCCCCGCCCATTCCGCAGAACCGCAACCGCCGCGTTACCAATTCGAGCCCGGCCAGGAACTCGTCTATGAGGGCTCGTCGCAGTTTAGATACGAGAGCGGTTCGCTCGATGATTCAAACACGACGACGTTTTGGGTCGCGCGCAAGAACGACGACGGGAGTTGGCGCATCATTGCGCATAACGCGCACACCTTTACCCAAACTCACGGCAAAGACAGCAAGACCCCGGAGCCGGCGCGCAAGGATGAAGCTTTCGGTGCGTTCGACATTTTCCCGAACGGACGAATCACCAACCCACCCCAGGGGTATCGGGAAAAAAGCCTGCCCAGCACCTTCATCGCGCTGCCGGCCGATCTCTCGACTGCGCGGGCCGGCTGGGAAGTGAAGCAGGAAGATGGCGACACCTCCCGCTTCCGGCCCGCGGCGCAGAGCGATCCGGCGGCAGGGAAGTGGGAAATCGAGAAGACGGATCATGGGTTGTTCGAGGAGATTTACCTCATGACTGCGAAAGCGCTGATCCACTTCGACGGCCAACGCGGGGTGATCGCCAAGGTCGAATCTGAGAACAGCCAAGGGTCCGGCTTCATCGGCAAAGGCACGGGAACGCTGGAGCTAAAGTCCAACACTCAGAAGCCGCCCGATTGGATCGCGCAGCTCGCGCTGGAGACGGACATCTACTTGCAGGCCCAGAGCTTCGCCGAGGAAGCCGCCAAGGCCGCGGAGAAAACTGACGACCAGAAAAAGGCCCGGGCAACGGCGGAAACGGCGCTGCGCGAAGGTCGGGACAAAGTGAAATTGCCGCTGTTGGTGGCTCGATTCGATGCCCAGATCGAGGCGCTCAAGAAATCCGAGGAGTATCGAGCCGAAAACAAGAAGCGCGAGGACGCCGTGCTCAACAAACCCGCTGCGGAGTGGGACACCCAGGACATCGACGGGAAGAAGCACA
>JANPHH010000048.1:0-9950 GCA_031424375.1 Chthoniobacter sp. | reverse complement strand
GCCCTGCTCGCGCATCAAAAGGAACTCGAGAAGGCGCTCAAATCCGCGCAACAGCGCGAGGCCGCGGGGCGTGCGAAAGAGTTGCTCGCCCGCGTTGAGACGATCAGCGGCACACCCGCGATCATCGCCAATCTCGGCGCTGCGGATGGCGACACGCTGCAGGTCGTGGCGGACGCGCTGAAGGGGCAATTCTCCGGAGTCGTCGTCCTGGGCTCGTACGTTGTCCCGCCTTCAGGCGGAATTCCGCCTCAAGGCGGGACTACGAGCGTCTTACTGGTCGCCACAGTGAGCGCCGATTTCACCGCCAAACTGCAGGCCGGGAAAATCATCAGCGCCATCGCCCCGCTCGTCGGCGGCAAAGGCGGCGGCAAGCCCGACAACGCGCGCGGCGGTGGCAAAGACCCGTCGAAGCTCGACGAAGCACTTGCCCATGCGCGTGCTCTGATAAGGTGAGGCATGAGTGTTTCTCCCCGGGCCTATTGTTGCGCCATCGGCGCGCTCACGCTGCTCGCCGGGCGCCTCACGCAAGCGGCAACGACGCTGCTGCCGGTCGCTGATACTTATCTGCGAGCCAACCAGGCGACGACGGCGTTTGGCACGGCGGGCACGATTGAATCAAACAACGCCAATGGCGTGCGCGTGATGTTGCTGCGCTTCGATCTGTCGGCGATCGCCCAACCCATCACCGGCCTGCGGCTCGATCTGACCGCCGTGACCGGCAGCGCGGGGAATCAGTTTCAAGTTTTCGGGCTGATCGCCGGGGAGTCGTGGGAGGAAAGCACCGTGACGTGGGCCACTGCGCCCGGCGTGATCCAGACATTCACCGGCCTCACTGGTGTGCTCGCCAACTATCTCAAGCCCGCTGACCTCAGCGGCAGCGGGACCGCGCTAGCCACGTTTGGCTCGGCGGCTTCCGGGATCGTGACGGCCTTCGAGGTCAGCTCCGGCCCGGTCTTGAACTTTGTGCAGGCCGATGCGGACAAGATCGTGACGTTCCTCATCGCCGAAGCCGATCCCTCCGACAACTCAGGCGATCGCTACAATTCGCGCGAAGCCGCCACCGGGCAGCCGGTCCTGACGGTGACGACGGAAACCGCGCCAAAGCTGATCCGCGTGGTGATTCAGGCCGGGCAATCGAATTCCGATGGCCGCGCCGCCGGCAGCGACCTGCCGACCGCGCCGGCGAATCTGCAGACACCGCAGGCGAATGTGCCCTTCTATTTTTACACCTTCGGCAGCGCGGCCAATGGCGACGGGACCTACGGGACGCTCGCGACGTTGCGCCCCGGCGGCACGGAGTTTCCCGTGGGCGGTTTCGGTCCGGAGGTGACGCTGGGCTACCACCTCGCTCAAGTCATCGAGCAGCAAGCCGACACCAAGCTGGCGATCGTGAAATACGCGAAGGGCGGATCGAGCCTGTCCGTGGATTGGATCGCCGGAGGCGACGCGACCCCGACTGGCGACGGCGCCCATTACCAGCGGCTCCAGACCGTGGTGCGCGACGGCCTCGCGAAGCTGCGAGCCACTTACCCGCCCGCGACGGTGCAGCTCGCCGGGATGATCTGGGTGCAAGGCGAAACCGACCTCGGCAACGGGGCGGCGACTGCCGGAGCCTACGGTGCAAACCTCACCGCGTTCATCGCCGACGTGCGCCAGACTTTCAGCCCGTCGCTCCCGTTTTTTTTCAGCCGCATCTCCAGCCGGCAGACGGTGTATTCCTCACCCACCGATCCCGATTACGCCAACTACCTCACCCTCCGTGCACGGCAGGAGCAGGTCGCCGCCAGCGTGCCGAACACCTACCTCATCGACACCGACGCGTCGTCGATCACGATGAACCCGGACAACCTGCACTTCGCAGCCTTTGGCCAGCAGGTGATCGGCGCAGCTTTCGCGAGCCGGATGGCCGACATCCTCCGACTCCGCACGACCGCCTTCGATGATCTGCCCGCCGGCCGGCGCCTGCGCTGGAACTCGATTCCCGGAAAGAGCTACCGCGTCAACACCAGCGGCAATCTCACGGGATGGAGCGCGCAGGCCGTGGGTGTGACCGGGGAGTGGACCGACGCGGCCAGCAATGGTCTGACGCGGCGGTTCTATCGCGTGGAGGAAGTGAACGACACGATCCCGTAGCTCCCGCGTGCGCACCAACGACCGCCCCGACGCCGGGAAGCTGCGCGACGGCTTTGCCCCGGCGCTGAAGGAAATGTTCAACGAAGCGCGCTATCGCAAGATGGCGCGCGATCTGGCGGCGGTGCTGCCGGGTTTCAATCAGCGGCGTTTTCTCCAACTCACGCTGCCGGACCTCGAACCACTCGCGCTGCTCCAGCGCCTGCGCCGCGCGACGGAGGCGCTGCATGCGACGCTGCCCGCGGACTATCGGAAGGCGCTCATCGTGCTGCGCGGGGTCGCGCCGCGTTGGGGCGAAGGGTTCACCGCGCTGGTCCTGCCGGATTTTGTGGGGCTCTACGGCCGCGAAGATTTCGATCGCTCGGTCGATGCGCTGAAGTTCTTCACGCAGTTCGGCTCTTCGGAGTTTGCGATCCGCGAATTCCTCCGACTCGACCTGCACCGCACGCTGCGGGTGATGACGCAATGGTCGCGCGACAAAGACGAGCACGTCCGCCGGCTCGCCAGCGAAGGCTGCCGCCCGCGGCTGCCGTGGTCGTTCAAGCTGCGCGAGCTGATCGCTGATCCGTCACCCGCCGCGCCCATTCTGGAAAACCTCCGCGCCGATCCGAGTCTCTACGTCCGCAAGTCGGTGGCGAATCATCTCAACGACATCACCAAGGATCATCCGGAGTGGGTGCTGGCGCGGATCGATGGCTGGGACCTCGCGAACAAACCCACCGCGTGGATCGCGAAGCGGGCGCTGCGGACTCTGATAAAAAGGGGCGATCGGCGCGCGCTCGCGGTGATCGGGGCCGGGGAGCGGGCCGCGATTCGAGTCGACACGTTTTCAGTCTCACCGCCGCGCATTCGCCTCGGCGAGGAAGTGGCCCTCGCGTGCCGGCTCACCTCGACGGCACACGAGCCGCAGCGTCTCGTCATCGACTACTCGGTCCACTATGTGAAGCAGTCCGGCAGCGCGTCGGCGAAGGTTTTCAAATGGAAGGAAGTGACGCTCGCGCCGGGTGCGACGCTGGAGCTGGGGAAACGGCAGCGCATCCGCGATTTCACCACGCGCCGACACCACGCGGGTGAGCATGGGGTGGAGTTGATGGTGAACGGCGAGCGGCTGGGTGCGGGTCGCTTTCACCTGAGCATCGGACGGTCGCGGTGACGTGAGCTTTCCTGCGGGGAAGGAGTGCGCGCAAAACTGGAGCCGATGACGCGCGGGAGACGTAAATTGGATCCATGAAGAAGTCTTCCGTCGATCCGCTCCTCGGTGCACTCGCCGCCGACGCGCTGGCGATGCCGGTGCATTGGTATTACGACCGGCTGGCGCTGCGGCAGGACTATGGCCGCGTGGATCGTTACGTCGCGCCGAAGCATCCGCACTCCGGCAGCATCCTCTGGCGTTCGAGCTACACGCCGCCGAATGCCCACGGCGACATTCTCCGCGAACAGGCGCAGTACTGGGGACAGCGCGGGGTGCATTACCATCAGTTCCTCGCGGCGGGGGAGAACACGCTGAACTACCAACTCGCGGTGGAGCTCTACGAGCAGGTCCGCGCCCGCGGCAGCTACGACGCGGAGGCGTGGCTGGCGCAATATGTGGAGTTCATGCTCACGCCGGGGCGGCATCGCGATACCTACGTGGAGGAATATCACCGCGCTTTTTTCACGAACTACGCGCGGGGTAAAAAACCGGCGAAGTGCGGCATCGCCGATATTCACATCGGTGGACTCGCGCCCGTCCCCGCGCTGGCCGCGGCGCTGTGGCCGGATGTGACGGCGCTGCGGAATGCAGTGCAGCAGCACGTGGGGCTCACGCACCGTTCGCCGGAAGTGCTGGCGGCGGCGGATGTCTTCGTGCGGGTGCTGGCGCGGGTGCTCGGTGGGGAGACGTTGCGCGCGGCGCTGGAGCGCGAGGCGACGGAGTGGGTGTCGCCGCGCGAGATGGGCGAGTGGTCGCGCGAGGCGGATGAAAAGGTGATCGGCGAGCGGCTGAGCCCGGCGTGTTACATCGGCGATGCGTTCCCGGCGGCGCTGTATCTGGCGTGGAAGTATCACGAGGACTTCGATGCGGGGATCATCGCGAACGCGAACGTGGGCGGAGATAACTGCCACCGTGGCGCCGTGGTGGGCGCATTGCTCGGTGCGGCGAATGGCGTGCCGCAGCGGTGGCGCGACGGGTTGCGGGCGCTCGATGCGCTGAGCGACGCGAGCCCGAGTCGCTGAGGCGGAATATTTCCGCGTTGGCGCGATGGCTCGCTGAGGTCTCGCCGCGCTGACGCCAGCCTACTTCGCGGCGGGCGGATGGGCGGTGGCGTATTCGGCGAGCAGCACGAGGTAGATCGAGTTCTGCGACAAGGGAACGGGCGGGGTGCCGCCTTCCAGTTCGCGGGGTGCCTCGTGGAGTAAGACGGGAACATCGGAGGGGTCGACTTTCTGCCGAAGAATTCGCCCGGGGACGAGCACCAGCGCGAGGCGGCGGGCGTTTTGCCGGTAGACCGCGTATTCCCCCTGCCGCAGCACGAACCGGTGATCTGGGATGGCAAACACATTGCCGATCACCAGGACGCCGATGCCTGCGGTGATCCACCGGCGATGGCCGGGCCACAGGTGCTGGACGGCGCCGGCGACGATCGCGAGCGCCACGATCCAGACGGCGGAGAGCGGGGCGCCGTAAAAAAAGCGGCGGTGCTCGTTGGTGAACATGTAGGGATTGCGGATGAGCAGCACGGCGAACAGTCCCATGACCATCAGCATCAGCGCGAGGTAGAGCCGCTCCGGTCGGAAGAAGCTGCGCCAGGGCTCAACCCCCGCCGGCTTCACCCGGCTCAAGAGCCAGAAGACGCCGACGAGCGCGGCGAGGAGCGCGCCCATGGAAAGATTGCCCGCGACGAATTGGAGAGAGCTGATCGCCATCAGCGGGGCACCGAAGAGCACCACGGCCGCATGCCGCGGATCCCCGAGCAGCATGCCCATCGGCAGCGATTGATAGTCGATGTTCGGCTCGGCGTGGCCGATCACGCGCGTGAGCATCGGACTGATGCCACGACTGTAGATCACGGCAAAAATCAGCGCCGCCGCGCCGATGAGCAGCACGACGCGGTCGCGGTGGTGCTGGGTGACGAGCGCCCTTTGGCCGAAAAAGACCATCGCGACGAACAGGAACGCGAGGCCCTGCCGGTCGTACATCGGCAGCATGAGGGTGGCGATGCCGATCCAGCCGAGAAGTTGTCGCTGGCGCCGCACCGCTTCATCCGGCTGCCGGTGGTAGCTCAACCACAGCATCGCGAGAAAGAGCGTGCCAAAGCAGAGACCGATCTTCCCTGCCCGATAGTAGGAGGTGAAAAGGAAGGCGCTCGGCGAGGTCCAGAGCAGCAGGATGAGAGCGAGGGTGGCCCCGCGGTTGAGGCGCAGTGAGCGGGTGCCGATCTGCCAGATGAGCAGACCGCAGCCGAGGAGCAGGACGTAGTGGCTGATGGAGAAAAAGTGCGGCCACCCGGCGAGCACGCTGGCGCGAATGAAGAGGCTGTCGGCGTAGGTCAGGAGATGCCCGAGCTCGCGCGCCTGGAACGTGGCGGGATCCGTGCCCGTGGTATCGAAGATGATCTCGTACCACGGGCGATGCTGGAGGTAGTGGGGGAGAAAGGTGAACGCTTCGGGGCGCAGAAATCCCGACCCACAGGCCTGCACGGAGAGGGCGACGAACGCCACCCAGAGCAGGAAGATCGCGAGGAGCCAGAGCGCCGGGAACCGAGGTTCGTTTTTTGGGGACTCCGTCATTTCCGGCCCACTTTGCACGAACGGGCGGGCCTGTCGATCAGGCGACAGTAACACCCGCGCTTGCGCTGCGCACATTTTTGGCGCGGTCCCCGGCGGCGGGCGGATGCCGGAGACCGGGCTTGCCTTCGTCCGATGCGCCACCGATTCTCCCGCCCCGATACGCCCGGATGGGTATCTGCGCATGACCGACAAAAGCCTCGTTTTCCTCCGCCGCTTTGGCTCGACGGCGCTCATGTGGACACTGGCGTTGTGGACGATTTTCTCGGGCTACGAGCCGGGCTTTTTCGTGATGCTCACGCTCCTGGCGATGGTCGGCCTGTGGGAGTACTACACGATGCTCGATCACAAGCGGCTGCCGAACTTTAAGATCATCGGCATGATCTGCGGCGTGGTGATGAGCGCGGGCAGCTTCTTCTTCATGAGCCGGTGGGGCGTGACCCATGCGCAGGATTTCGAGCTGCTGGCGCTGATCGGGTGTGTGCTGGTGGTCTTCGCCCGGCAGATGTTCCAGAAGACGCGCGACCTTTCGCCGCTGGAGACGATGGCCTACACGCTGTTCGGGCTGTTTTACGTGCCGTGGATGTTTCTCTTCGTCTCGAAGATCGTCTACATCCTGCCCCGCGATGCGGCAGGTCATGTGACCGGGCATCTCTATGTGCTGTGGTTGCTGGTCGTGACGAAATTCAGTGACATGGGTGCGTATCTCACCGGGTCGGTGATCGGTAAACATCCGCTCGTGCCGCACATTTCGCCGAAGAAAACGTGGGAGGGATTTTTTGGCGCGCTCGCGTTTTCCACCGCGGGTGCGTGCGGGCTCGTGTGGCTGAAGCCGGATTGGTTTTCGTTTTTCACCCAGCGGGATGCCGTGATCCTCGGGCTCGGGCTGGGCTTCGCGGCGGTGATCGGCGATCTCGCGGAGTCGATCGTGAAGCGGAGCGCGGATGTGAAAGACTCCGGCTCGCTGCTGCCAGGAATCGGGGGCGCGCTCGATCTCATCGACTCGATCCTCTTCACCGCGCCGCTGCTGTATTTCTACCTGCGGTTTGTGCTCGGGCTGTCATGAGGCGCGGGGCTCTGGCGCGTCCTCGCGCCTCGAAAGAAACTGTCATCCCGAGCTTGTCGAGGGACCTCTTACTTCCGCGGGCGGAGGCGGTGCGGAGCGGTGCTGCGTTAGTGAAGTTAGAGGTCCTTCGACTCCGTTCCTCCCGCCTTCGCCCACGGAACTCCGCTCAGGATGACAGTTTTTTTTCGACACGCTGTCGCGAGTTCACGGCCCATCCGATCCTTTGCGCCTTTGCGTCTTTGCGAGCGCCTTCCGCCCCATGAGAAAGCGCAAGGTCGTCGTGCTCGGAGCCACGGGCTCCATCGGTCAGAGCGCCCGCAAGGTCGCCCAGGACATCCCGGACCGGATGGAAATCGTCGGCATGTCCGCGCATTCGAATGCGGAAATGCTGCGCGAGGCGGGGAAGGATTTTCCCGGCGCGAAGCTTGCGATTTCCTCGGGCGATGGCGGAGGGGACCGCCTCATCGAACTCGCCACCCTGCCCGAGGCCGACATGGTACTGATCGCGATCGTCGGAACCGGCGGTCTGCGCCCGGCGCTCGCGGCGATCGAAGCGGGCAAGGACATCGCCGTGGCGAGTAAGGAGATCCTCGTCATGGCCGGCGAAGCAGTCATGGGCGCAGCGCGCAAAAAGGGCGTGAACGTCCTGCCCGTGGACAGCGAACATAACGCGATCTTCCAGTGCCTCGATGGGAGATCGAAGTTGGGAGTTCGGAGTTCGGATGATCCTTCCGCGAACTCCGATCTCCGAACTCCGATCTCCGCCGACGTAAGGAGGCTCATTCTTACCGCGAGCGGCGGCCCGTTCCGCTGCCTCCCGGCGGAAAAGCTCGCCGACGTGACCGTGGAGCAGGCGCTCAAACACCCGACCTGGAACATGGGCGCGAAGATCACGCTCGACTCCGCGACGCTCTTCAACAAAGGCCTTGAGATGATCGAAGCTCGGTGGCTCTTCGATGTGGAGATGTCGCGCGTGGAGGTCATCGTCCATCCGCAGTCGATCATTCATTCGATGGTGGAATTTCGCGACAGCTCGGTGCTCGCGCAGCTTTCCGTCACGGACATGTGTTTCCCGATCCAGTACGCCGTGACCTGGCCCGATCGCGTGCCCAACCGCCTGCCGCCGATCGATTTTGCCCGGCTGGCGAAGCTGGAATTCGAAGCCCCGCGCACCGCCGATTTCCCCGCGCTGAACCTCGCCCGCCACGCCGGCGAGATCGGCGGCACGCTGCCCGCCGTGCTCAATGCCGCCAACGAAGTCGCCGTCGCCGCCTTCCTCGCCCGCCGCTGCTCCTTCCCCGCGATCTGGCAAACCGTCGAGCGCACCATGGCCGGCCACCAGCCAGTTGCCCACGCCGACCTCGCTGCTATCTTGGCGGCCGATCAATGGGCGCGCGCGAAAGCTGCTGAACTGCTCGGCTGATCGCGCTATTCCACCGCAATGACCTAATTTCTCCGAACGAAACGCGCCCACCCGGGTCTGTTTCACCCCCTCATCGAAGCGCAAATCGGCTTCGGAGTTCGGATTTTTGACCTACCTCATGTTCTTCACCGTCGCCAAAACCATCCTCATCATCCTCGAGGTCCTGGCCATCTTTAACCTGAGGATCATCGTCCACGAGCTCGGCCACTTCCTCGCCGCGCGCTGGCGCGGGCTGGTCATCGAGAAGTTCGGCATCTGGTTCGGCAAACCCATTTGGAAAAAGACCATCGGCGGCGTGGAATACAGCCTCGGCTCGATCCCGGCCGGCGGCTTCGTGGCCCTGCCGCAGCTCGCGCCCATGGAGGTGATGGAGGGAAAAGTGGAGACGCCCCGCGAGCAGCTCCCGCCCATCTCGGCGCTCGACAAGATCATCGTCGCCTTTGCCGGACCGCTCTTCAGCTTCGGCCTCGCGTTCGTCTTCGCGCTCATCGTCTGGAAAGTCGGCCGCCCCGTGGGTGATGCCGAAAGCGCGACGGTGGTGGGTGAAGTGGCGAAGGCATCGCCCGCCGAACGCGCGGGCATTCAGGCTGGCGACCGCATCCTGCGCATTGATGGCCACGAAGTGCGCCGTTTCGGCGGCATGGGCGCGGACAGCATCATCTGGAGGATCGTGCGGAGCGAAGGCGCGACGATCAACATCGAGCTGCAGCGCAACGGACAGGTGATGACGAAAACTCCCGAGCCATACGTCCCCGAGAAGCGCAACTGGTGGAACCGCAAGAGCCTCCGGCAAATCGGCATCCTGCCCGCGATGACCGCGCTCGTCGCGGATGTGACCCCCGGCACCGCCGCTGCCACGGCCGGTCTGGAAAAAGGTGACCGCATCGTGCAGGTCAACGACACGAAACTCTTTGGCCCGTCGGATCTCTACGACTACGCCGCCGATCATCCGCAGACGCCCTATCGACTGACGGTGCTGCGCGACCAAACGCAAAAGACGCTCACCTTCGACCCCACCGGGATCAAGATCGGCTCGGTGGAAAAGGACAGCCCCGCCGCCGGCGCCGGACTCAAGGCCGGCGACCTCATCACCGCCGTGGACGCGGAGAAGGCGATCGTGGCCGGGCAACTCATCAAATACGTGGGCGCCAAAGCCGGCGTCCCCGTGACCCTGCACATCACGCGAGGCGGCGCGGCGCAGGAGGTGAAAGTCACGCCGCAGATTCCCGAACTCCCCCTCGCCGTGGAGAAGCAGCTCAGCACCCTTAACGCCGAACTCGCCACCGCGCCCGACGACAAAGCCAAGGCCACCATCCAGGGACGCATCGACGAACTCTCCGTTTTCCAAGCCGCGAAAATCGGCATGGTGCTGGAGGAAGACGACGGCTTCCGCTTCGAACCCGAAGGCCTTACGCGGATCGTTCATCCGGGTCCCGTCGAGCAACTCCGCGCCGGTGTGCTCAGCATCGTGAACACGCTCGACGCCGTCATCTTTGGCAAGAGCGGCATCAGCGTGCAGCACATGGGCGGCCCGGTGATGATGATGAACGCGTATTACCACTTCCT
>JANPHH010000047.1:0-42988 GCA_031424375.1 Chthoniobacter sp. | reverse complement strand
GAATCGGCGGGACACCTCCGCCGCCCATGCGTCGAGAAATCCCCGCTGCCGCGCGAAATCGTCGCCGGGCAGGAACGTGGCCGCGAGCTGCCAGGCCGCCGCTTCCAGATCCCCATCCTCCGCGAAACCCGCGCAGTCCCTTGCGAAGATGGCATCGGCTTCCTGAGCCTCGATTTCCCGGATCGTCTCGCGCAACCGCGCAGCCGCGGCGCCTTTCGCTTGTTGCAACAGCCCGCGCAGCTCGTCGAGCCGAGCCAGTCCTGCGCGGGTGAGTTGCTGCTTGAGCAAGGCGAAGGTCGCGTCGTCGTCGTCGCTAAGGAGACGCAGGAGCGCAGAGCTTTGTTTGGTCATCGGGCGTCGCGCATCATGGATATGGCGTATTATGGCGCAATCCCCGGCACTTTCCCAATGCGGGAAATCGTCCGCTCGCTCGCTGCGCGCCGGGAGCGCCCGCGACTTGCGATGCCGCCTCATTCTGGCATCCTCACCCGCCGCGCCAGGAACTCCTCCGCTCTCCCCCCCAAAAAAATCATGCGTCTGTTCTGCCTCCTCGCATTGGTGCTCGTGTTCGCCGGTTCCGCCGCCGCCCAGACGAATGGCCTGACCGGCCAGTATTACGATACCGCCACGTTCGGCACGCTGAAGACCACTCGCGTGGATGCGGCAGTGAATTTCAATTTCGGCACGGCGATTCCCGCCGGCACGGCGCTGACCAGTGCGGACTCGTTTTCCATCGCGTGGGCGGGACAAATCGAGCCGGAGTTCACCGCGCTCTACACCTTTTATCTCACGGCCGATGATGGCGCGCGGCTTTGGGTCAATGATCAGCTCGTGGTGGCGCGGACATTTTTTGCCGCGCCTACGGAAATGCGCGGGCAGGTGGCGTTGCAGGCGGGTCAGCGCGTGAATGCGCGGCTGGAATACATTGAGCAAACGGGCGGCGCGTCGGTGAAGCTGGAGTGGTCGTGCGCCTCGCGGGCGCGAGAGGTAATTCCGAGCTCGCGCTTGTATCCCGCACGCGTGGACAAGGCCGGCGGCTCGCTTTTGAAGGAGCATTGGAGAGGGATCGCGGGTGGTGCGATCTCGTCGCTGACCTCGAACGCGAACTATCCGAACAAGCCAAGCGGTCGCGAGTTCATCACGTCGTTCGAGTGCCAGGCGCAGGATTGGGCGGACTCGTATGGCACGCGGGTGACGGGCTTCATCGTGCCGCCGGCGACGGGGAGTTACACCTTTGCCGTGAGCGGCGATGACGTGGTGGAACTGTATCTGAGCACGGATGCGACGAGCGCGAACAAGTCGCTCGTCGCGAATGTCGCGAGCGCCACGGCATTCCGCGCATGGGGCACGCCATCCGCGGCGCGCACGCTCACGCAAGGGCAGCGCTACTACGTCGAGCTTTTGCACAATGAGAACACGGGGACAGACCACTGGAGCGTCGGCTGGAAGAAGCCGGGTGATGCGGCGTTCAGCGTGGTGCCGGGCAGCGCATTGGTGCAACCGGGCCTGACGACCGCGCAGCCGACAGAGGCGAATTTGCTCAACACCTTGGCGCAGGAGCATCCGCGCATGTTTGCGACGGCGGAGCGTTTCGCGAAGCTGCGCGCGACGTGGCAGAGCGCGACGTCTTCGCAGCCGAAGACCTGGGCCGCGAATGCGATTACCTCCGCGGATACGATCCTCACGCAGGCTCCAGTGACGTATTCGCAGGACGTGCGCGGCACGATCCTCGACCAGTCGCGAACGGTGAAGGACCGCATGTATAAGCTCGGGATCGCGTGGCAGCTCACGGGCAACAGCGCCTACGCCGAGCGCGCGTGGACGGAACTGAACCAAGTCGCTGACAACACGCTTTTCCCCGACTGGCATCCCGCGCACTTTCTCGACACGGCGGAAATGACGCATGGGTGCGCCGTCGGCTACGACTGGTTTTACAACTACTGGGACAGCACGCGGCGAACGACGATTCGCACCGCGATCATCAACAAAGGTCTCAACGCGGGCCTTTCTCAATACACCTCGAACGTCGGTTGGTCGCAGAGCACGGGCAACAACTGGAACATGGTGTGCAACGGCGGCATGATCATGGGCGCGCTCGCGGTGGGCACGGAGAGCGAAACGCTCACGGAAAACATCATCAACCGCGCGCTGAACTCGACGCGCCCGGTGTGGAAGCATTTCACCACGGACAACGGCAACTGGTATGAAGGCCCCGGCTACTGGGGCTACACGACGGAGTATGGCATCCGGATGTTCGCGGCGCTGGAGTGGGTGCTCGGCAGCGACTTCGGCATCAGCTCCACGACGGATGTTTCGGAGGCGGGCTTATCGCAAATCCACGCGCGCGGCACCTCGAACGTGATCTTCAACTACGCCGACGCCAGCGCGGGCGGCGGCTCACGCGGGCCGGTGTTCCAGTGGTTTGCGCGACGTTACGGCCAGCCTTTGTCCGACTGGTGGGAAAATCAGGGCAGCGGCGGCGCACTCGATGCGCTGTGGTGGAACGACAGCACGGCGTCGCTGGTGAGCACGAATGCGCAGCCCGACATGGCGTTCCACGGCGAGGTGGGCACCGCATTTCAGCCACAGGAGATGGTGACGATGCGCGGGAAATGGACCGACTCGCGCGCAACCTTCGTCGGCTGCAAAGGCGGGCAGATGGGCGCGGACCACGGAAATCTCGATGCGGGCACCTTCGTCCTCGATGCGCTCGGCAAACGCTGGTTCCACGACCTCGGCGGCGACAACTACGCGCTGCCGAATTACTTCAACGAAACGTCGAGCAGCACCGCGATCGATCGCTGGGATTACTACCGCCTGCGGCCCGAGGGGCAGAACACGCTGACGATCAATCCGAGCGCGAATGCGGACATGGTGCTGAACGCCGTCGCGCCGCTCATCGCGTATCAGAGCGAGCCGGGCGGCACAGGCTCGTTTGCGATTCACGACCTCACGCCCGTCTACAGCGGCGTGAGCAAAGTATGGCGCGGCACGCGGCTGATGGGCGCGCGCAATCAGATGCTCGTGCAGGATGAAATCCAGGCGAGCACCGGCAAGACGGTCTGGTGGTTCGCGCACTACACGGTGCCCACGACGACGGTGACGATCGATCCCGACGGCACGAGCGCGACGCTCACGCAGGGCGCGGAGCGGCTGTGGTGCAAGATCGTGGGCGGCAGCGGGACGTTTCAAGTCATGGACGCGGTGCCGCTGCCGACTTCGCCGAACCCCGTCACCACGCCGCCACAAAACGCAAACACCGGCTACAAAAAGCTCGCGATCAATCTCACCAGCGTGACCAACGCGACGCTCGCCGTGTGGTTTGTGCCGCTCTCCGCCGGAGAGACTGCGCCGACCACGCTGCCGACGATTGCGCCGCTCAATACGTGGAGCCTCGCGACCAGCATTGATGCGCCGACCGTGCTCAATGGCAACGTGACCAGCAGCGGCGACAACGCGGTGGACATCGACCTGCGCAGCTATGTCACCGATGACTCCACGCCCCCCGAGCAGATGCGCTTCAGCGTCAGCGGCGGGGTGAATGGCACGGTCACCCTGCTCGCCGACGGATATACGGCGCGCTTCGTTCCCACGCCCGGCTACACCGGCGTGCCGAGCTTTAGCTTCACCGCCACGGACACCACTCCGGACGCGCGCATGGTCCTCGCCTACGACTTCGATCTCCCCGACGCCTCTGTCGCCACGACCGTTCCCGACGTTTCCCAGAATCTCCGCGACGGCACGATTGACACCGCGGGCGCGGGCAGCTTCAGCCTCGGCGCCGATCACCCGGCCGCGCTCGGCGGGCAAGGCGCGCGGTCGATCGATCTCGTGGAAAACACCACCACCGCCGCGCGCGTGCAGCGCGTCCTCACCGCCGGCGAGCTGGATTGGAACGCGGGCGACTGGAGCGTGTCGGGCTGGTTCAAGCGCCGCGACACGACGAACGATGATTTCGTCTGGCACGCCGGCGCGGGCGATGGCTTCGGCACCACGAATGAGATCTACGTGAACTGCCCGGTCGGCTCGACCAGCGTGCGGCTCCAGCACTACGCGGGCACCGGCTTCGATGTGGACCTCGTGCAGACCGGCATCGCGGTGGGCGTCTGGCATCACTTCGCCGTCGTCCGCAGCGGGACCACGATTTCTTTCTATGTGAATGGGACGCTCGTCGGCGCGGACAGCAGTTTCACCTTCACGCTGGATCAGGCTTCGCCGGTCGTTTTCGGGGGCCACGCCGATCCGGCGGTCCAGGCTGCGCGCTGGTTCGATGGCCAGCTCGACGACCTCGCCGTCTTCGATGCCCCGATCACGCCCGCCGAGAACGCGGCGCTGGCGGGCGGGCAGACCGTGCGCCACTTCGGCGGATTGAGCGCCACGGGAACGATCACGCTTTCGGCCACACCCGTGACCTACCTCTGGAACAACCCGTCGACCGCGGCGAGCCTCGTCTGGAGCAACTCCGCGAACTGGTCGGGTGCGGTCGTCCCGATCAGCGGGCGAGGGACGGCGGTGCAGTTTTTCACCGGGCAGACGCTGGCCGGCGGAACCGTTGCGACGGTCGACGATCTCGCGGGAAACTTCGTCCTCAACAATCTCACGCTCGCCGGCACCTCGAGCGTCGCCGGGAGCACGGTGACGATCAGCGGCGGCGCGCTCACCTTCCTCAACAACGGAACCGCCAACCCCGGCGTGACGCTGAGCGCGACGAACGGCTCCGGCTTCACCTACGACGTGGCCACACCGGTCACGCTCGGCGCGCCCACCACCTTCACCGGGAGCCCGAGTGCCACCATCCGCTTCAGCAGCGCGATCGATGGTCCCGGTGATCTGCTCAAGACCAGCTCCGGCACGCTCATCCTCGCCGGGGCGAATACCTACACCGGCGACACCACGATCAGCTCCGGCACGCTGCAGATCGGCAATGACGGCGCCACCGGCGCGCTCGGCACCGGCGATGTGATCGACAATGCGACGCTGCGCTTTGACCGCACCGGCACACTCACCGTGCCGAATAGCATCGGGGGCACGGGCAGCGTCACCATCGACTGCCCGATCAATAACGGCACGATCGTCTTCAGCGGCGCCAACACCTTCGACGGCGCCGTCACCATCAGCTCCGGCGCGTTGCGCATCACGAACAGCTTCGCGCTCGGCGACGGCACCAAGACGGTGTCCCTCACCAATGGAACCAACGGCGCCCCGCAACTGCGCCTCGACGGCAACGGCGATGCCATCGAGTTGCCCGCGACGATCAGCTTCCTGACCAGCAACGACAGCAACGGCGCGATCGTGAACGAGGCCGGGAACAACCTCATCGGCGGCCTGATCACCCTCACCGGCGGCGGCGGCTCCACCCGCATCTATTCGAATGCGGGCACGCTCACGCTCGGCGGGCCGATCACCACGAATACCACCGCACGCACGCTGAAACTCATGGGCGCGGGCAGCGGCGCGGTCGCCGGCGATGTCAGCAATGGGAACGCGACGAATGTGCTCGCGCTTTCAAAGGAAGAGGCGGGGACGTGGACGCTGTCGGGCAACAATTCCTACAGCGGCTCGACGGGCATCCTCGCGGGCACGCTCGTGCTCGGTAGTCCGACTGCACTCGGGAACGGCGGCTCGACCTTCGGAAACGCGAGCGGCGGCACCAGCATCACCGCAGGCGCGACCTTGGACCTAAACGGCCAGCCGGGAATCAACGAAGTGCTCACGATCCGCGGCTCGGGAGTGGGCGGGGTCGGCGGATTGATCAACAGCAGCGCGACGGCGGCGAGCATCGCGAGCGGCGTGGTATCCTCGGTCGCGACCACCGCGGGCGGCACCCACAGCGCGGTGCCGGATGTGACGATCAGCGGTGGCGGCGGCGCGGGCGCGACCGCGGTGAGCACGCTCGGCGTGAGCGCGGCGAGCTTCACGATCACGGGCGGCACGACCATTTACACGTCGGCGCCGAGCGTCACGATCAGCGGTGGGGGCGGCACCGGTGCGACTGCGACCTCCGTGCTCTCCGGAGGAGTGGTGAGCGGCATCACCATCACGAATGCGGGCACCGGCTACACGACCGCGCCCGCGATTGCCTTCACCGGCGGCGCCGTGGCAACGGCGGGCACGAACCCCACCGGCACCGGCAATGCAACGAACTTCATCGTGAGCGGCATCCAGGTGACGAATTCCGGCAGCGGCTACACCCGTGCGCCGGGCGTGACGTTCAGCACCGGCAGCGGCACGGCGGCGACCGCCAATTTATCCGCCGTCGTCCTCGGCGCGGCGACGAGCATCGGCGGCACCGGCGACATCGTGATCTATCCCGGCATCACCGGCAGCAGCAACACGCTCACCAAGCTCGGCACGGGAACGCTGACGCTCGCCGGCCCGAACACCTACACCGGCAGCACGACCGTCAGCGCGGGCACGCTGATTCTCTCCGGCAGCCTGACCAGCGGCCTCACGACAAACGCCGCGACGCTCGCTCCGCAGGGCTCACCCGCCACCACCAGCACGCTGACTCTCGCTTCGACCGCGACGCTTCAGGTCCGCGTGAATGGAACCGCCGTCGGCACGGGTTACGACCAATTGACCGTCGCCGGGGCGATCAGTCTCAATGGCGCGCTCGACCTCGTCGCCGCCCCGGACCTCCCGTCGGGCAGCAGTTTCACGATCATCAATAACACCGGCGCGGGCGCCGTGACCGGCACCTTCACGGGCAAGCCGAACCTCAGCACCTTCACCGCAGGCGGCTACAACTGGCGCATCCGCTACAACGGCGGCACCGGCAACGATGTGGTGCTCACCCTCTTCAACCCACCCACGATCAGCGACGTGCCGGATCAAACCGTGGCCGAGGATACCGCGAGCGCGGCGCTCCCCTTCACCGTCGGCGACATTGAAACCGCGGCCGCCGCGCTCACCGTCACCGCCACTTCGTCGAATCCCACGCTCGTCCCGAACGGCAACATCACGCTCGGCGGCAGCGGCGCGAGTCGCACCGTGACCGTGGTGCCTGTGGCAAATCTCAGCGGCACGGCGACGATAACGCTCACGGTGAGCGACGGCACGGACACCGCGAGCGACACCTTCGTCGTCACCGTCACTCCGGTAAACGACCCGCCCACGATCACCGGCATCGCCACTCAGAATCTCGCGGTGAACACCTCGACGGGCGCGCGGGCCTTCACCATCGCTGATCTCGAAACCGCCGCCGCTTCGCTCGTTGTCACCCGCTCCTCCTCGAATCCCACGCTTCTCCCCACCGCCGGCATCGTCCTCGGCGGCAGCGGCGCGACCCGCACCGTCACCGTCACCCCGGCGGCAAACATGCTCGGCAGCGGCACCGTCACCCTCACGGTGAGCGACGGCGCCCTCACCGCCACCACGAGTTTCATCGTCACCGTCACCGGCACCGCCGTGGAATCCTGGCGCTACGCCCACTTCGGCACCACCGCGAATAGCGGCGCGGCTGCCGACCTCGCCGATCCCGATCTCGACGGCAACTCGAACCTCCTCGAATTCGGCACCGGCACCGACCCGCTCCTCACCGGACGGCCGCCGGGCACGATGGTGAAAGTGGGCGGCGTGATCGAGTTCACCTATTTCCGCAACAAAGCGGCCGTTGGTGTAGCGACCTTCGCCGTGAAGTGGAAAGACGACCTCGCCGCGCCCACCGCGTGGACTCCCACGGGCGTGACCGAGCAAATCCTCAGCGACAACGGCGTGATGCAAACGGTGAAGGCGAGCGTTCCCGCCGGAGCGAGCGTGAACCGCTTCGTGCGGCTGACCGTTACGCAGTAGGCCCGGAGGCGCGTACGATGACGCGCACTCACCTTGTCGCCGATCTTCCGCCCGGTCATGACTCTGCTGTCCCGCCGCGCTGATGCCCGCCCATTCCCCATCTCCAGCCCTCGAACTCCGCGGCTACGCTTTCGGCCTGCTCGGTGTTCTCGCGTTCAGCCTCACGCTGCCCGCCACCCGCGTCGCGGTCGCCTCGTTCGATCCCTTCTTCGTCGGCCTCGGTCGTGAGCTTGTCGCCGCCTGCCTCGCCGGTCCCCTGCTCTTCTTCACCCGCCAGCCGCGTCCGAATGCTTCGCAGCTTCGCCGGCTCTGGATTGTCGTCGCTGCCCTCGTCGTCGGCTTTCCCACGCTCAGCGCCTGGGCCATGCAGCGCGCCAATGCTTCGCACGGTGCGGTCGTCCTCGGCCTGCTCCCGCTCGCCACCGCGATCGCCGGCTTTCTCCGCGCGCACGAACGCCCGTCGTTCGCTTTCTGGTGCGCGAGCGCCGTGGGCAGTTGCGCGGTCGTCGCGTTCGCACTCGCGCAGGGCGGCGGCAACTTTCGCCCCGCCGATCTCGCGCTCCTCGCCGCGGTCGCGTCTTCCGCGCTCGGCTATGCGGAAGGTGGACGCCTCGGCCGCGAACTCGGCGGCTGGCAGGTCATCTGTTGGGCGCTGGTGCTGGGCTTTCCGCTTCTTCTTCCCGCTGTCGGCTGGCTCGTCTGGACGCACGGCCTCGCGGCCACGCCCGCATCGTGGACCGGCTTCGCATACGTCAGCGTTATCAGCGCCTTCCTCGGATTCTTTCCGTGGTATCACGGCCTCGCGATCGGCGGCGTCGCGCGCGTCGGCCAGATCCAACTCCTCCAGCCTTTTTTCACCCTCGCCTTTGCCGCCGCGTTTTTGGGTGAAGCCTTCAGTCTCCGCGCGCTGCTCGCCGCCACGCTGGTCGCGGGCTCGATCCTCGCGAGCCGCAAAGCAAAAATCCACCACGCGCCTGGAGCGTGAGCGGGCGCGGCTTGCGGGCGAGTGTCCCTCCACCAGGCTGGCCGGAATTGTAACCGTCCCGATGTCTTAGAGTGGCGCGATGCGACGCGGATCGAGTGCTGATCCACGCCGTGATCGCTGAGAGACTGTGTAAAAAGTCATTTAGCGAGTCTGCGGAGCATGATGCGGGAGGCTTGGAGGAGGATCATGGCTTCGCTGGAGGTGGTTTTGGTTTCGTAGTCGCGGGCCAGGCGGCGTGCCTGCATGAGCCAGCCAAAGGTGCGTTCGACGACCCAGCGCCGGGGCTGGACTTGGAAGCCTTTGGGGGCGGGATCGCTGCGTTTGATGATCTCCAGCCGCAGGCCGGGATGCATGGCGTGCGCACGTAAGTCTTCGGCGAGCGTTCCGCCCGCGTAGCCACCGTCGGCCCAGAGTTGCTCCAGCCGGGGCTGGGTGCGCAGCACGGGCGGGAGCACCTTCAGCGCCCCGGCGCGATCGGAGAGATCGGCCCCGGTGACGACCACGCCCAGGATGAGCCCCAAGGTATCTACCACCAGATGCCGTTTTCGCCCTCCAATCTTCTTGGCCGCATCGTAACCGCGCACTCCGGGGTGGTTAGCCACTTTAACACTCTGCGCGTCGAAGATCGCAGCGCTGGGGGCTTTTTTTTGGCGCTCTTTTCCCGTACGGCCCCGCGCAGGTGGTCGTTGATTTCCTGCCAGAGCCCGTTCTCACGCCACTTGGCAAAATAGTAATAACACAGCCGCCACGGCGGCAAGTCATGTGGCAGCAACCGCCACGCGCACCCGCTGCGCACCACATAAAAGATGGCGTTGAGCACCAGCCGCCGCTCGTACCGCGGCGGTCGCCCGAGCTTTTCGGGCACCGTCACCAGCGGGCTCAACAGTGCCCATTCACGATCATTTACATTACTCGAATACGGTTCTTGGTTTCGCATCCCAAGCTTTCCACCTCATTCCTCCAAATCGTACAAGTACTAAAATCACTAGAAGATGGACTTTTTACACAGTCTCTGAGGCGCCGGCGGCAAACATGCGAGGTGGCGCGCGGCCATGGACCGAGTAGCTTGCGCGCCGTCCGACCCTTCACCTTTGTTTTGCCAACCCCTACAGATTTTCGGGAATTGAACAGCCGGTTCCAACGTGCGGGAACATTCGTTCTCGGCGCCGCCGCCTTCGCCACGGCGCTCGCGATCTGGAGTGGTGTGTCGCTCGGGCAGACGCCAGAACCACCGGCTGAGGCTCCCGTCGCCGACGCGGAAAAGCGGCTCCAGTGGCTGAAGTCGCGAGTTCCCCCAAAACCCGCCCCCACACCCAGGCCGGCGGTCGCGCCCAAGGTCGGCTTCCGTACCAGCCCGCAGGCGGTCAGTCCCCGCCAGATCGATCCCCAACCGGCGGAGCCCATTCCCGCGAAACCGAGCCCAGCCGAACCCGCTCCCGCAAAATCCCGCACGGCAAAAGCGACCCCCACTCCGCCGGTCAAAGCGACGCCGCCTGCCGTGGTCGCCGAAGCAACGCCTGCCAAAAAACGCCCCCCCGAAGGCCGCACGGCAAAGGCCACGCCATCGCCGGCCAAGACCACGCCGGCACCGATCGCGAAGGCGCCACCGCCGCCGCCGGATTCGACGCCAGCTCCGATCGCCGCCGAATTTTCGTCCAAGAAAAAAGGCTCGACCGAAAGTCGGGCCGCCGCTGCCAAAGCGACGCCCACGCCACTTGCCGAGGCCGCGCCGACGCCGCCCATCAAGATGGGGCCAACCCCCAAGGCCAAGCCCACCGAACTGGCCAAACTCACCCCGCCCACGACGATCACCCCACCCGGAAAAACCGCGAAACCAGAGGCCCGTGCAACCCCTTCACCGAAGCTCACCCAGGCCCCTGCGCTCGCCTTCATCCCACCCAATGTCCCCACTCCGAAACCCCAGCCCCCGGAAGCGCCCGTCGTCCCACCGAGCAAGGGGCGCTATCCATGGAAGACCAACATCGTCACCACCGTTTTTTGGGTCGGCGAACCGCCCGGCGGCAACAACCCCACGCCCAACCGCAGCAGTTCGTGGGATGCAAACTGGACGAGGAACTACGGCGGCTTCGATAACCCCGACCCCGCCGCCCGGCGCAACTTCCTCCCCGCGCGCTTCACCCCGCGCCAGAATCCCTTCTACGTCGCTCTGCCCTACAACGACGTGACCCGCGGCACCACCAAACCCGAAGCCCGCAGGGTCATCCCATGGTTCCGCGAAGCCTTTCGAAAAAACGGCCAATCCGTCTGCCGCGACCGCTGGGTGGCCATCCGCAGCCAGTCCGGCAAAGTGGCCTACGCCCAGTGGAGTGATTGCGGCCCCTTCCGCACCGACCACTGGCAATACGTCTTCGACAAAGAGAGGCCCAAGCTCAACCTCAACAAGGGCGCGGGCCTCGACGTCTCGCCCGCCGTCCGCGACTTCCTCGGACTGGATGGCACCGATCACACCGACTGGAAGTTCGTCGACTTCCGCGACGTCCCCACCGGCCCGTGGGCTCGCTACGGGTCGAACAACACCTTCGTCCAGAAAGACGCGCGCCCCGCGAAGAGCAAGCGGTGAATCCGCGGAGCGGCGTCCGGCTTACCTCCGCCGCCGCGCTGCCGCGAGGAAGGCGAGGAAGGACGCGAGCGTCGAAGGTTCGGGAATCGGCGCAAAGTCGAGGCCGCGGAATGCGGTGTTGGCGCCCGCGGTAACGATCGAGGTGAGGGTGCCGGCAGAGGCAGCGTTGTAACCGGACGAATCGGTGAGCGAGAAGATCGCCGTCCGGGACGTGGCGAAGAGCGAGACGGTGCTGCCGTTCGCCGACGCGGTCAGACCGCCGAATCCCGTGCCGGTGACGGTTCCACTGCTCGTCCAGATTCCTGAGACGAGGGAAAACTTCTCGATCCCGGCGCGCGAACCATTGAGGCAGCGCAGGTGCGCGACTTGACGCAGAATCGCGGCGCATGCTTCATCCCCGCCTGAACTGATGTCTTTCCTCACTCCCCAACAAGCGGCGGACCTCGCGGTCGAACACCACCGGGCCGGACGATTCGCCGAGGCTGAGGGAATCTACCTCCAACTGCTCGCGAGCGAACCAGAAAACCCCGACCTCTTGCACCTGCTCGGGCTCGTGTCCCATCACACGGGGCGCCACGCGGAAGCATTGGAACTGATCCATCGCGCCATCGCGATCAATCCCAACATGGCGCCGTATCACAACAACCTAGGCACCTTGCTGATCGAACTCCGGGACTACGAACGCGCCATGGCCGCCTACCACGTGGCGCTGCGCCTCGAGCCCAATAGCGCGGGCCCGTGGTACAACATCGGCATCATTCACACCCGCCGGCGGGAGTGGCCGCTTGCCGTGGAGGCTTATCGCACGGCGTTGCAATTCGATCCTGATTATCCCTCTTGCGTCCTGAACCTCGCCACCGCTCTCGCGGCATCGGGCCGGCTCGATGAGGGCATCGCGCTCTACGAGGCGGCGCTCGAACGGCGGCCAAACGACGTGGCCATCGCCACAAATCTCGGGAACCTGCTGAAGGAACGCGGCGACACGGACGGGGCGATCGCGCGGTATCACCACGCGCTCGGGTTCGACCCGAACAACCCGTCCACCTTGAACAATCTGGCCGTCGCATTCCAGGATCAGGGCCGCCACGCGGAATCCGCCGCCGCCTATCGCCGGAGTCTGGAGATCAAACCCGGCAACGCCGAGGTCCACAGCAATTTGATTCTTGCGATGCTCTACGATCCGCGCGGCGAACCGGCCCCGATCGTCGAAGAGCAGCGGCGCTGGAATCGCCAACACCTCGATCCCCTCAAGACCGCGTGGCGTCCGCACTCGAACTCGCGCGACCCGAAGCGCCGATTGAAGATCGGCTATGTCTCCGCGGATCTTCGCGATCATGTGGTGGGCCGGGCGGTGCTGCCGGTGATCGAGCGGCACGACCGGGACCAGTTTGAAATCGTCTGCTATTCCAACGGGGAGCGCGACGCGGTGACGAAACGGTTCGCTGCCCATGTGGACCAGTGGTCCGATACTTCGAACCTGCGCGACGAGGTGGTCGCGGAAAAAATCCGGGCTGACGAAGTGGATATTCTCGTCGACCTCGCACTGCACACCTCGGACAACCGCTTGCTGACCTTTGCCCGCAAACCGGCTCCAGTACAAGTGTCCTGGCTCGGCTACCCGGGAACTTCCGGGCTCGAGGCGATCGACTACCGGCTCACCGATCCTTTCCTCGAGCCTCCCGGAATGGAACTCGCCGCATCCGGCGAACAGCCTTTCCGACTGCCGGACATCTGGTCGTGCTATGAGGCTCCCTCGGGCTTTCCCCCCGTCGCGGAATCGCCGGCCCTGCGCGCCGGATACGTCACGTTTGGATCGCTGAATAGTTTCTTCAAGATCAACGCGCGCACCCTCGATACATGGATCGAGATCTTGCGCGCGGTCGACCAGTCCAGACTCAGACTGCTCACGAAAACGGGCAGCCATCGCAAATGGGTCACCGAATTCATGTGCGAGCGCGGCATCGATGCCAGCCGGATCATCTTCTTCGATTACGAATCCGCCGCGCAGGTCCGTCCGCAGGCCGAATACCTGCGCCGCTACGACCTGATCGACGTCGCGCTCGACACCTTCCCCTACAACGGGATGACGACCACCTGCGATGCACTCTGGATGGGAGTGCCCGTCGTCTCGCTCGTGGGAAAACTCAGCCTCGGACGCGCCGGCCTCAGCCTGCTCTCGAACGTCGGTCTCCCGGAATTCGCCGTCGACTCGCCCGCGGAATACGTTCGCACCGCGGTGGAACTGGCCCGGGATTTGCCGCGCCTCACCGCGTTGCGCCGCACCTTGCGTTCGCGAATGCAGGCGTCGCCGATCCTCGATGCCAGTCGCCTGGCCCGAAACGTCGAAGCCGCCTACCGCACGATGTGGGAAACGTGGTGCCAGCAGGCGGGCGAGGTCCGCTGACCCGGCTGGGAGGCGCGGCAGCGGAGCCGCTCGCGCCACTTCCCACCGCGAGCTGCTCACTGCATCGGCAACTTCAGGTCGACGCGCTCGCGCCCGCGGAGGACCGTCGCAGGGATGCTTTTCTTGCGCGGATGTTTCGTCAGGAGCAGCCCGAGGAGCGCGCCCTCGGTGGTGTCGCGAGTGATTCCATCGACGGCGATGAGGATGTCGTCTTTTTGAAAGCCGGCCGCTTTCGCCGCGCCGTGCGGCCCATATTGGCCGACGCCTTTCACCCGCAAGGCCAGGCTGTCGCTCGCGAGGCTGAGCGCGGCGCGTTCCTCCGCGGTGACGGGGATAAGCACCAACCCGCCAGTGGCCATGGCGCGCATCGGCCAGGTGCCGACGCGGGTCGAGATGTCGCTGCGCTCACGCCAGCCGGGAGCGAGGGAAATGCTCACGGCCAATTCCTGCGCGGCGCGGCGGATTTTCACCGCGAGAGAGCCGCTCTCCGGGGCGCGGTGAAGCGCCCACGCGAGGTCCGCGATCGACACGGGCGGCGCGCCGTCGAGCGCGAGCAACTCATCGCCGGCGGCGACGCCCGCAGCGGCCGCGGCGGAGCCGGGAGCCACGGCGGCAACCCGGGCGACATGCTCGGGATCGAGCGTGAGGCCGATCGTCTCGGGCATCGGCATCGGGTAGATGAGTTGCGGCGGAATCGGTTCGCCTTTCTCCCGATAGAACGCCCGGAAGGCGTCACCGACCTGGTGGCAATGCACGCAGCTCTTCACGACATTGCCCTCCCAATTCAGTTCGCGCTCATATTTTCCCGCGAGCGCTGGGAACTCGATCGGGCGCTGAAATGGCGTGGCCACGCCCTGCTTACCCGCGAGCGCGGTGCGATTCGCGGGAAAGCCGCGATGGATGGCGAGCGCGGCCTCGAGCGCAGCGCGGTATCCGGCGGTGGTCGCGTCGTTCGCGTCGCGCTGATGCTTCCACGAACCGTAGCGGCCGTAGACGGTGCCGTCGGAGTTGAAAAACAGGGTCGAGAACGACAGGTCGTAGTCGAACTGAAAGCGCGTGAGGTCGAGCGCGTTGGCATTGATCACCCGCACGCAGACGAACTGCGCGAGCAGCGGTTGCAGCGACTCCGACGCGAGGATGCTCGCATCGATGCCCATGCACGACTTGCATGGCACGCAGCGGAGAACGACGAGCAGCGGCTTGCCGGTTTTCTTCGCCTCGGCGAAACCGCGATCGACGTCGTTGTAGATCCAGCGGTCGTTCTTCTCCATCGCGGCCCGGTCGCCGCGCACCGCACCTTCGCGGTCCTTCACGGTTTCGCCGAACGCGGTGGATGAAAGGGCGGCGAGGAGGAGCGCGAAGATGAGGAGGTTCATGACGCGAAGTGGATCACGTGACGCCCGGATTGGACATCGAAACGCGCGCCGGGAAGCGGCTCTCGCGCCCCGCTCGTAGTCCCGCCTTCAGGCGGAATGCACATCCCCTTCCGCCTGAAGGCGGGACTACGAGCGCGGCTACTTGAAAAAGACATCCAGCATGCGCCGTGCATTCGCTGGATTCACCATCAGGGCACCATGGCCGCCGGTGGGGTCCTCGATGGTATCGACGACGATGGCACCCTGCTCCCGCAGCCACACCCTGCTCCCGCAGCCACGCGGCCGTTCGCTTCATCCCGGCGAGCAGGGCGCGATTCGGCGGGTAGTCTGGCACGAAGCATCCAGAACTCGCGACTGCGAGGCGAAAGTAGCGCTGGCCGCGTCCGGCATCGAACGCGGCGACGGCGAAGCTATTTGCCGCGCCGCGGCTGAAACCATGAAGCATCGCGCCACCAGCGGTTACTGCGCGCGAGCGGAGCGCGACGTCGAGTTCGTGGTAACTCTGCTGGGGCGTTTAGAAGTCGCGCGCGCTGTCGCCGGTGCCGAACCACCACAGGAGACACATGATTCCCACCTCGCGATCGACGAGGTGGCGGTACCAGACGGCGAATTCATCGGTGGCGAATCCGCGCGCGGGCTTTCCGGCACCGTGAAGGGAAACGATCCAGCTCTTCGGCGCGGACGTCGTTTTCCAGATGAGGAGGAAGCTGCGGCCGTCGGAAGTCGATCGGATCTCCGGCGCAAGTCGCTCGGCGTCGGCGAAGAAGCGACCAGTCTGACGCGCCTGCTAATAAAGCCGGGCGGCTTCGCCGGTGAGCGGATCGGCGGCGAGAGGTGCGGCGAGCAACAGCAACGCGAGGAGACAGCGCATGGCGAAGATGAAATCAGCGTTTGCTCGAACGCGCCCGGGGGGCCGGCAGTTTTCTCACTCCCCCGTCCACCACGCATCGAGCTGCGTGCGCATCTTCACGACGCGATCGGCTTCGGAGCTGGCGAGATTCTTCGTTTCCTTCGGGTCGGCGGCGAGATCGAAGAGTTCGACGACGGCGTCGGGTTCGTTCTGCTTCGCGGGGACGATCAACTTCCAGGTGCTGTCGATCATCCAGCGCCAGCGCAGGCTCGCGGCGGGTTTGGCGAGGTCGACGGCGTTGTGCGTGAAGCATTCGCCGAACAGCGTCTTGCGCGCGGCAGTCACAGTGGGGTCGAGGAGATTCACCCCGCGCGCGCCGGCGGGAATGGGCGCGCCGGCGGCGGCGAGGATGGTGGGCAGAAAATCGAGCGAGGTGGCGAGGTCGTCGGACTTGCGCGGCTTCGCTTTCGCCGGCCAGCGGACCATGATGGGTGAACGGAGGCCGCCGTCGTACTGCGATTGTTTCGAACGCGGATCGAACCTGTTCACCGCACCGCCGGGGATCCAGCCATTGTCCGAGACGTAGACGATGATCGTATTCTCCGCGACGCCTTGCGCATCGAGATGATCGAGGAGCTGGCCGCAGGTTTCGTCGAACCACGCGATGTTCGCCCAATACCGCGCGGTCTGTTCGTTCGGCGCGATGTCTTTGTATTTCAGGTAAAAGCGCTCGGCGGCGTTATGCGGGTCGTGCGGGAGCATCGGCGCGTACCAGAGCATGAAGGGTTTCTCGGTCTTTTTCGCCTCGGCGATGAAGTCGTAAATGGGCTGCATGGTCTGGCGGCCGATCGTCAGGCCGGCGTCGCCGTGGCGGCCGCCCTTGCCCTCATCGCCGACGCTCATGCCGTGGGTGAAGCCGCCCGTCGCAAAGTTTTCCTGCCACCACTTGCCGGTCTGAAAGCTCACGTAACCGAGCGGCGCGAGCAGGCGCGGGATGGTCGCCGCTTCGCTCATAAAGCGTGACATGATCTCGCGACCCGCGCGGAACTCGGGAGCCTTGGCCATCGCTTTGCCTTTGGCCTCGGGCGGAAGTGGCGGGTCGTTGCTGGTGATCTTGTTTTCGTGCGGGAAGCGGCCGGTGATCATCGCCGCGAGGCTCGGGCAGCAGAGACTGGAAGTGACGTAGCCGCGGGTGAAGACGACGCTCTGCGCGGCAAATTGATCGAGGCGTGGCGTCTTCACCTGCGGATGGCCCATGAAGCCGTAGTCCGTCCAGCAGTGGTCGTCGGAGATGATCATCACGACATTCGGCGGGGCAGCGGTGGCCGCGACAGTAAGGGCAAGGAGGGCGAGGAGGAGGCGGACGGGATGGTTCATGACGTGGGAGAAATGGATCTGCAGACAGGGCAATCGCCGCGCCGGGCAATCTTTAGACGGCGAAACTGCATCGTGCCGAGATCCATCGTGAGCAGCGTGCCGGCAAGTGGTTTACCGAGACCGGTGAGGAGCTTCACGACCTCGACGGCACCCAGGCAGCCGACGGTGCCGCTCACCGCACCAAGGACGGGAAACTGGCGGCGCCACTCCGGCGGAGGTTCGGCGACGATGCACGCGAGGCAGGGCGTGCGGCCGGGCAGGATCGTGGTGATCTGGGCCTCGAGCGAATACATCGCGCACTCGACCATCGGCTTCCTCGCGGCGACCGCGGCGCGATTCAGGGCGTAGCGCTCGGCGAAGAGCGGCGCGGCATCGACCACGATGTCGGCCTGCGCGACGAGCGCGGCAGCGTTGGCGTCGCTGGCGTTTTCCTCGATGGCCACGATGTCCAGGCGCGGGTTCAATTCGCGGAGCCGCTGCACCACGCCGGGCAGCCGCGGCTCGCCGATGCGGTCGTGCGACTGCTGGAGATGGCGGTTCAAGTCACTTGGCTGGACGCTTCCGCCCATCGCGAGCACGAGCCGACCCACGCCCGCGGCGGCGAGCTGGTAAGCGACAACGCCGCCGAGTCCACCGACACGCGAGATGAGGACAGACGCGTGCTTCAGTTTGCGCTGGCCCTCTTCCCCGAAACCGGGAACCCACATCTGCCACTCGTAGATGGCGCGCTCTTCCGGAGTGAGGTCACTCATGCGGGCAGCTCCGAGATTCGCCCATCGGCGAGGGAAAACATGACATCGGCGACCAGCGCGGCTTCGGCGCGACTGTGCGTGATGTGGAGCGCGGTGAGGGAGTATTCGCGCTGGGCGCGTTTGAGGAGAGCGGCGAGGTCGTCGCGGAGTTCTTCGTCGAGCGCGGAGAGGGGTTCATCGAGGACGAGGACCTGCGGCTTCGCGGCGAGGGCGCGGCCGAGGGCGACGCGCTGGCGTTCGCCGCCGGAGAGGTGCTGCGGGAGGCGGTCAAGGAGCGCGGTGACGGCGAGTTCGGTGGCGAGTTCGCCGACCCGCGCGGCGATTTCTTCAGTCGGACGGCGACGCAGGCGCAACGCGAAGCCGAGTTGCTCGCGCACGGTCATCGTTGGAAACATCGCGCCATCCTGCGGCACGTAGCCGACGCCCCGCGCGGCGGGCGGTTCGTGAGTGACATCGCGGTCGCCGATGAAGACGCGCCCGGTGAGCGGACGGCGCAGCCCGCAGATGATTTCGAGCAGTGTGGTCTTGCCGCAACCGGTGCGACCCATGAGCACACCATAACGTCCGGTGGGCACCGTGACGTTCACATTCTCGAGTCGGAAAGCATCCGCCTGCCAGCCGATCGATTCCAGCCGGATCACAGCTTCTCCCCCACCAGGCGCACGGCCACGAGCACGACGAGCGCGAGTGCGACCATGAGCAGGCTGACGGCCACCGCGGCTTCAAGGCGACCCACGCTCAGCTCGATGAAAACGCTCGTCGGGAGCACTTCCGTCTTCATCCGGGTGGCACCGGCGAAGACGAGGATCGGTCCGAATTCCCCCAGGCTCCGCGCCCACGCGATGCTGAATGCGGCAAACATCCCGCGCTTGGCCGCCGGCAACGTGACCAGCCACACGGCCTGCCCGCGCGAACAGCCCAGGGTCATCGCCACATCCTCCGGCCGCGACGACAGATGATCGAAGACGCCGCGCATCGTGCGCACCGCAAACGCCGCGCCGATAATGAACTGCGCGAGGACCACGCCGGCGACGGTGTAGGTGAACGGGATCACCTGCTCGATCAGCTTGCCCGCGGCGGTTTGAAAAAAAATGAGCAGGCACAAGCCGACGACCATCGGCGGCAGGACGATGGGAATATCGAGCGCGGAATCGAGCCACTCCTTTGCCGCGAATCGCCCCCGCGAAAGCAGGTAGCCGACGGGCACCGCGAGCAGCAGCGCGAGCAACGCCGAGGTGGTGCAAGTGACGAGGCTGAGTCCGATGGAGTAGCGGATCTCCGGCGTCTGCAACGACTGCCAAAGCTGCCCCGGCGTGGTGTAAGCCGCCGTGGCGCCGAGGAGGGCGACGAGGAACGCGAGGTAAAGACCGGTGACCGCGATGAGGCCGCCCCAGAACGGCGTGAGCCGCGCACCGCCAGCGGTCATTTGTTCTTCAGCCAGTCGGGCACCACGATGTCCTTGCTCTGCAGCGCCGGCTCTTCACCCCGCCAGGAGAATCCGGCCTGCTCGAACCTGCCGCGGTGATCTTTCAGAAAGGCGAGCAGGCGCTGGCCGAGGTGATAGTTCGGCGAACTGCTGCGGACGGAAAAAGGCTGCACGGCTTTCGCCCCTTCATGCTGGATCGCGAGGTAGTCGAGGTGCTCGGCGGAGGGCTGAAAATTGACGCGGTATACTATGGCAGCGTCGAGCGCACCGGCCCGCATCTGGTTCACGAGCAGATCGGCGGTGGGCGTCTCGACAACGACGTTTTTCGCCACGCTGTCGCGCAGGCCGGAGGACTTCAGCATGCCGCGCGTCATGTAGCCGAGGGTGGATTGCTCGGCGTTACAGAGGCCCACTTTCAAGTCGGGCTGCGCAAGATCGGCGAGGGTCTTGAGGCCGCGCGGGTTCCCCTTGCGGACGACCATGCCGATGTCCGTTTCGGTCAACACGACCGCCTCGGGAAAGGCTTCGGCGACGGGCGGGACGAAGCAAAGATCACAGGCGTAGTAGGCGTCGGGAAATTTCGCATTCGTTGAGTCGCCCATCGTCTTCATCGTGGCGCAAAGAATGCCGCAACCGTTGAAAACGGTGGTCATGGTGACGCCTTCGCGTTCGGCGAATTGCTTGAGCAGGCCCTCGACCGCCGGGCGATTCACACCGCCGCTGTATAGGATAAGCTCTGGCTGCACGGCCCACTTGTCGCCGCCCGCCGGGGTGAAGCCGCTGGTCTTGAAGGTCGCGCCACCGCGTTCCGGAGCACTGAGATACCGGGCGAACCGCAGTGCGGCTGCGGGCTGTGCGCAAAAGGTAAGCACGGCGGCGGAGGCGTTTTCGATCCGGGTGGAAAGCTCGGGTGCTTCGAGCGGCTCGGTCCCTTTGAATTGCGCGACGGTGGTGTCCCAGAGGATCGCCGCGTCCACGGTGCCCAGCGCGAGATCGGCGGCGATTTCGGTGACGGTCGGTTTCATCACCGCGGCGCGGGCGGCGAGTTTCGTCCAGGTTTCGCCGAGCACATTCTGGGAAACGCGGGAGATACTCGCGGCTTCGGGATTCGCGAGCGCGAGCTTCACGTCGTCGCGGAGCAGGTCGGCGATGGTGCGAATGTTTTTCGGATTGCCCGCGTGGACGGCGATCACGGGATGCTGCTGCGCGAGCGGGAGGACTTCGCGGATGACGTCGGCCTTGCGAGCATCGCCGAGCGCGCCTTCGTCGGCAGCGATGAAGAGATCGCCCTGCTTCGCCACCCGGAGCTGGCTGAGCAGCGTGCCGGAGCCGCCGTATTGCAGCCGCACCTCGACGCCCGCCTCCTTCTGATAAGCCTGCGCGATGGCCTCGATGGGCTTCTTCAAACCCGCCGCGCAATACACGGTGATCGTCGTCACATCCGCGCGCGGCGCAGTGCGATGCTGGTAAAACGCGACGCCGCCGAGCAGCGCGGCGAGCAACAGGATGATGGCGGCTAAGGTCTTCACAGTGATCGGCGCATCGTGCGCCAAACCAGCGCGCTGCCAAGGAGAAGCAACAGACCGGAAGCGATGGCGATGCGCTGGCCCGGCGCGGCTGCGGCTGGCTCGGGAGTCACCGCTGGCGCGGCGGCGATCGTTACCGTTTCAGGTTTCGGTGCTTCGGGTTTTGCGGGTGCCGCTGCGGTCGGGGCTTCTTCGGATTTCGCGGCGGTGGGGAATCCAATGGCTTGGAGCGATTCGGTCCAGTCGTGATTGAGCAGGAGATCCCAGCCGGGATTCATCCGCTTCACCTGGCAGGAGCACGCGCCCAGCAGAAAGAGGCACGCCTCGTCGATCTGCTCATCGCCGAAGCCCTCCGCGGGCCAGGCGCCGAGCGCGCGGCCCCGACCGAAGACTAGCGCGAACCACGGACCCGCCGAGACGCCGTCGTCGTTCTTTGGGCCGGCGAGCATTTTCAGAAAGGGTTGCTCCGCCGGATCATCGCGCCGCATCCGGAGGAGCGAAAACGACACGCGCAACGCGGGTCCGGGACCGAGCTGGCTGGAAGGGTCGTTCGGATCGATCGAGGGAAGTTGCGCGACCTGTTCGAGGTAACGCAGCCGCTTCTCTAGCGCTGCCGCCGCGCGGTCGTCGGCGTCCTTTTGTCCGCTCTCGACGAGCAGCCACACGCCGACATCGCCATCGAGAATGCGGCGGACGATTTCGGTGCGGGATTTTGAGTTCGTGATGGTTTGGAGCGTCGCGCCGTCGAGCTTGCCGCTCCATGCCGGCGGCGTGTCGCTTTCACCATGCGGAAAGAGCAGCCGCGACGGACCCGGCTCCTTGGAGCGGGCGACGCCGACGTTGATCGGAGTGGAGTCGGTGAGGTTCCGCATGAAACGTCCGACGCCTTCATCGGCGGCATCCTCCGCGGAAATCTGGAGCTGAAATGGATCCGCCGGCCAGCGATCGAGCGCGTAGCGGAAGACAGGGATCGAGCAGGCGTGCGCGAACGGCGCCGTGAGGAAAGCGATGGAGACGAGCAGGCATCGCAGGAGCGAAGCGGTCGAAAAACCAACTGTCATCCTGAGCGGAGCGCCGCGTGGTGGAGAGGCGGGGGCAAGGTGGGGGCGGGGCGTGCGGGGCGGCGCGAAGTCGAAGGACCTCATGCTTCTCTGCGGCAGGCCCAGCGGGCGGAGATGCGCTCGTCCACGGACCGGCCGCCCCTTGTCCCGGGCGCCGCCGCCTCGGAGGTCCTTCGACTGCGCGCTGCCCCCCACACCCCCAAATCCCCACCGCCCACCGCGCAGCGCTCCGCTCAGGATGACAGTGTTCATATTTCGAGCGTCACTTCCGCCCGTAGCACGTCACTTTGCCATCCACGCTCGCGACGTAGAGCCGGCCTTGCGCGACGCACATGCCGTCCCACACGGGCGGGCTTTCGATTTTCACGTCGGCGGTGATGCTGCCTTTCGTGGGGCTCACGCTGAGCACGGTCGCGCCGCTCTTGCCGTCGAGCGCGGCGTCCTGCGCGGCGAGATCTTTGTAGATCGCGGGATCCTTCTGCGACATGCGCTCAAAGGCGTATTCCTCGTCGATCATGTCGGGCGGTCCGCTCACGAAGACGGTATCGCGCGCCATGCACATCGCGCGGGCAAAGACCGGCGACTGCGAGTTCCACTGGTGCTCGACAAAGCTGCCCTTGGCCGGCGCAGCGGCGGCTGGTGCGCCACCTTTCTTCGCATTGCCCGCGAGCACGGACGGCCCGCCGCCCGCTTTCCGAAACCACAGCGCCGCGCCGATCTTCCCCTTGCCCGTCTCCACACCGCTGATCGCCCCGATCAACACACCGCCCGCGTCGTCCTTGGCATTCCCATTGTCGAAGCTGCACGCGAGCGCGGCGCCGTTACCTCGCTGGATGAAATTCGAGCCGTTCGCGTGGTCGATGATTTCATCCATCGACAGCGCGCGCGGCCAGATCGCGAACTGATCGAGCAAGCCGGTGTAAGGTGCTTCCTTGCCGAACTCGCTGACCGCAGAACCGTTCACCGCGCCGAGCGAAAGCCCCTGCTTCGGCGGATTCGGGATGAAGCCGGGGGACTTGCCCTGCGCGGCGAGCTGGCCATCGACGTAGAGCACGAGCTTCTTGTCCGGCGTCATCACACCCGCGAGGTGATGCCAGCCGGGATCGAGCGCACGCGCGGCTTCGGCGATCGTTGTTTCCTTGTTCGCGCGGACGGAGAAACCGGGGCGACCTTCCTGCAAGGCGAGCGCGTAGCCCATATTGCCCCCGCCCTGCTGGCAGATGATGCCGTCGGGTCCATCGGGCAACACCCACGCCTCGACGGTCAGCGGCTTGCCCGCGATGTCGATCTTGTCGCCGTCGAACTTCACACTCTGCCCACCGGCTTTCGCCGCAGCGCCCGCGGCCGCGGCTTTCTTCTTCCCGCCTCCACCACCTTCCGCCTGCACGGCCACATCCGGCGCATCCTTCGATGCCGCGAAAAGCTGATGTTCCATCGTCGTCGTCCATTTGTAGTACTGCGGCAGGCGCGAGTAGCCGTAGACGTTTTTGTCGTCGTGCACGAGGATGCGGCCTTCGGGCGTGTACTTGCCGGCCTGGAAGTAGCCGCTGTGTCCGCCGGCGAAACTCTTGCCGTAGATCCAGTAGCTGCGGTGGAACCATGAGTCGTCGAGGAATCCCATCGGCGCAAAAAGATGCCGCCCCTCGCCTTTCTGCGCGCCGCCTTGCTCCGCGGCATTTGCGCTCACTGGCCCGATGTCGATGCGTTTGCCGTCGGCGAGAATTTTCTGCGAACGCAGATACATGATCTTGCCGTCGCTGGAGAGGATGTCATTCAAGCCCACGGGCATTTGCAGCGTCTTGTGGCGATCCTGAAAGTCGCCGCCGGTCTCGGGATCCTTTTCGTTGTAGACCTGTTCCGCGAGCTTCGCGCCGGTGGCGGCGTCGAGGCGGAGGAAGCGGAGGCCGGTGTCGAGGAAGACGGAGCGGCCCGCGACGAAGTTGACGCTGTCGTTTTCCACCAGCACGCTGCCGTGGATCGGCCACGCGCTTTCGATCTGCTCGAAGGCACCGTGGCGCCGGGAGTTCGGCGCGCCCTGAAAACGCCAGATCATCGCGCCATCCGTGGCGCGCAGACAGTAAACCCAGCCGTCCATGCCGCCGACATACACGCGCCCCTTGGCGATCGTGGGTGGTGAATCGATGCGCGCCCCGGCGATGAAGTGCCAGAGGGGTTTGCCGGTCGCCGCGTCGAGCGCGTGGAGCGTGTGGGCATCCACTTGCGCAACGTAGGCGCGTCCGTCCGCGATGCTCATCGCGCTGAGCCGACCGCCGATCGGAGCTTCCCACGCCTTGCCGAGATCCGGGCTGAGCGCCTGGTCGCTGAAACCGCTCCGCGCAGCGTCGTGGCGATACGTCGGCCAATCGTTCGCATCGGCAGTTTTCGTTTCAATCGGCTGGCCCCACGCGGGACCATGCTCGAGCCGCTGCGCATCCGGCGGCACGGGCGGAAAGGGCGAGGTCGCCGCGGAGAGCGCGTTCAGACCGTCGAGCTTCGCTTCGGGATAGCAGGCGCAATTGTGCGGACCGGCGTAGGTCAGACCATTCGCCGGAAGCACGCCGTAGAGACACGAGCCGCGCACCCAGTGGTTGAGGTCCCAGTGCTGCTTGGCGATGTCCACATACTCGATGCCGGTGCGCGACGGCATGATGAACTGCTCCGTCGCCTTGGCGATGTAGCAGCGATGGTGAAACCAGTAGGTGCCGTCCGGCACGTCCGGCGCAAACCGCTTCTTCTCCTCGCCGGTGCGCGGATCGCGAGCAGTGAATTCGCCCGTCATATTCCCGCTCGTCGTCGGCGCATTCCACACCAGTCCACCCGCGACGATCAGATCCTCCGGCGAGCGGTAGCCGGATTTTTCGTGCGGCGCTTTCCACAGCTCTTTGCCGGTCTCGGCATCGATCCCTTTCTGCGAACCGTCGCCACCCGCATAGAGCACCGTCTTGCCCGTGATCAGCACGCGCGGGCCGAAGTTGTATTCGAGCAAGTTGCGCTTCGGTTCCGGTCCGGTCGCCCAGCGCGCTGCGCCGCTCTTGCCGTCGAGGCACACGAGCTGTTCGCCATCGTAGTAGACCACGCGTTCGCCATCCGCGGAGAGCGTGATCGGCGCGATCTTCGTCTGCTCTTTTTTCCAAAGCACCGCGCCCGTCTTCGCATCCACCGCGACCAGAGAGCGCGGCTTCTTGTCCCATTCGTATTCGTCCTGAATCCGCTTCTGATCGTTCTGCAGCTTCGGCGCGTAATCCTTCAGCGACCAGTCCGCGGGGTTCACCAGCGCGTAAACGACGCCGTCGACGTGCAGGATTTCTTCCGCGCCTTTCGTCTCCGGAAACGTCCGCACGACCGTGCCGGTCGCGCCGTCCACGACGCTGATCGGCTCGCCGATCCCGAGCGTGACGTAGATGTGATCGCCATCCGCCACGAGGCGGCGCGTGAGCTGCGTCGGGCCGGATTTCAGCGGCCACATGTGCTCGCTCCACTGGTCGATCGGCTTCTTCCAGAGCATCGTGCCGTTGTAGGCGTCGCGCGCGATCAGATTCCACTTCGAGGGCAGCAGGATCGAGATGCGCGAGCCTTCATCCATGATGTAATAAAGCCGCCCGCCGCTTGTGACCTGCGCGCTCAGCGACGACATCCGATCATGATGCCGCGACCAGCGCGGGCTGCCCACCCATTGCAACCGCTCCGGCGGCCCGACCTGCGTGTCCTTCGATACGGCGTTGCCCTTCGCGTTGTAATAGTAGTGCGTCCACTCATCGAGCGCGTCGGACTTTGTCTTGACCGTCTTTTTCCCGCCGATCATCGCCACGCCTTCCGGCACGAGCACGCGCTTCACTTCCTCCATCGGCACCGCGCCGAGGTCGTCGGCCACGATGAGGTTCACGAGATTGTCGATGTAGGGCAACGTGCGGCCGTCGAAGGTATCCACACTCACCGGGCCATACGCGCCTTTGAGGAAGATTGCCTCGCGCGCCTTGGCCACCCGGGTCTTGTCCGTGTCGAGGCCCTGCACCTGGTAGCTGTCATTCGCGCGCAGCGCCGCGGTCAGTGAGCCGTCGCCGATCCCGAGCTGAACGACGATGCCGCCCTTGATTCCCGAGGCGGCGAAAATCTTGCCCGCATCTGCATCCGTGGCCGCATGGAGCGAGAGCGCGGCGAGGGAAAGGATGAGGGCGATGGACGAAAGGAGGGGTTTCACGGGGCGATAAACTCGGTTGGGGGCGAATTGTTCTCGAAATTCTTCGGCAGCGCGAGCGCTGGTGGACCGCGTTCTACCGAATTCACAACCGCGTGTCATCCCGAGCGAAATGTAGGGAGTCTAAGGAACCGCTGAATAAATCGAGGATGGCCCGCGAAATACGCGAAAGGACGCGAAAAACAAAATGCGGTCAGAGGAGCGGGATCACTTTCGCGATCTTTCGCGTATTTCGCGGGCATTGATCAGCGGCTCCCTAAGCGACCAGCATGAAGTCGAGGGACCTCGGTGTGCAGGAAGGTCGACGATCCTTCAGAAAGTCGAGGTCGTTGCCTGCGGCTGTCTCGCAGACTCGGCTCGGCTGCGTTACACTCCGCTCAGGATGACAGAAAGTTTTTAGTTTCCGGTGCGCCTACTTTGCAGGCATCGCGGGGAGCGGCGCGGGTTCAAAATCCGTCGGATTCACCCATCCCGCCTTCAGCTTTTCGCCCGCCATGTAGCGTTCATAAAAGCCGACGTTCCCCCGATTGGCATGCGGGTATTCGTCGAAGATCGCGCCGCGGCCCTCCATGCGGGGATCACCCTGCTCGCGGAGTTCGGCGTGGAGTTGCTCGCGGAGGAGCGACTGCTGCGAGGAACCCTGCGGCGCACCGGCGAGGTTTTGCATGCAGTCGGGATCGGCCTTGAGATCGAAGAGTTGTTCGGCGGGACGCAGGCCGAAGCAGAGCGCCCAGAAGGGGTCGGCGGCGTCCTTGCGATGTGCGTCGAGGATGAGGCTCTTCGTCGCGCCGGCGTCGCAGTCCAGATAGCCGGTTTCAGGATTTCCCGCCGGCCAGCGCGTCGGCTCGAAGTTTTCCACATAGACCATCTCCCGCGTGATGATGCTGCGGATCGGATAGCCCCAATCGTGCGGCCGACCGATGTCGGTCCGCTCCTTGCCCACGAGCACGTGGTCGCGGGTCGCATTCACCACGCCGTCTTTTTCCGAACGAAAAATTTCCGTGAGACTGCGCCCCGGCGACGGTGCCATGCCGGTCTCCGCCCACTTCAGACCCGCCACTTCAATCAGCGTCGGGGCGACATCCACGAAGCTCACGAAATCGTCGATCCCCCGCCCCGGCTTGTTGATCCCACCCTTCCACATCGCCGCGAGCGGCACGTGATTCGGCAGCTCGCCCGCGTTCCCTTTGCTCCGCGGAAAGGGCATGCCGTGGTCGCTCGTGACGATCACCAGCGTGTTGTCGAGCAGGCCGCGCTTTTCCAGCTCCGCGAGCATCCGGCCGAGATGCCGGTCGAAGTGCTCGATCTCAAATCCGTAGTCGAGCAGATCATTCCGCACCGTCTCATTGTCCGGCCAGAACGCCGGCACGTGCTCGATGTCGCTCAATTTCTTGCCCCCCTTCGCCACGCCGGAGCCAAACTCGTAGGCCCGATGCGGCTCGACCGCGCCGTACCAGAAGCACCACGGCTTCCCCGCCGGCGCCGCGTCCAGAAAATCGGTGAAGTTTCCGGCGTAGTCGTTCGGGCTGATCTCCGGCGTCGGCGGCTCGGCTTTGCGTTTGTTGAATGGGATGCCCGTCATCGCGCGCGGCTTGCCCGCGGCGTCGTTCGCCACGCCCGGCCCCCAGCCCTTCATCGTGTGACCAACAAACCACCCATGCTCCGCGAGCGCTTCGCCCCAGCCTTTGAACTCCGGCGGAAAGTAGCAGATGTGATTGGCCGCTTCCTTGAGCTGCCACGAGTTGCGCCCCGTGAGGAGGCAGGCCCGCGACGGCGCACACTTCGCATTCGGCGTGTAGGCGCGGCGGAAGAGGAGGCCATCCTTGGCGACGCGGTCGAAGTTCGGCGTCTGCACCCACTTTGTCCCGTAGGCACCCGCGTGCGGACTCCAGTCGTCGGCGATCGCGAAGAGAATGTTTGGCGGCGCGGCGTGGGCGGCGACTGTGCAGACGGCGAGGAGCAGGAGCGGGAGGAGTTTCATCGGAAAGTTCGGGCGGGACTGAAACCACGGATTGCGCGGATTGACGCGGATTTTCCGCAGCTCAATCCGCGTCAATCTGCGAAATCCGCGGTCTCCATTTCCTTTGGATTTAGAGCTGCGGCTCGATCAGCTCGCGCAGCCGCATCATTCCGCGGCGGATGCGCGCCTTGATCGTGCCGAGCGGTTCGCCGAGTTGCTCGGCGATTTCCGTCTGCGTGAGCCCGGAGAAAAATGCCATCTCCAGCGCCGTGCGCTGGTCCTTGCTCAGTTTCTCGATCGCCGCCTTCACCATCTGCGCGCGTTCGATTCCCGTTACGGCATCGAGCGAGCTGCGATCGTCGAACTGATCGAACGTCGCCGCTTCCTTCTCCACATCATCGTGCAGGCGACTCCGGCGCTGCAATCCGCGCAGGCGATCGATCGCCTTATTGCGCGTCAGCGTCACCGCCCAGGTCAGCGGCTTGCCGCGCGCGGGATCGTAGAGCGGCGCCTTGTCCCAGTTCTGCACGAAGACATCCTGCAGCACGTCTTCCGCGGCTTCCGGGTTGTTCAGCACGCGATAGGCCGTGGAAAAAAGCACGCCACTGAAGCGCTCATAAAGCTGCTCGAAACTCTTTCGATCACCCTGCCCCGTGAGGCGCATGAGTTCGATTTCGGCGGCGAGTTCGGGATTCGGTTCGGGGTCTGGCGACACAGGGCTAGTCAAGGGGCCGCTTTCGGCGAATGCAAAAGATTTCGCGCCACTTCATGCCGCGGCGAGTGCGTCGGAAACCACCTGCGCGGTCTTTTCCACATCCGCATCGCTGTGGGCGAGCGAGAGGAATCCGGCCTCGAACTGCGACGGCGCGAAGTAGACGCCGTGCTCGAGACAGCGGTGAAAAAACGCGTTGAACGCCGGGCGATTCGCCGTCTGCGCGTCGGCCAGATTCCAAATCGGCCCGGGGGCGAAGTAGAGGCAGAACATGCTGCCGATCCGCTGAAAGGTGTAGTCGCGCCCCGTGCGCTTCACCGCCGAGCGCGCGGCATCTTCGAAGGCCAATCCGATCTCCTCGAGCCGGCCCCAGCCGTTCCGCAGTTCCAGTTCGTGGAGTTGCGCCAGCCCCGCCGCCATCGCCAGCGGATTCCCGCTGAGCGTTCCAGCCTGATACACCGGTCCATCCGGGCTGAGGAAATCCATGATCTCCGCGCGGCCACCGAACGCCCCGACGGGCAGCCCGCCGCCGATTACCTTCCCGAGTGCGGTGAGATCCGGCGTGATCCCGCAGCGTTCCTGATAGCCGCCCTTGGCCAGCCGGAAACCCGTCATCACTTCGTCAAAAATCAGCACCGTCTCGTACTCCGTGCAGAGTTCGCGCAGCCGTTCGAGGTAGCCGGGCTTGGGCAAATAAAGTCCCGCATTCGCCGGCACCGGCTCCACGATCACCGTCGCGATCTCGCGCCCCTGCGCTGCGAAGAGCCGCTCCAGCCCCGCGACATCATTGTAGGGCAGCGTCGTGGTGAGATCGGCGAATGCCGCCGGCACGCCCGCCGAATCCGGCTGCCCGTGGGTCAGCGCACCGCTTCCCGCTTTTACGAGCAGGGAATCCACATGCCCGTGGTAGCAGCCTTCGAATTTCAGAATCCGATCCCGCCCCGTGAACCCGCGGGCCAGCCGGATGCACGACATCGTCGCCTCCGTGCCGCTGTTCACCATCCGCACTTTCTGCACACTCGGCACCCATTCCACGATCGTCCGCGCCATCTCCACCTCGGCGGGATTCGGGATGCCAAACGACACGCCCTTTTGCGCCGCCGCAGTCACCGCATCGATCACGCACTGTGGCGCGTGGCCGAGGATGGCCGGCCCCCACGTGCCCACGTAGTCGATCAGCTCGCGACCATCCGCATCCCAGATGTGGGACCCGAGCGCCCGCTCCACAAAGAACGGATCGCCGCCCACCGAACGAAACGCCCGAACCGGCGAATTGACCCCGCCAGGGATGTAACGGCGGGCTTCCTGAAAAAGAGCGGCAGAACGAGTGGTGGTCGTGGACATGGAGTGCGAGCCGGGAACGTCGCACGCGGTGCAATTCGATTGAAGCGAAATGCGCGCAGTTCGTCCCAACCCGCGCATCGCGCGCGCCCGCCGGACAAATCACTTTCGCCGCCCCCTCCCATGCCTAGATTCTCGCCCATGAAGGTTCTGCCCTTCCTCCTCTGCCTGCTCCTCGGCGCCCCATCCGTCCAAGCCGGCGCCGTCATCCGCGAAGACGGTGCCATCTACCTCGAGGATCTCCTCCCCAAGCCCGTCCGCCTCGCCACCATCTCCGACGCCCCCATTTTCTGGAAGATCGACCTCCAAAAATACCTCGGCACCATCCGCAAAGGGCAGCTCGTCGAAGTGCAAGCCGTGAGCGACGGCGCCTATCGCGTGCGCGGCCAGGCCCAGCAGGGCCAGGTCCTCGGGTGGATCGAGCCGAAGTATTTGAGCCCGCTCAAAGCCGAATTCCTCGCCAGCGTGAAGGAAAACGCTGCGCGCAAAACCGAAGTCGACGCGCTCATCGCCCGCAATGAAGTGGCGATCAACATGACCCTCGCCGAAGTCAGCCGTGCGCTCGGCAAGCCCGCGAAAAAAACCTCGCGCCTCGACGCCACCGGCCGCGAAGACGTGTGGGAATTCGTTCGCTACGAGCGCGTGCCGCAGGAAGTCACGGCCTACGACCGCTCCGGCCGCCTCGTGACCAGCTACATCTACGTGAAGACGCCCGTGGGCAAGCTGAGCGTCGCTTTCAAGAACGACCTCGTCTCCTCGCTCGAGCAAACCGAAGGCACTCTCGAACGCGCCGCGCAGGTCAAGATCGTGGCCGTCCCGTTCAACGTCGTGAATTGACCGGTCAGGGACCGACGAACTTCAACTCCTTCGTCGCGTGGCCGTCCGCATAGAGGATGTTCACCTTGTTTTCCGAGTAGGGATGAAAGCCCTCTTTGTCGGCAATGATCGGGATTCGGCTGTGCTCCTCGACCACGCCGATGAAGTTGAGGTTGCCCAGAGTCTGTCCGTTGAGCGTCACGTTCCACACGTAGCTCGTGCCGCTCGCCCCTGCGAAATCCCGATCAGCCGGGCAGGCGAAGACTCTCGGGTCGGTCAGAAAGCGGTTCAGCGTATTGTCGATCACCGGCACCTCGTCGTCCCGGCTGAGCCGCGCCGTCTTGAGCACAGGCATCTGGTTGTTGTTTTCCGTGAGATAGGCGGAGAGTCCCATGCCGATCTGGCGGAGATTCGAGAGGCATGCCGCGCTGTGGCCGGTCGCCACCACGCGCTGGAAGACCGGTGTGAGCAGCAGCGCCAGCACCGCGACGATCGCAAGCACGACCAGGATTTCGAGCAGCGTGAATGCCCGCGATTTCATCGCAGGCCCTGAAGGTTTTTCTGGATCTGCTCCACCAGCGGGGCCACGTCCATTTTCGTCTCCAGGCTCGCGTCGTTGTAGAAAGACTTGAATCCCTGATCGATCATCTTCCGCGCGTTTTGATCGAGATTCGCGTCGTTCTCCCCCTCCTTCTCCCGCATGTCACGCAGCGCCCGCTCCACGAAGCGCTTCCGCTGTTCGGGCTGCATCTTGTTCAGCGATTCCATCATCTGCTTGAAGCCCGTCGGCAAGGTCCGATCCAGGAAGCTCCCCTGCTCCGCTGGCGTGAGGGAGCGAAAGAATCCATCGAGCTTCCGCCCCATGCGGAATTCGCGCCGCTGTTCGTAGCTGAGCTGATTCATCTGATCCGCCACGCGTTCCAGAATCTGCGTGCGGTCCGCACTCCCGTCGACGAGCGGATGCCCCTCGACGTAAGCCGCGAGCGATTCCGGCGTCACCTTCACACTCCGTGCCCAAAAAATGGCGCCTCCCGCGACCAGCCAGATGGCGACGAGAACGAGCGCGGCTTTCAGCCAGAGGGAGCGGGGCATGGCGGGAATGGATGCCGATCCTACGGGCAATGCAAGGGCGGCATCGCGTCCGCGGTTTTCAGGGGTGTGATCAAATGTGGTGCAGCGAAGTCTGTCGTCCCGGAGGGACAGCGGAAATTAGCCGGCGGCGTCAGCCACCGGAACCGCCCGCCGAGCGAACCCGCCCTGAAGGGGCGGTGGAGTCGCGACGGTGGAATCCCAACGCCCCTACCGGGGCGGATTCATTTTTTCCGCGATCCGGTGGCTGACGCCACCGGCAAAATTCCATCGTCCCTCCGGGACATCGCGCGCATCTTTGCACCACAATTTATCACACCCGTTTTCAGGGCGTGACCCGAACTCCAAGAAGTCTGTCATCCTGAGCGGAGTGGAACGGAGTCGAACCGAGTCTGCGAGACAGCCGCAGGCAACGACCTCGGCCTGCAGGAGGATCGTGGATCTTCCTGCAATCCGAGGTCCCTCGACTTCATTCTGGTCGCTTAGGCTCCCTCCATTCCGCTCGGGATGACAGGCCGTCGGGAATTCCCGCACCCCGTCTCAAATCGATTTGGCCTTCGGCGGCCTACTTCCGTTTCCGCAGTTTGCGCCGGATCAGCGCGGTGACGTCGTCGAGTTCCTCGATGCGCAGGAGCATCGCGGTGGCGAAGAACATTCCGCCAGCCACGGCGATGACGGCGAGAAGCAGCCCGACACGGGTGAGGAAACCGAAGCCCGCCCAACCGGCGAAGAGCCAATGCTCGGCGCTCCAGCAGGCGGCGGCGAGGACGGTGCCGGCGAGGGCGAGCTTGGCCAGCGTGCCGGCCATCTGCCGGGTCTCGAGCCGGCCGGTGTAGCGGTGCATGAGGAGGTAGAGCAGCGAGAAATTCGTGAGCGCGACGAGGCCCGTGGAAAAGGCGAGGCCGCGGTGGCCCCAGCCGAGGTGGAAAGTGAAATACTGGTTGAGAAAGTAGTTCGTCGCGATGGAGAGGAAGCTGACCAGCATCGGCGTGTTCCTTTTCCCGATGGCATAAAAGGCGGGCGCGAGGACCTTGATGCCGGCGTAGGCGGCGAGGCCGATGGCGTAGAATTGCAGCGCCTCCGCGGTGGCGAGCGTGTCAGCAGGGGTAAATTTCCGCCGCTCGTAGATCACGGAAATGATCGGGCGCGCGAGGAACATGAGGCCGATGGTGGACGGGATGGTGAGCAGGAAGGCGAGCCGCATTCCCCGGGCGAGGATGGTGCGAAATTCTTCCATGTTGCCCGCCGCCGCGCTGCGGGAAATGACGGGCAGTGTGACCGTGCCGATGGCCACCCCGAAGATGCCGATGGGGAGCTGCATGAGCCGGAAGGCATAGCCGAGCCAGCTTACCGGGCCATTGCCGAGGTGGGAGGCGAAGTTGCCGTTGACCATGACATTCACCTGCACGGCGCTGGCCGCGATGACGGCGGGGCCCATGAGCAGGAGGATCTTGCGCACGCCGGGATCGCGCCAGGCAAAGTCCGGCCGGAAGTGGTAGCCCACGCGCCGCAACGCGGGAAACTGGACGATCAACTGGAGTGAGCCGCCGATGACCACGCCGATCGCCATACCGACGAGCGACGCGGGACCGTAGTCCTTCGTGCCGAAATTCGGATCGAGCCACCACGCGAGCGCCACGCCGCCAATGACCGAGCCGAGATTGAAAAACGTCGACGCCATCGCCGGCATCCCGAAGACGTTCTTCGCATTCAGCATTCCCATGACGAGCGCGGCGAGCGAGACGAGCGCGATGAACGGGAACATGATCCGCGTGAGCTGAATAGTGAGTTCCATCTTTCCCGGTTCGTTTTCAAAACCGGACGCGAGCAGGTGCGTGATGAGCGGCGCCGCGGCGATGCCGAGCAGCGCGATCGCGCCCATGAACACAGCGGTGAGCGTCGCGACCTTGTTGGCCAGCCGCCACGCATCCCGGTCGCCGCCCTTGGTGATCTTTTCGGAAAAGACGGTGATGAAGGCCGTGGAGAGAGCACCTTCAGCAAAGAGATCGCGGAGGAGATTCGGGGCGCGGAAGGCGGCGATGAAGGCGTCCATTTGCGCGCTCGCGCCAAAGAGCGCGGCGAAGACCTGCTCCCGCACCAGCCCGAGGAAGCGGCTGGACATGACGGCGAGGCTGACCAGTCCGGCAGCGCGCGCGTTCAAGCGGTTGCCCGGTGCGGCGGCGGGCCCGCCGGGAGGATTACTGGACATTCTGCACCGCCGCCTTGCGCAGCCGGTCCATGATGGCGATCCCGAGTCCGGCCTCGGGGACCGGCTCGGCGTAGAGCAGATCGAGCCCGGCTTCGTCGAGCCGACGCATTTTGGCAAAAAGCGTCGCGGCGGCTTCGCGCAAATCCTCCGTCTCGGACAGCACCTCCACCTCCACGAAGTCCGAGCCGGCGGGACGCTGCGAAAACGCGAGCAGTCCGAGCCGGCGTTTGCTCGCGGCCACCGGGAGGAAATCGAGCCGCCGCGGGAGCAGCCGCATCGGGGTCATCGGGGCATAGTGGGTGAGGAGCTGGCCGGGAGCCTCGATGAGCAGCCCCTCATTGCTCGGCGGAGTGGCCGGAAACGTGACGCCCAGCTTCTCGAAAAACTCGGAGACCTCGATCTCGTTCGGATACTCTTTTTGCGATTCCCTCACGCTGCGCCAGACGCTGCCAAGCCCCTCGGGGGTGACCGGCCCCGCGCGCAGCAGGCGCAGGACGCTGCCTTCCACTTTCACGATCGTGGACTCGAGCCCGAACTCCGTGGCGCCGCCATTGACGATGAGCGGGATTTTTCCGCCCAGCTCGGTGATAACGTGTTGCGCGGTGGTGGGACTGATCCGGCCAAAGCGGTTCGCGCTCGGCGCAGCGAGCGGTTTGCCGAACGCGCCGCACACGGCCTGGAAGACGGGGTGGGCGCTCATGCGCACGGCCACGGTGGGCAGGCCGGAGCTCACGAGGTCGGGCACATTGTCCCGCCGCGGCAGGACGAGCGTGAGCGGGCCGGGCCAAAAGCGTGCGATGAGGCCATCGACGAACCGGCGGCTGCGCGCCGGGATCGCGGTGATGCGTTCCAGCCATTCCAGATTCGGCAGGTGGACGATGAGCGGGTCAAAGAGGGGGCGCTCCTTGGCTTCGAAGATCTTCACCACGGCGTCCGGGCGCAACGCATCGGCGGCGAGGCCGTAGACGGTCTCGGTGGGCAGTGCCACGGGATTCCCCGCCTCCAGCTCAGCGACGGCGGCGGCGACCGCGGCGTGCAGGAGTTCGGGTGTGTGCGTGGGAGCGAGTCTGGTTTCCATCAAGGGAACGGCGGAAGGAGCGGTGCGCCGGAGCGCAGCTTTTTCTCCCTGCGGACCGGAGGCTTGGCGATGAAAAAACAGCCGCGAACCTCGAACGAGGACATCCGCAGCAGCCCCTGTCGGCGAATTCAGGGTGCTTGCCAATGGAAAGCCGCAATGAAAACATCTCCGTGGCTTCCCATTTACCTGACCGAAGCCAACCTCCTTCCCCAAGGAAGCACCGGCCCCCACCGGTGGCAGACCACCAACCAAAAACCCAACTCCTACTATGATGAAACCCCTATTGACCACCATCGTGGCCACCGCCGCCCTCGTTGGCATCGCCGTCGCCGGCGAAACCACCTACGGCAAAAGCTACAAGCAACCCGCGCCCGTCGCCCCGAGCGGCTGCTTCTCCGACCACGAGTTGCAGATCGACACCTTCGGCCAGGCCTCCTTTGGCGATGGCAGCAAGGCCGGCCTGTTTCGCGATTCCGCCTACGGCGGCGGCATCGGTTTGAACTACTTCTTCCACCGCAACATCGGCCTCGGCATCGACGCCGCGTGGCTGAGCGCGAAGGAGAGCACCATCGGCGGCAACCGCGACAACGATCGCACGACGCTGCACAATGTGACCGGGAGCCTGATCTTCCGCGCCCCGATCGAAGGCGGCGTCTGCTTCGCGCCCTACGCCTACCTCGGCGGCGGCTTCCATGCGGACGGCTACAACTGGGCGAGCGCCCATGTCGGCGTGGGCATCGAATACCGCATCGTGCCCCAGAAAGTCGGCATCTTCCTCGACGGCCGCTGGACCTACCTCGGCGATAAGGCCGGAGTCAACGACCTGAACTTCTTCGGCGTCCGCGCCGGTCTCCGCCTGGTGTTCTAAGCAACGCCGCCAACAATCACCAACGCTCCGTTGGGGTGCCTGGGTTCGCTACAGTGAGCCCAGGCATTTTTGTTTTTTGGCCGCGCCTACCGCCGCACCCGCCGCCGGCGGCTGAGCGCAATCAGACCCATGCCGAGGCCCCACTCGGCGGTTCCGGGCTCTGGAATGGGCGTGAGGTTGATGGCGATACCGGTGCCGGTGCGGCCCAGCGAGTCGGTGCCGAGGAAGGCGTAGTCTATCGTCGCGATGTCATCGTCCGGCAGGCCGGTGATGGTGGCGAATGTGCCGGTCACCGGATCGAGGAGATCGACTCCATCGCGGAACGCACTTGTCTGCGCGACTCCATCGCGTTGGGGGGAGGGGCAATGGAATTGCGCGGACAAGGGCGTGCCGAAATGGAGTTTCGGCACGAGAGAAAGTGGAATCCGCAAGGGTCGGCGCGAGGCCGGGCCGTCCTCTCTCCGGGGCACCCGCGCGCCTCTAAGTCATCCGGGCTTGTTCAACAAGGGTTGCTTGCCGGCTCCGCGGCAAAGCATCCTCCAAGCTTAGGCGTTGCGGTCATTGGGTATCGGTGTTGTCTGCGTAAGCGATAAAAGCACATGAGGATGCACTCGCCAGGCCCAGAATACGATGACAAGCGCCAGCCAAACGCAGGCGACGGTGAAAGCCTGAGAACTGAACTCGACGAATGGAAAGCTGTTGATGGGCTGGCGCCCTTTCAAGAGTGGCCACACCTCCCCGCTCAGAAACTGAAACATGGTAAAAACCGACAGCCACAAAGGCAGCAACCAACCGGCGGAAAGAATGGCGATAAAAATGCGTTTCATGGCTTCGAGTTTCGGTCGGATTGACGTGCGAGTTGTCAGGACATTGTTCGGAAAGTGTAGTTTGTTCGCCTCGTTCCGCGACTCCATCGCGGAACGCACTTGTCTGCGCGACTCCATCGCGTCGCGGGGGGGAGGGGCAATGGAATTGCGCGGACAAGGGCGTGCCGAAATGGAGTTTCGGCACGAGAGAAAGTGGAATCCGCAAGGGTCGGCGCGAGGTTGGGCCGTCCTCTCTCCGGGTCACCCGCGCGCCTCTAAGTCATCCGGGCTTGTTCAACAAGGGTTGCTTGCCGGCTCCGCGGCAAAGCAACCTTCGAGGTTAGGCGCTTCTTCCTTTCGGAGAGGGTGTGGTAGAAAGTCTAAAGTCATCGCTCACGGATTAGGCGACTTCGCTGAATGTTTTGATCGGCGAGGAAGTAATCCCAAAGCTCCTAACGCAAGAAGCATTGCAGTTGACGGTTCGGGAACGGCTAAGGTGGCGATCTCGGTCTGCGTAAGTATGCCACTATAAATTCGGAGATCATCAAGGTTGCCGTGGAAAGGCTCGGGCGTGTTGGGGACAACATCATATTGGCCGCCTAAGCGCGTATGGTCGCCGGTAGCGGTCATGCTGATAGGACCGAAAGTGGCACGTAAAGATCCGTCAACGTAGAGTCGTGTGTCCGAGCCTGCCGTAATCGCGAAATGATGGACAAGGCCATCGCTCGGGAAAGGTAAACCAGTGTTTTGGATTCCATCGCCAATGCGAAAGTTGTGCGCAAGATCATAGCCTATGTAAAATCCCGGCCCCGCAGAAAACCCCTGCGAGATGATTTCCGAGTAGTAGGACTTCGGTGAAAGCTCTTGAGCAAAAAAAGCTACGGAAAAGCTGCCGGCTACGGGGACGATGTGCTCACCAAACTGCGCGTAGTCGTCAATGCCGTCAAAGTTGAGTCTCGAAGAAGTTAGGATTGCGCCGTTCAGCAGTGTGGCGTTGGCAGTTCCTACGGAGTCGGTGATGCCGGGGCCGTCGAACGTGTAATGATGAACCAGAGTAGCTGCGAATACGTTTGCCGCGCATAAGAGCAACCCGCTGATGAGGATTGGTGATTTCATGATGGTTTTATTGTGTGGTTTCCAGGGTGTGCGCAGGAACGCCGAACTCTGAATTAGGCGAAGGGCTGAGTGGGGTCTTGGCTCGCATAAAAACGGCGACGGGTTCGTCCTGACGGGGTGGTTGGGGCATAGAACCGGGAAGGAGCCAAAAATTTTCTGGAGGGCGTTTTGAACGTGGGGGGGGTGCTTTCGTCGAATCGGCGGATGAAGGTTTACCCAGAGCGCGATTCATTCTTTCAGCCCTGCGGGTGCGGGGCGGCGCGGTGATCTTCTATCGAGAAAGGACGCAACGACGGAGAATGGATGATGAAGAGCGGACGGAAGGATTCAGCGGAGCGCGGCGGGCGGCGGGGATGGAAGGTGAAGCTCCAGCGGTGTGAACTGACCGACCGACAACTGCATGCCGACAATGACGCGTGGGCCGAGGTGCTGAAGGAGGCGCGGGAGCTGCGCGAGGCCACCGGGGCGGAGCTGGCGGAGGCGACGGGCCTCACGCCGCTGGCCATCCGCAAGATCGAGGAAAAGCGGTGCCGGCCGCGGCAGGACTCGATCCTGCGCATCTGCGAGGCGCTGCGCCTCCGCTGCTCCCTGCTGGCCAGGGTGGTGGAGCGGCGGCGCGCGGGGCGGGTGCTGCCGCTCGCTCAGGAGCTCCGCCAGCGGTGGGTGCGGCGGCAGAGGGCGGGTTCGGTGGACACTTTGCGCGACCTTTACGTGGGGCGATGAGAAACTCCAGTTCCGTGGAAGCTGCTGCCGCGGCGTGGTTTCATGTCTCCATGCACCGGCCGCTCCCTCGCTCTCTTCAGCGCGCTTTCGGCATCTCGGGACGGGCGTCTGGGCGGAGGCAAAACCTGTTCGTCATTGGCAGTCACCAGACTCGGGAATGCCAATTCCAAATCGCCGGCGGCGGGGATGAGACTGGGGAGCGTCAAAAGCGACTCGCTTTTTCGGGTGGAGAGTCTCGGGGACGTGAAAAACGATTCGCTTTTGACGCGGGGGAGTCTGCCGGTCGTGGAAAACGATTCGTTTTCGGCAGGGCGGAGACTCCGCGGTGCCAAAAGCTGTTCGTCATTGGCGCGGGGGAGTCTCGGGATCGCAAATAACGAATCGTTCTTGGCGTCCCGGAGACTGGTGATCGCCAATTGCGAATCGTTTCTGGCGTTCCCAGGCTGGCTCTCCCTCTCTGTAAAACGGCTTTTTCTGCAACTCGGCGCCTCGCCGCGCGGGTCGCTTCGTTTTCCACCATCTCCGACGAAAGGCCGCCACCCGCCGCGCGGCGTTCCCCAGTTGCCCAGTTGCCCTTCGGAACGAGCGATTGCCCGAAGGTGAGCTTCGTCCGACGAGTCTGCGGCGTCGGCGCGGCGGATCAGCCGACCATCAGCCAATACTGATGCGGGCTCCCCTCCGGTCCGACGGTGATGGAGTTTTCACCGGGAGTCAGTGCAACCTCGAGACTGGGATATTCGCAGCCAATGGCGATGCCATTCACGATGGTGCCAAATTCGCTGCCCAAATCGCGCACCGCATAGCCGCCCCCTTTGCACTCGATGCGGCAATGCGAGCGCCCAATGATAAAGGGCGGCTGGTCTTGGAGAGGAAGATCCATCGGATTGAACTGGCGCCCGTCACCCGTGCGCCGTCCGATGCGAAAAGGGAAGCGGGTGGCCCTGAGCTTCAAGCCATCCGGGGGATACAGACTGGCGGAACGTTCCGTGGAAAGAATCGTGAGGGTGGGGATGACCTCCTGGAGCCGATCCAATAGCGGACCGGACGCCAGTCGAGCGTCGACCCACCGTTTGCCGAGATGCGCCCTCAGCAGGGCATCGGTGGTGCGCAGGCGATCGAAAAGCGTATCGAGATACCGCATGAGCCGATCTTCCCGGCGGACGATCTGCTCCAGAAATTCCGTCTCATCGATTGCTTCCAACTCGGTGGCTGCCGTCGCTCGTGCCGTGGCCGCCCGGGGCTGGTCGTCGATCATTCCCATCTCGCCAAAGATTTCCCCTTCATCGAGGACCGTGAGAACCGCGGGTCCCGCGGGGGTGTCGATGCTGATCTCCACCTTGCCGGAGACGATCCAGAATGCCTCCTCGGATTTGTCACCCTGGCGAAAGATGATTTCGCCCGGAGCAAAAGTTTTGCGATGCATCCGGCGGAAGGTGGGGGGAATCGGCCCGTGCGTCGAGGCGCCCAATGTTACGAATGTGCGACGAACCCGTAAAACTTCCCTTTCGGCTCGCTACACCCTGGGTGTGATTAAATGCGGGGCATGGCGCCTTTGGACGGCGCAAGAGGCGTCCCGGAGGGACGATCGAAATTAGCCGGTGGCGTGAGCCACCGGATCCCGTCCCGAACGAAGCTCCGCCCCGGCAGGGGCGGTGGATTCGCCGGGGTTCCAGCGCCCTTCCGGGGCGCATGCCGTTTGGACGGCTGTCCGGTGGCTCACGCCATCGGCTAATTTCCGCTGTCCCTCCGGGACCACAGGCTTCCATGCCCCACATTTAATCACTCCCCTACACTCTCGTGCCCAAAGTTCGCGCCCGCCGGCGAGCGAGCGATTGCCGGGCCGCCGCAGATGCACGCCCCGGAAAAGCGGTTCCAGAGACGGAGGGTGCTTCTACTCGCTACTTCGCGGCAGCGTGCTCCCGCGCGCCCTCGGCCTCAATGACTGGCCAGCTCGCGCGGTCCGGGCTGGCGTACGGCCCGATCTTCTCCACCGGGATGATCTGGAAGCCGAGCGCCCAGGCTGGGGAATCTGCCGCGAGTCGGTAATCGTCCCTCTCCGGGGCGAGGAATTTCGGATCGGCGATGACGCTGTGCTGGTCTCCCCCGCTCGCCTGCCAGCTCTGCCACTCGTCGAGCGCCTCGGTTTCTTCCAGCGAGACGCCGGAAACAAAGAGTGCGCCTTCCTTCTCCGCCCAGTCGAGGCGGATGCGGAATTTTTCCATCTGCTCGTGCCAGCCTTTCTCGCCCCGGCCTGGAATGCGGAACGCAAACTCGAAGTCCTGCCATGGGCGCGTCACGGTCGCCGCCGAAGGCGAACTGCCCCAGAAATGCGCGGGCTTGCCGTCCTTCGCCGCCAGGTAGAATTGCACCTGCAGCGCCGCCTTGGCTTCCTCTCGGTCGGTCCGCAGCCGAGCGCGGAGCAGGTAGGAAGCGCCCGGCTTGAGCACGATATCGCGGCTGGCGACGATCGGATAGTTGTCGCGTTTCTTTGCGGAATTGAAGGCGGCGTCGATTCGCAGCACGCGGCGGCCGTCGTCGATCGCCAGCCCGGCTTTGGCGTCGGGCGTGGGACGGATCTGCCATTGCCACTGCTCGGGAAACTGTCCGGGTTCGGCGCCGTCGAAACCCGGATTCGGTGCAAGATTCCCACCGATCACCGGGCCGGCCTTGACCACACCGGTCTTCAGCGGCTTGCCATCATGCCAGTAGAGATTGCGGTCGAACTGATTCCGCTCCGGGTTGAACGCGACGACGTTCAGCGCCTTCGCCTCGGCGTTTTTCCACGCGATGATGTTCTTGGTAAAAACATTCCCCGACATCACGCGCCCCTCGGCGTCGGGAATTTTGTCCGGCGGCACGTCCATCCCGCGCATCCCTTGCCACGCCGGCTGATCCTTCACCGAATCGTAGCCCTTCATCATCGCGCCGAGATGTTCGATCCAAAAATGGCGATCCGTGGTCCAGCCGTTGAATTCCCACTGCCGCAGCCCGCCTTCGATGAAGATATTGTTTTCCACCCGCGCATCACGCGCGCTGTGGCCGTGGATCAGCGAGCGTCCGCAGCGGGCGACGATGTTGCCGATCACGTCGACGCCGCCGGAGTTGTCGTCGAGGTAGATGCCCCACGCGAAGTAGGGCGAGGTCCACTTGCCGTTCCAGCCGTAGCCGAGCACGTCGTGGATGAAATTGTAGCGGATCACCGTGCCACGCGGGCTCAGCCAGTCGCGACCGCCGCAATAGGTCGCGCCGACGTCCTCGGTCTCCAGCGCGAGGTGGCGCAGGTGGTTGTATTCGAGGACGTGATTGTTGCCGGTGAAGTGGATCGCAAAGCGCGGGGTGTCGTGGATCAGGCAGTGCGACACGCGCTGGCCGACGCCGGTGAGCGCGACGCCGACGCCTTGTTTGTAGAAGATGCCGGTGTGATGGATGTAACAGTTGTCGGCAAAGTTCCCCGCGCCGGTCAGCGTCGGCACATCCCCGCCGCCGAGCGTCACGCCGTTGCTGCCGGTGTCGTGAATGTCGCAACCGATCACGCCATTGTCCTCGCCGCTCACGGAGATCCCCGTGCCGCCGTAGTCGCCCACGTTGCGCACCGTGCAGCCGATCACACGGCAATGCTTCGTCTTTGCCAAGGCCAGCGCGCTGCCCTCCGCGCATTCGAAAGTGAGGCCGCGGAACGTGATGTATTCCGCGCCGTTCAGCTTCACGATGTCGCGCGTCGTGGGTGCGAAGACCGCGGCCGTCTCGACCGGCGCCGGCGGGAGGAAGTAGAGCGTCGCCGTCTGCCGATCGAGATACCACTCGCCCGGCGCATCGAGTTCCTCGAGCGCGCCTTGGAAGAAGTAGCGATCATTCCCGCGCATCGCGTAGCTCGCGTCCTTCGCGGTCGTCACCGTGTGGGTGGCGTTGTCGACGGATTTCACCGGCAGGATGTTGTTCCACCAGT
>JANPHH010000046.1:0-11246 GCA_031424375.1 Chthoniobacter sp. | reverse complement strand
TTGCCGACCGACGTCTTGCCGCTCGCGCCACTCAGGGAGATGTCATTGGCGCCCGCATCGCCCGTGAAATCGATCCCGCCGGCGAGCGTGAGGCTGGCGCTGTTGGTGGTGATGGAATCGTCGCCCGTGCCCCCGACGAACCGGATGGATTGTCCGGTCGCCAGCTTGCCAATCTTGGCGGTGCCATTGGCCGCCTGTAGCGAGATACTGTTCGTGCCGGTGCCGCCGACGAAGTCGATCGCTCCCGCCATGCTCAGGCTCAATGCACTGATGGAGATCGAGTCACCATCCACGCCGCCGTCGAAGAGAATCGACTGGCCCGTGGCCAGCTTTCCGATCTTCACGGTTCCGGGGTTATTGAAGAAGGAGATCGAGTCGCTCAGCGCGCCGCCTGTCATCCTGATCCCGCCTGCGAGGCTGACGTTCACCCCGTTGAAAGTGAGCGCATCATCACCGGCGCCGCCCGTGAACAAAATCGATTCGCCCGTGGCTAGTTTGCCGATCGTGAGCAGATCGTCATTGGAAAGATCCACCGTCCCATCCCCCGCGCCGGCGTTGAAATTCACCCCCTTGGCGATGCTCGCCGGCCCTTCGCCGAAAGCGCCCAGAAAGTCATCACCACCGCCGCCGGTGAAAAGAATGCTCCCTCCGAGCACGGTCTTCTGGGCGTTGAACTGCACATCGATTTTGTCCGTGGCTGCGGCTGCCGAGTCGATCGTCACATCGCCGCTGATCAGCGTGGAGAGCCCGTCGAAACTCACGAAGTCGCCGCCGGCATTGCCGTGCAGCTCCACCGCGCCTTTGACGGTGAGATTGTTCGCGTTGAGGGAGTCGGCGTCGATCCCGCCGGAGAAGGAGAGCGCGGTGAGCGTGCGGAGATTGTTCAGCGTGAAGGTGTCGCTGCCCGCGCCGCCGTCGATGGTCAGGCTGGTCAGCTTGCCGATGTCGAGGAAGGTGGCGGCATTGATACTGGTGGCGACACCTTCCACGCGGTAGGTGCCAGCGCCGGTCTGGAAGACGTTCACGTCGTTATCCATGCCGTCGCCGGTGAGCGTTAGGGTGAAGGTGGCAGCGTCATAGACGGCCGTGACGACGCCGGCGGGGGCGATGCGGTTTTCGAGCGGTTCGATGGAGTGCGGATGGGTGTTCATGGTTGGAGCAGGGTTGGAGGCTGAGGAGGAAAAAAAGCGCCACGCCCTCGCGCACTCCATGCCGCCGGCTCCAGCCAGCAAACCCGCAGTGCGCGTCTGGCGATGTTCGAAGCGTATTCCGCCTCACCCCAATCTGGCGAGTGCAGAATGCGCCTGCGCCGGTTCTTGTCTCCGTCCATCCGCGCGAGTGGCCCCGGAGATGAGAACGATATTCGACGGGACCGCTGCATCCGCCGTGGCGCCGAATGCCGCCGAACGGGCGACGGCCAGGAGCGCGATGGGGCGGGGGAGCGTCACTGCTTTGGGGCGGGTTTGGGCGCCGGCTTTTCGTCGGACAGACGCTTCGCTTTCGAGCGCCCGCCTTTCCAAATGTCGTATTGCGGATCGGCGTAGCGGGTGAAGAAGGCGTCGAGTCGCTGGGCAAGATCCGCGCGGGTTTGCTCGGTGCCGGGCTGGCCGTAGAGATTTAAGCGTTCCTGCGGATCTGCCAGCAGGTCGTAGAGTTCGTGCGGACCATCCGGATGGCGCGCCACATATTTCCAGTGATCGGTGCGGATCGCGCGACACGTTTCCATTTCGTAAAACATCACGTCATCCCAGGTGATGTTTTCGCCGCGCAGCACTGGCGAGAAATCACGCCCGGGCGACTTTGGTTGCTGCGGCATTCGGTCGCCAAGCCTGAGATGGTTCAGCACGGTGGGCAGGAAGTCGTAATTGCTGACGATGAGGTCCGAAGTCTGGCCCGCCGGAATGCGACCCGGTTGGCGAAAGATGAGCGGGATCTGCATCATCAACTCATGCGCGCCGATCGGCCGGAAGTGATCGCCCATGCCCCACATCCCGTTCTGTCCGCCCATCCAGCCCTGGTCCGATGCGTAGATGACGAGTGTATTCGCGTCGAGCCCGAGCCGCTTTAGCGTCGCCATGATTTCGCCGACTCCATCGTCCACGCCGCTCGTCTCCGCAGCCTCGCGGCGCATCGCGGCGAGATGGTTGTGAAACTCCTTGTTGTGGAACTGCCACGGATGCATCGCGTCGCGTGGAAAACTCGGCAGGAGCTTGTCCGCGTAGTATTCCGCATGGCGATTGCGCGCGGGATTCAGCATCAGCTTTCCGAGCGAATACGGTCCGTTGTAGGCGAGGTAGAGAAAGAACGGGCGGTCTTTGTTTTGCTCGATGAATTGCACGCCGCGCCGCGTCCACAGGTCGGTCGTGTAGCCTTCCTCGCGCCGCACTTTGCCGTCCTCGATCACGTCCTGATCGTAGAACTCCCGCGTCGATCCATCCGGCTTTGTGACCCAGAAGGAGAAGCCTTCCGACGGCGTGAGATTCGCGCCGAGATGCCACTTTCCGCTCAGGCCGCAGACGTAACCGGCATCGCGCAGGATTTCGCCGAGCGAGGTGAATTCCTCCAGCGTGTTGAACGCCTGCGGTCCCATCATGAATTGCGGATCGAGAAAGGAATGGACACCATGCTGCGATGGAAGCAGCCCGGTCAGAAAGGTCGCGCGAGTCGGCGAGCAAACCGGGTTGCTGCTCAAGGCTCGCGTGAAGCGCACGCCTTCCGCCGCCAGTCGATCGATGTGCGGAGTGCGAATGTCCCGGTTGCCGTAGCACCCGAGCGTCCACGCGCCTTGATTGTCGGTGAGAATGAAAACGACGTTCGGACGGTTCGCCGGCTCGCCCACCGCGGCGGCGACGAGGCGCAGGGAGGCAAGAGCAATGGGGAGAATACGCTTCATCAGCGGGGGTCTGGCGGGCCGTCCCGATCATGGGGCTCGGTCCGTTGGCTCCAAGTCCACACGGCAGGACCGCAAAACGCAACGCCCTCAGATTCATCGCCGGGTCGCCGGCGTCTTATGCCGCAATCCCGAGTCCGGCATCGTCCTCGTCGATGACTTTTTCGGGGAAATGCATCGTCGGATCCGGCCCGCCATCGAGCGGACCAAGCTATTCCCCCCGGCGGCTACAGCATCTTCTCCACGAAGACGCGGCTCTCGAAGAAGGCGAAGTCGCCGAGCTGTTCGCCGGTGCCGATGAAGCGGGTGGGGATACCGAGTTCGTTTTGGATCGCGATGATCACGCCGCCTTTGCCGCTGCCATCAAGCTTCGTCACGACGATGCCAGTGAGGCCGGTGGCGGCGTGGAATTCCTTGGCTTGTCGAACGGCGTTGCTGCCGGTGATGGCGTCGACGACGAGGAGCGTCTCATGCGGCGCGGCGGGGTCGGCGCGCTGGAGGATTCGTTTCACCTTGGCCAGCTCGCCCATGAGATTTGTCTTCGTGTGCAGGCGGCCGGCGGTGTCGCAGATCAGGTATTCGATGTTCTCCCGGTCGGCGCGCTGGTAGGCGTCGTAGCACACCGCGGCGGGGTCGCCGTTGTATTGGCCCTGGACGATTCCGCAGCCGATGCGCTCGGCCCACACGCCGAGTTGCTCGATGGCGGCGGCGCGGAAGGTGTCGGCTGCGGCGAGCAGGACGCTATGGCCCTTTTGCTTGAGGAAATAGGCGAGCTTCGCGGTCGAGGTCGTCTTGCCGGTGCCGTTCACGCCCACGACCATGATGACTTTCGTTTTTGAAGCGAGCGGGCGCAGGGCGAGGGTGTCGCGGGGCAGCACTTTCACGATCTCCTCGCGCGCCACCGTCACGACCGTCTCGGCGGTCATGGGTTCGGTTCGTGCCTGCAGTTCCTTAAGAATGCGCTGGGTCATCGGCACGCCAAGATCGGAGCGGATCAATGCTTCCTCGAGTTCCTCCCAATCCACCGGGCGCCCGGTGAATTTCTGGATGAGCGACTTGAAAAATCCGAACGCCATCGGCTACGCCTCCCCACTCGGCGGCGCCGCGGCTTCGCGGGCGGGGCGGTTCAGTTCACCTTTGATGCGATCGAGAATGCCATTCACAAACCCGCCCGACTTCTCGGTGCCGAAGCGCTTCGCGATTTCGATCGCTTCATTGATCGCGATGACCGGCGCGATGTCCGGGCAGTAGCGCATCTCGAAGATCGCCATGCGCAGAATGTTGCGGTCCACGGCGGCGATGCGGTGCAGTTCGTAGTTCGCGGCATACTTCCGGATGAGGTCGTCGATTTCCAAGATGTTCGCCTGCACGCCGGCGACGAGTTGCTCGGCGAAGGCGCGGGTCGCGGGCGGTGTACCCTTGGCGTCCGGGGTGCTCCGGAGGGTCCAGAAATCGGCGTTGCCCGCCGGGACCTGGCCGGCGTTCAGGTCAGCCTGATAGAGGAATTGCACCGCGGCTTCGCGGCCTTCGCGTCGTTTGCCCATGGAAAATGATCAGCGCAGGGTCGCGCGCACGTCGCTCATGACTGAGACCATGCGGACTGCGATTCGTGCCGCCTCGGTGCCGCGATTGAGCGCCTCTTCCAGACAGCGTTTCCTGGCCTGCTCGGGATTCTTGACCATCAGCACTTCGTGGATGACCGGGAGGCGATAGGCGAGGGAGATCTGCTGGAGCGAAGTGGTGATCGTGCTGGCGATCAGGGCCGCATGCTGCGTCTCGCCCTCGATGATCACGCCGAGCGCGATGATCGCATCGATTTCTTTCTTGGCGGCCAATTCCTGCACGAGGAGCGGAATCTCGAAGGCGCCCGGAACCGTGAAGTTCATCACTTGGAACGCTGCAGAGATCGTGTGCAATTCCTTTTGCGCGTGGTCGATGAGACCGTTCACGAAATCCCGGTTGTACTCGCTGGCCACGATCGCGAATGTACGCCGCTGGCTAACCTGGCGGGGGCGGGATGGAAGGACGTTCGACATGCGGGCGGGCAGGGTAGCGCGGTCGCGTCGCCGCGCAACTTTGGAATTGCGACGTGCAATTCCCCCAAAATCCATTCGCCCAATTCAATCAGACAATTCAATCGCCCAATCGCCCAATGTTCCGCGAGCTGATTGGGCGATTGGGCGATTGAATTGGCGGATTGGATCTAATGGGCCTCACGCCACGAGACCGGCGGCATGCGCGGAAGCCCAGGCCCATTGGAAGTTGTAGCCTCCCAGCCAACCGGTCACGTCCACGACTTCGCCGATGAAGAAGAGGCCGGGGACCGTGCGCGCTTCCATCGTTTTCGAGGAAAGCTGGGATGTCTCCACGCCGCCGAGCGTCACTTCGGCTTTCGGGTAGCCCTCCGTACCCGAGAAGCGCATCGGCCACGCGTTCAGTCGACTGGCGACCGTAGCCCACTCCTGCGCCCGAAAGTGCGCGAGGGATTTCGCGGGCGCCTCGCGAGCAGCCCAGGCCTCGGCGAAACGGCGGGGAAAATGCCGGGCGAGAAAACCGGGGAGATCGCGATCGGTCTCCCGGATGGCGGTCAGTTCCGGTGCCGGCGTCCCGAGGAGATCGAAGTGCAACGTCTCGCCTTCGCGCCAGTAGGAGGAGATTTGCAGCACCGCCGGCCCGCTCACGCCACGGTGGGTGAAGAGGAGATTCTCCGGAAAGCTCTGCCCGGCGTGCCGTGCGACCACGGGCACGGACAGCCCGCTCAATTCGTGCAGCGCGCGATCCTCCGGCTCGAAGGTAAGCGGCACCAGCCCCGGCCGGAGTTCGGTCATGCGGAGCCCGAACTGCCGGGCGATGCGGTACCCGAGATCGCTCGCGCCCAGCTTGGCGAAAGACAGGCCGCCGCTGGCCACGACCAGCGCGTTGCTTTCGAGCGCGCCTTGATTCGTGAGCACGCGAAACCGCTCCGGTTTCTCGACGGCTTCCACCCGGCAGTTTGTGCGGATCTCCACCTTCGCCGCCGCACATTCCGCGAGGAGCATCTCGATGATCGCGCGCGCGCTGGTGTCGCAGAACTGCTGCCCGAGCTTCTTTTCGTGGTAAGCAATGCCGTGCTTCTCCACCAGCGCGACGAAGTCCCACGGCGAGTAGCGGGCGAGCGCGCTTTTGCAGAAGTCCGGGTTCGCCGAGAGATAGTTCGCGGGTGTGGCGCCGAGGTTGGTGAAGTTGCAGCGGCCGCCGCCGGAGATCGCGATCTTTTTACCCACGCGTTCCTGATGCTCGAGCAGGACCACGCGCCGCCCGCGCTGTCCGGCTTCGAAGGCACACATCAGGCCCGCCGCCCCGCCGCCGATGACGATGACGTCGCAGTTCGCCGGGTCGCTCACACCGGGAGCAGGTGAAGCTGCGGAGCGCATTCCGGCGCCCAGGGATTGCGTTCGTAGCCGCCAGCCGCCACGGCTGCGGCGGTCTCGCGGCACAGCCCGCTGGCTTCCGCTACGTCGAGGTGGAGATGGACCGGCGCGTAGGGATCGAGGTTCCGCAGCGCGAGTTGGAAGAGGCGCGCCGCAGGTCGCAACCGCCGGCCGTGCTTGGGATGGGTGGGATGCAGCGCCTGCTTTTGCAGATGCACGAAGGCGCCGGCGAGCTGGATCAGCCCTTTGAAGAAAAGGTGGTCGCCATCCCGGGTCTGGAGCCACAGGTCTTCGAGCACGTCGTGCGCTTCGTAGTACCGCTGCGCGTTGAAGCAGGCGAAGTAGCCGGTGTAGCGCGGGTCCAGCGCCCGATCTGGTGCGGTGCCGAGCGCGGCCACGAGGGAGGAAATCCGGTCTGTTTTTTTCATCGCGCGGGTGGGGCGGGGGACTATCCCCTCCGCGGCTGTGCCCGACAAGCTGCGTTTGACGGTGCAACGCTCGCGAAACCGAATCGGCAGGACGCTGAAGAAGTTGATGGACGCTTGGTTTGGAGGCAGTTGGAGAACGTGGAGACGAAAGGTTTATGAAAGCGGTGTGCGTTCTCGGTTGGCATCGGCGTTACGAGCTGAAGCTCGGGCCTGCCTTTTCTTGCCCTTGCCGCTGAGCGGTCCTTCGGGCCGCGGCGTGAGTCCGTCGGCGGGTTGATTTCACAGGCGCCACGGATCGTTGAGACAGCGCATTTCGGCGAGCAGGAGCGCCTGCATTTCCACGAGCTTGTCGATTTTTGGCGACTGCAGCGGCGACTGCGGATTGTAGAATTTGAAATCCCACGGCGACCGGTCGTCCACGAGGATGAAGAGGATGTTTGGTCGCTTCTCATTCGCCGCGTGAGTGAGCCAGGGAAGACAGAGCAGGCACGAAAGGAGGATGCGGAGGAGCATTTTCATGGTCGGGTACCGGATGGGTTCGTCGTCGATGACTACTTCGCAGTCGGCCCGGCAAACTCCTCGCGAGTGAGTTTGCCGTCGCCGTTCTTGTCGAAGGTCTTGAAGCGGGCTTCGAGGTTTTCCTGTCCCTTCAGTCCGGCTTGGTATTCGTCAAGCGTGAGGATGCCGTCCTTGTTCGTGTCCCAGCGAGTGAACGCTTTGGCGCGCACTTCGGGCGTGACAGCAGAGCCTTTGCCGCCGGGCTTCGGCGCGTTGGGCTTTTCGGGAACGGACTGCTTGCTGAGGCACTCGGGATTCGGTGCCTTCGGCAGCGTGGCTTTCCAATCGAGTGCGAGCTTGGTCAGCCGCGCGACGATATCGGGATGATCCTTCGCCACATTGGCGGCCTCGGCGCGATCGTCGGTGAGGCGATGCAGTTCGACGCGCTTCGCATCGTCGGTCATCGCGAGTTTCCAATCGCCGTCGCGCACGGCGAGGCGCGGCCACCAGTCGGGCTCGGTCTTGGTGCCCAGCCATTCCCAGAAGATGGGACGTTTGCGTGCGATGGTTTTGCCCTCGATGGCTGCGAGCAGGTTCTCGCCATCACCTCGGTATTCAGCGGGCAGCGTCACGCCTGCGGCAGCGCAGAGCGTGGGCAGCAAATCCACCGCGGTGAATGCCGTCGTGTCGTTCTTCACGCCCGCCGGAGTATGCCCGGGCCAGCGCACGATGAAGGGCACGCGCACGCCGCCTTCGAACAAACTGCGCTTGCGCCCACGCAGTCCGCCAGTCTGCCCGACGCTGTAGTAAGTGTCGTAACCGGTCACATTCGCATCGGGATCAAACTTGCTCCCGGAGCGCTTCGCCGCAGTCCATTCCGGACCGTTGTCGCTGGAGAACATCACGATGGTGTTGTCCGCCACGCCTTCCGCTTTCAGCGCATCGAGGATCGTGCCGACCGCATTGTCGCCATCCGTGATGACGGCGGAGTAGACCTGCTTCTGCTCGTCGAGATGCTTCCAGCGCTCCATGGATTCCGGCGTGGGCACATGCGGCGTGTGGCTCTCGTGCATCCACACATTGATGAAGAACGGGTTGTCTCTATTCGCCTTGATGAAGGCCACCGTGTTCGCCGCCGTGGCGTGTAAATCCGCCGACGGCCAGCCCGCGCCGCCATTGAAGACCGCGGACTCATCGTAGCCATACGCCTCCGGCTTCGGCGCGCCTTCGGTCTGCGCATTGGTGAGGTGCCACTTGCCGAAGTGCGCCGTCCGATAGCCCGCCTGCTTGAGAAACCGCGGGAGCGTCGGCACCTTCGGATCGAGCCAGTCGGGCATGCCGCGCTCATGATTCTGCGCCGGCGCCGCGAAGTGCTGATGCACGGAATACCGCGCCGGATAATGCCCCGTCATCACTGCGGTGCGGCTCGGCGAGCACACGGGATTGAGCACATTGAACTGCTGAAAGTCCGTGCCCTCGCTCGCGAGCCTGTCCAAGTTCGGTGTCTTCAACCACGGATGCCCGTGACACGACAAATCGCCCCAGCCCCAATCATCGGCGAAGATGAAGACGAAGTTGGGTTTGGTCGCGGCCTTCGGAGCATCGGCAGTGTGGAGTGCTGCGAGTGGCGAGAGCAGCAGAACCGTGAGAAGGAATGTTTGTTTCATGACGATTCAAGCAGCGGGGGAATCATAACTGGCTTCGGAAAAAGTGCTGCTCACCGAGCGGGTGGAGCAACTCTCGTCAGGTAGTCGGTGAGCGTTTCGATGTTTTCGATGTAGGTCTTGCTCGAAATCACGGGCTCGGGTGGAGCTCCCTTTTTCCAGCGGGCCTGGGTGATCCAGCGGCCTGCGTTGTCGAGGCTCGAGATGATCTGATCCACGCTCGATTCCAGTTCGGGCAGAGTGCTTCGCGGTGTTTTCGGCAGCGCGAGAATCGCATCACGTCCGAGGTTCTTCACTCGTTCGTATTCGGCGATGACGTCAGGAATCTTGAACTTGCTCTCCCAAACATAGCCCGTGGCAAATTTGCGGCTGAGCTTCTCTTTCGTGAAAGCCAGCCGCCCGCGTTCGTCGCCGTAAACGGGCTTGTTGGTCCCCAACTCGTAGAGCCTCGACCACAGATTCTTTCCGACGTTCGAGCGTTGCAGCCACGCGACGGCGGGCTCCGCCGCTTCCAAGTATTTCTGCTCACCCGTTTCAAGATGGATGTCGATGAGCGCTTGAATCACGTTGCCGCTCTCCGCCGAACAGACGCTGGGGCACTCGTGGACTCGCGCCCAGGCTGGTTCCATTTGGAAATTGTATTGCTGCGCCCAGGCGGGCTGTGGCTCGGGAAGCTGGGCCAGCAGCAGGAAGTCCGCGCCGCGCCGCGCGGATTCGAGGTGCTCTGGCTTGCCCGTAATCTGGTAGGCGAGGAGCATCGTGCGGGCGCAAGTGCTGTGGCAATTGTCGTTCAATGTGTAGTAGCCCGTGTAGTCCGCGTCAGGCCAGGTGCGGGGATAGTCTTTCGGAATGCTCGCTGGCTTGACGGGATGGTCCTTGGGATTGCGCGGCTCCCCGCGAAACATTTGCGGCCAGGCGCCATTCGGATATTGCGCCCGCATCATGCCGTTGACCGCCCGGTCGAGGGTTTGGTGAAGCGTCACATCCTCCGGCTTCTGCGAGTCGTTCGTGGCTTTGGCAAACTGCAGCAGAAAACGCACGGCGCTTTGGGTCGTGTCGTCGTCGAAGCACGTGCCGATCGTGTGCTTGATGATCTGCCCGTGGTTGAATTTCTCGCCGCCATACAGCCGGCCATCCTCGTTCGGACGCGACGGATCGAAATCCGCCGTGGCATGCCATCCGCCGGATGCGAGCTGACATCTGGCCAAGGCCGTCGCAGCGGCACGTGCGGCATCCAGACACACGGCAGAGCGGGTCGCCTCGTAAGCCCGCAAAAACGCCATGCCCACGGAAGGAGTGCCCGGCGGTTGAATCGCGATCTGCGTTACCGTTGTGGGGCGCTCGGCCGTCCGCTTCTTCAAGTCCGGTGAATAAAGGTAAACGTAGCCACCCTCGGTGGAAATTGAGCGCATGAAGGCGGTGGCCTTTTCCATAGCCTGCTTAGCCGCCTCGACCCGAATGCCTGCTGCCTCTGCCCCCTTGGCATCGGCTGCGTGAAGTGCGGACGCTACGGCAAGCAGTTGTAACGCGCCGAAAGTGAGGAGGTGTTTCATTGCTTCTTCAAAGTCGTAGTCCTCGGTGAATATCCCGCGAACGGTTCATCGCGCACTGCCTGCCACGCGATGATGTGAGCGAGCCGACCTATTCCGGAATCGGGTCGGTGCGCTTCACGGTCTTGCCCTCCCACACCGCTTCATCGGTCGCCTTGTCGTAGGTGAGCACGCGGCTCGCGCTGCCCGGAGCAGGTGGGACGTCGATCTTCGGCAGCCATTTTTTGTGCTCGGCGATGACGGCGGCGTGCTCGGGTTTTCCGGCGAGGTTGTGCCACTCGTTCGGGTCGTTCTTCATGTCGTAGAGTTCCTCGCTGCCGTCGGCGTAGTGGATGTAACGCCAGTTCTCGCTGCGGATGCCGTGATTGCCCTGATTGTGCGAAGTGATGGCGGGCCGCTCGCGCTTGGTGGCGGCGTCCTGGAGCTGCGGGACGAGGCTGAGGCCTTCCAGATCCGTGCGCGCGGGGATGCCGGCCAGCTCGACGAGCGTGGGATAGATGTCGAGCAACTCGGCGGGCTGCATGCAGCGCTGGCCGCCTTTCACACCGGGGCCGGCGAAGATGAGCGGAACCTTTGTGCCGCGATCCCAGAGCGTGTTCTTGCCGGTGATTTCCTTCTTGCCGAGATGCCAGCCGTGGTCGCCCCACAGCACGACGATGGTGTTGTCGGCGACGCCCGCTTCATCGAGCGCGGGGAGCAGGCGGCCGACCTGCGAATCGACGAAGCTGGTGCAGGCGAGATACGAGCGGACGAGATTGCGCCACTGGTTGTTTTCCTTCACCCACTTCAGGCGCGGCTCGGGCAGT
>JANPHH010000045.1:0-1738 GCA_031424375.1 Chthoniobacter sp. | reverse complement strand
CGCGGCGGGAAAGATCAACGCCGTCGCCGGTGCAGCGTGGACCGCGGAACTGCAAAGCGAGCCGCAGGATGACGTCGTCGTCCCCGGCCAGCCGTGGGTCGATGGATTCTCCGTCGGCGCAGGGCTCATCCGGCAATTCGTCGCCATGCCGCTCGGCGCGGGTGAAAGCCGCGCGCTGTTCCTACGGCACGACCACCAGCCCGGCGGCCTTCGCCATCACGGCCTGCCGCCCGTCAAACGTGCAAAATTCCGTCGCTCCGAGTGCCAGCGCGAGGGCGACGTGGAGCGTGTCCAGCGAACGGCACAAGTTGGTGGCCGCATGGGCGGTTGCGAGGTTCTCTGCTTTCGTAAAGACATCCGCCCAAGCCGGATTGGTCTCCGCGAAAATACCCGCCGTGAGGTCGTTCTCGAAACTTGTCAGCACCGCGTCGCGTTCCGTTTCGGTGATTTCGCCGCGCCCATGTTTCTGGCCGAATGCCGCCTTCATTTCCAGCCGGTGCAGCGCCGTGATTGGCGGCAGGCCACCCTGCTCCTGAACGAGCGCCACGGCCTACGGCGAGTTCGGTTCGCTCAGGTAAAGCTTCAGCAAAACACCCGAGTCGAAATACCGCATCAGACCCGTTCCGCCCGCAATTCATCGAGCACCGCTTGGGAATCAGGTAGAACCCGTTCGCCGAAAAGCGCCTTCTGCCTGGCGAGAAAATCCGGCGTCTTCTGTGCCGACGGTGGAACGGAGACGGTCGTTGCCGCCCGCGGCGCGTGCGCATCCATCCAGCGGCGGACTTCCATCCACTGCGCGGGCGGCAGTTGGGCGATGGCGGCTTCGATCTCGGCGAGCGTGCTCATTGGGCGGAAGATGCCTGAACGGAGAGCCATCGGCAACCGTTCAATCATCCTCCGCAACGCGACTCGAAGGGCCGCGCCCTCTCGCGTGGCCGGGTTCAACGCGCCGCCGCACTGGCTCCAGGCCGTCCCGCCTCTCTCCACGAAGCTCAGCTTCCCCGCGCAAATACGGCGTTGCCAAGTCCTCAACGTCCTCAAATTGGCAACGAGGTTCCGCGAGCGTGATTCTGGACTGGCTCCGCATACCCCAAAGGGATTCGTTCGTCGCAACCTGGGATTTTGACGGAATCCCGTAGGGATTCTGAGGTAGCTCTTTATCTGTATTTTGGGTCTTTGCAATTATTCGATTCGCTGAATTCACAGACGACCAATTCCTGCCCCCAAATTTTGCTCCCAGCTCTCTTGGGATTCTTCTCGAAGTAATCATTTCGTTCAAAAAAGTAGCGATCAATAGCTGTCATCGCTTCCTCGACTGATTGGTAGTCGCTGTTGTGGATGATTGCCTTAGCCATGCCGCTGAAAACGGACTCGATGACATTCAGATACTGGGCCGATGAAGGCAAAGGAATCAATTCAACGCGTGGCGCGCGTGCTGACTGCCAAAAGTCAGGTGTGTTTACGCCCTCCACCTTCTCATACAACGCTTCCGAGGCATGCCACGAGGCCGCATCCCAAGAGAGATACAGTGTGTCGCATTCCCTGTAAGTCTCCAGCAATACCTCCAGAAGGCGGATCATCTCGCCGGTGTTCTTAGCCCAGGGCAATCGCGCCAAAATCGGCGCTGGATTATAGATATTATAAATGTACTCTTAATAGCGAGGTTGGCAGAAGCTTGGGATGCCCGACACCCACAGCCTGAGTCACTATTTCCGTCAACTCGAAGACCCGCGCATTG
>JANPHH010000044.1:0-6311 GCA_031424375.1 Chthoniobacter sp. | reverse complement strand
ACCGGATAATTTCCAGTCGCCCTCCCGGCGGCCGTAATTTTTGATACCCACAGACTGCATTCATGGCCCTCCACGCCTGGGCTATTCATTGATTAGCGCAAACGTCTTTCATGGCCCGGAGGGCCAACGGAAATTAGCCGGTGGCGTCAGCCACCGGATCGGCACTCCCAACGGATGCGCCCCGGCAGGGGCGGCGGAGATGCCGCGATTTTCAGCGCCCCTCCGGGGCGCACGCGTTTTTTCGTGTCGGGTCCGGTGGCTCACGCCACCGGCTAATTTCCAGTCGCCCTCCAGGCGGGCGGAATTTTTGATTCCCACAGACTGCATTCATGGCCCTCCACGCCAGGGCGATTCATTGATTAGCGCAAACGTCGTTCATGGCCCGGAGGGCCAACGGAAATTAGCCGGTGGCGTCAGCCACCGGATTGGTACCCCCAGCGGATGCGCCCCGGCAGGGGCGGCAGAGATGCCGCAATTTCCAGCGCCCCTCCGGGACGCGCGCGTTTTTTCCTGTCGGGTCCGGTGGCTCACGCCACCGGCTAATTTCCGGTCGCCCTCCGGGCGGGGGGAATGCGGGAACCAGATTGGATTGATCCCCTGACGGAAGGAAACGCCATGGCCACCAAGCCCACCACCGCCAAACCCGGCGCCAAACCCGCCGCCAAAACCACCGCCCTCCGCCAGCGCGCGGAGACACGGATGAAGGGCCGGCACGCCAAGTCCGGCGGTCCGAACTCCGCCGTCGAAACGCGGCGGCTCGTCCACGAACTCCAAGTCCACCAGATCGAGCTGGAGCTGCAAAACGAGGAACTGCGCGAGGCCCAACAGCGGCTCGAAGAATCGCGCGACCACTACGCCGCCTTCTACGACTTCGCACCCGTCGGCTACGTGACCTTCGACGCGAAGGGGATCATCCGCGAAATCAACCTCACCGCCGCCGACATGCTCGGCGCGCCGCGGGCGCGGCTCATCGGCCGGCCGTTTCATCCCTTCGTCGCCGCGGAAGATCTCGCACATTTCCTCTGCCATCTCCGCCCACGCGCAAACCCGGAGGAACGCAGCAGCACCGAATTTTCCCTCGTCCGCAAAGGCTGCGCGGCCCTGCCGATCGTGATGCAGAGCGTGCCCGCCTGCGGCGCGGAGAAGCAGGGCCACCACTGCCGCGCCACCCTCACCGACCTCTCCGCGCGCCGGCTGGCGGAGGAAACGTTGCGCAAAGGGCGCGACTTCATCGATGCCGTGCTCGAAACGTCCGGAGCCTTGATCATCGTGCTCGACGACGAGGGCCGCATGCTGCGTTTCAACCGGGCTTGCGAGCAATTGAGCGGCTACTCTGCGAAGGAGGCGGTGGGTCAGGTCGTTTGGATGCTGCTGCCGCCGGAAGAATCCGCGGCGGTTCGCAGCGTGTTCGAGGAATTGCGCACCGCGCACCTCCCGAACCAATACGCAAACCACTGGGTGACCAAAACCGGCGAGCGCCGGCTGATCTCCTGGGCGAATACCGTGCTGACCACCGCCGACGGAAAGGTCAGCGCCATCATCTGCACAGGGATCGACCTCACCGACCGGCGGCGGCTGGAAAGCGAGGTGCTCAACATCATGGATCACGAGCAGCGGCGCATCGGGCTGGAACTGCACGACGGCCTCGGCCAGCAGCTCACCGGCATCTCGCTGATGTGCTACAACCTGCGGCAAGATCTCGGCGCGCATCCGGAACTGGTGGCGACCGCGACGGCGCTCGGCAACCTGCTCAACGACGCGATCCGGCAAACGCGGGCGCTTTCTCATGGCCTCGCCCCGCTCCGCCTCGAAGTCACCGGCCTGGCTCAGGCGCTGGAGGAATTGGCGCGCACCACGAGCGAAGCCGGTCATTTGGAATGTCGGGTGCATTGCCCGGCCCGGCTGCAAATCCCCGACCATGCGACGGCAGTCCAGCTTTTCCGCATCGCGCAGGAGGCGGTGAACAACGCTCTCAAGCACGGGGCGCCGAAAACCATCTCGCTCAAACTCAGCCGCCGCAGAGACCTCGTGCGGCTGCTGATTTCCGACGATGGAAAAGGATTTCCCGAACACCGGACCGAGCAGAACGGCATGGGTCTCGACGTGATGAAATATCGGGCCAACCTGATCGGCGGCACGCTCGTCGTGGAATCCAAGCCGGGCCAGGGCGTGACGGTGGACTGCACCGTCCCTCTCCAAAAATCATGACCACGCCGAAGCAGAAACTCCCCCGCCCCTCCCGACGCCAGCGCGTGCTCGTGGTGGATGACCATCCGATGCTCCGGGCCGGTCTCCGCGAACTCATCAACAAACAGGCGGACCTGGAATGCTGCGGTGAAGCCGGCAACGCTGGCGACGCGCTCAGCGAAATCTCCCGGTGCCATCCCGACGTGCTGCTCACCGACCTCTCGATGCCCGGCCGCAGCGGCGCGGAACTCATCAAAGACGCGCTCGCGCTGCTCCCCGGCCTGCCGATCCTCGTCGTCACGATGCACGACGAGCGCATCCACGCCGAACGCGTCCTGCGCGCGGGCGCGCGGGGTTATGTGATGAAGGAGGCCGGGCCGGAGAAGCTGCTCGCGGCGATTCGCAAGGTGGCGGCGGGAGAAGTTTACGCGAGCGAGCAATTGTCCGCCCGGCTGCTCGATACCTTCACCGGGCGGTCCGCGCGCGGCACCCGGTCTCCGCTCGAAAAACTGAGCGACCGGGAGTTCGACGTCTTCCGTCTGCTCGGCGAAGGGTTGCCGACGGCCGACATCGCCCGGCAGTTGCACCTCAGTGCAAAGACCGTGGCCGCCCATCGCGCCAATATCAAAGCGAAGCTCGGGATCGGCAAAGCGTCGGAACTGATCTCCTACGCCGCGCGCTGGGCCGCGTCGGAACGCGCCGACTGATCGCCACTGCGCCGTGGCGATTTGTCGGGCGTTTCTGCGAAACGCCTCCCCCCATCCCGCCGCAGGCGCTCACACCCCCCGGCGTCTGGCACAGACGCCCTACAGTCGGCGCCTCGCACAGACGCCCTCCAGGCAGGGGCTGCGGTTGTAGGGCGTTTCTGCGAAACGCCTCCCCCATTCCGCCGCAGGCGCTCACCCCCCCCCGGCGTCTGGCACAGACGCCCTACCGTCGGCACGGACGTCCTTGAGCGCGCTTCAATCGGTGACGCCTCATACCAAACGCTTTTGAAAACCGGACGTTTCTTGGAGCCGGAGGCTCCGCGGAAATTAGCCGGTGGCGTCAGCCACCGGATCACGGAATAAAGCGCTCCGCCCCGGCAGGGGCGCTGGAATTTCTGCCGCCCCTGCCGGGGCTCGGTCTCTTTGTGACTCAAGTCCAATGGCTGACGCCACCGGCTAATTTCTTTCAGCCCGGCCGGGCCGAATCGTCCCGCCTTCAACTTTGTTTGGTATCACAGATCGTGCACGGCGGTTTTTCCGGACTAAACTCGATTCGAATCGCTTCACCCGACCTAGGCTTTTTTCCTAGCAGGCTAGGCTTATTTCCCAAGCAGGCATCGGCTCAGACCCCATCGCGCATTCAGGGTGGGACCGCTAGGCTCATGGCCCATGAATCCCGCATCCACGATTGGCCCGACGGAGGCACCCAGCACCGGAACGCTGCCAGCCCGGATCGTCCTCATCTACGACCGCTTCGATATGGCCGTTCGCGGGAAGGCGTTCTGCGATGGACTGAGCCGGAAACTCGAGGTCCGCATCGATCTCGGAGAATCGGTCTGGCGCTGCGATCTTTTCGGAATCCCGGAGATCCGGGAGGAAGCCGCCCACGCCGCAGTCACCGCCGATTTCGTCGTGCTCGCGCTGCGCGGCGACGAGGAGCTTTCCCCCGCGCTCTACCGCTGGTTCGGCGAGTGGCTGCCCTTTGCCCACGAACGTGACATCACGTGTGTCCTCCTCTTCGACCCGGTCGCTGCGCAGCGCGAAACCACGACCCAGATCATCCATTTTCTGCGCGAAGCGACTCGCGCGTCCGATGTGGATTTCTTCGCCCACACCGCAGGGATGGCTGGGGAAACAACGAGCGGACGGGGGGAGCAGGAACCACCCGCCGAGATGGAGACGGGAATCGGGGAACCAGGAGCGGGACGGTGGGGAACATCGCCCGCACTTCGACGACCGGCCCGCCCTCTGATCGCGAGGCGCGACCGGATCCGAAGCAAACTCTAAAAATGATCGAGTCAGATGAACTCCCGGCAAACTCCGGCGATCTCCGCCGGGAGGCCGAAGAGCGGATGCGCAGTCGGCGGGCGGCCTACGGTGAACCGAAAACTGACGCGGATCGAGAGCGCCTGCTCCACGAACTGGAAGTCCACCAGATCGAACTGGAGATGCAGAATGAGGAACTCCAGCACGCCCATCAGGTGGCGGAGCGGGGGCTGCGACATTACTTCGAACTCTTCGATCTGGCCCCGATCGGCTACTTTCGCCTCAACGCGGAGGGAGTGATCAGCGAAGCGAATCTCGCCGGCGCCGAGTTGGTGGGCGACGTGCGGGCGCGGCTGATCGGCCGACGCTTTCCGCTCTTCGTTCACGAAAAATCCCGCCCGGCACTGGTGGACTTTCTAGCCCAGGTCTTCGCGACCGGGAGCCGGCAGACGTGCGAGATCGAACTCGCGCGGGAGAGCAGCCCGCCGGCGTCCGTGGAACTCACCGCCACGCTGGCGCCGGGGCAGGAGGAGTGCCTCGTCGGGATGGTGGACATCACCGCACGCCGGCAGGCCGAAACGATGCGCGAGTCGATGGAAGGCCAACTGCGCCAGTCGCAAAAACTCGACGCCGTGGGCCAGCTCGCCGGCGGCATCGCACACGATTTCAACAACCTGCTCACCGTCATCATCGGGAATGCGTCCGCGCCGCGCTTCGACGAGTACAGCCCGGCCGACCAGCGGGAGAGGCTTGCGGAAATCTGCGTGGCGGGCGAGCGCGCGGCCAGCCTCACGCGCCAGCTCCTGCTCTTCAGCCGGCAAAAGGCTCCCGATCTGCACCATCTCGACCTGAATGAAATCGTCGCCCCCATGGCCGGCGTCCTCCGGCGCATCCTCGGTGAGCAGATCGAACTCGAATTTCGCGCCGCGCCGCAACCGCAAGTCGTCCGGGCCGACGCCGGCATGCTCGACCAGATCGTCCTCAACCTCGCCGTGAATGCGCGCGATGCCATGCCCGCCGGCGGTCGCTTGATCATCCAGACCGAGGGCGTCTCGCTCGACGCCGATGGGGCCCGGACCCGGCCCGACGCGAGCCCCGGCGACTTCTCCTGCCTGAGCGTGATCGACACCGGCAGCGGCATGTCGCGCGAGGTGCAGGAGCGAATGTTCGAGCCCTTTTACACCACCAAGGCCGCCGGCCTGGGCACCGGCCTCGGCCTGTCCACGATCCATGGCATCGTGCACCAGCATCACGGCTGGATCGAGGTCACGAGCAAGCCCGGCCAGGGCACCAGCATGCGCATTTTCCTCCCCCGCGTGAGCGAGACACCGGCCGCCGGGAAGAAAGCACCGGAACCGCGGGACATCGCCGGCCGGGGCGAGACCATTCTCCTCGTCGAGGATGAACCGGTGGTGCGCCGCCTCATCGCGTCCGCGCTCAGCCGCACTGGCTACCGCGTCATCGAGAGTGAGTCGGGAGCGGCGGCGTTCGAGGGCTGGCCCGAGCACCGGCAGGAGGTCGATCTTCTCCTCACCGATGTCGTGATGCCCGGTGGGTTGGACGGGCCGGCGCTCGCCCTAAAACTCCTCGCGGATCAGCCGCGGCTCAAAGTCATGCTGATGAGCGGGTACGACGCCAGCCTGGCCAAAGACCGGGCCCGACTGGGCTCCGACGTTGATTTCATCCCGAAGCCGTTTGTCCTCACCGAGCTCCTCCGCAAGGTGCGCCAGCGGCTCGACGCGGGGGTGCCGCGTTAGCGCTGCGATCCGCAGAAACGCAACCGACCGGGCAACCGGGGGTGTGATTAAATGTGGTGCAGCGAAGTCTGTAGTCCCGGAGGGACAGCGGAAATTAGCCGGTGGCGTCAGCCACCGGATCGGCACCCCCAACGGATGCGCCCCGGCAGGGGCCGCGGAGATGCCGCGATTTCCAGCGCGCCTCCGGGGCGCGCGCGTTTTTTCGTGTCGGGTCCGGTGGCTCACGCCACCGGCTAATTTCCAGTCGCCCTCCGGGCGAGCGGAATTTTTGATTCCCGGCGACTCCATTCGTGGCCCGGAGGGACAGCGGAAATTAGCCGGTGGCGTCAGCCACCGGATCGGCACCCCCAACGGATGCGCCCCGGCAGGGGCCGCGGAGATGCCGCGATTTCCA
>JANPHH010000043.1:0-27773 GCA_031424375.1 Chthoniobacter sp. | reverse complement strand
TCCCCCGGGGTGGGGGTTGTTTATTATATTTTTTACTCAATTTCAACCCCCCGTGTCTCCCCTCGGGTTGTTTACGGTTTCCGTGGCACCTCCGCCGTTCTCTGATCGTGCAATTCCCGGCAATCCGGGGTCCCTCGGCTTCGTTACACTCCGCTCGGGATGACATATCTTTTTTGAATTCCGCTAAGGCATGTCAGACGGCACCGACCGCGGGTCTAACCGCCAGCCACGATCCGGATGATTTCCAGTCGGTCCCCCTCCCCGAGCGGAGCCTCCGGCCACTCCTCGCGCCGGAGCGCGGTCCCATTGTGCTCCACCAGCGAGATCGCCGGCACGAGTCCCAGTTCCGTGATCACCTCGGCCACGTCCCGCGCGGCGACTTCGCGCTCCTCGCCATTCACCGTCACCTTCATGGCCGGACCAGGATCGCGGCGTCCCAATCTTTCCACACCGGCTCCAACCCGCCCGCGCGCAACATCGTCGCCACTTCCGCCGCGCTGCGTTCATCCGAAATTTCAAACTGCCCGGTCGCACCGGTATCCGGCGCGAGTTCGCCCGCCGAGACTTCCTTGCCCCGGACGGTGAGGTGCAAATCCTCGCGGCCCGCGCCGGTGTAGCCGCCGGGTTCCGTGTGGCTGCCGGCGCTGATCATCGTCACGCCGAGCGGGATCAACGCATCGCGCAGGGGCGCCGGTTCCCGCGTGGAGAGGACGATGCCCACTTGCGGAAAACAGACGCGCAACGCGCAGACGAGCTGCACGAGTTCGCGATCTTCCAGCCGATGCTGCGGCTCAAAACTCCCCGCGCACGGTCGCAGCCGCGGCAGGCTCACCGTGAACTGCGCCTTCCAACACCGCCGCAGCAAATGCTCAAGATGCAGCGCCAGCGACGTCGCTTCCCGCTGCCACTCGCTCAGGCCAAAGAGCGCTCCGATCCCGATCCGACGGAAGCCCGCTTCGTAGGCGCGCTCCGGGCAGGCGAGCCGCCAGTCGAAGTCCTTCTTCGGCCCCGCCGTGTGCATCTCTGCATACGCGGCGCGGTCGTAGGTTTCCTGATACACCACCAGCCCCTCCGCCCCCGCTGCGGTGAGCCGCGCATAGTCCGGCACTTCCATCGGCGCGACCTCCAGCGACACCGACGGGATCTCCGCCACCAGCGCCCGCACGCAGGCTTCCATGTAGCCGTTCGAAACAAATTTCGGATGCTCTCCGGCCACGAGCAGCACATTGCGAAATCCCTCCGCCGCGAGATGCCGCGCCTCGCGCACCACGGCGTCCACTTCCAGCGTCACGCGCAGGATCGCATTGTCGCGGGAGAAGCCGCAGTAGGCGCAGTTGTTGATGCATTCGTTCGAGAGATAGAGCGGTGCGAAGAGCCGGATCGCCTTGCCGAAATTCCGCCGCGTCACCGCCGCGCTCTCCGCGGCCAGCGCCTCGAGCCGCGCGTCATCCAGCGGCTCCAGCAGCGCGGTGAAGCGGCGGAGCGTCGGGGAAAGCTGAGTCGGAATGAGGAAGTTCGGCATGGCTGGCGGATCGCGCGTGGGCCCGGTGGGCGGCGAGCGGGGCGCAATATCCCGGCTCGCGACCGGGTTGTAAATAGGCAGCGCCTCTTGCACCGTGCGCCGCGCATGCCGGACCTCCCAGACGCCTACCACCTCGCGGTGCTCATTGTTCTCATCGCCGGGTTCGTCACCGTCCTGGTCAATCTCTCCTGCTTCGGCGGTCTCCGCCCGGCCACACCTCCGGCCGCGACTGGCGCGCCGCGCATTTCCATCCTCGTCCCGGCGCGCAATGAAGAGCGCTGCATCGGTCCCTGCATCCGCTCGCTGCTCGCGCAGGATTATCCGAATTGGGAGCTGATCGTCCTCGACGACCTTTCGTCCGACGGCACGCCACACCTGCTCGATGAACTCGGCCTGCGCCCCGACCATCCACCACGCCGTGTCATCCGCGGGGAGCCGCTCCCGGCCGGGTGGGTCGGAAAAAACTGGGCCTGCGATCAACTCGTCCGCGCCGCCACCGGCGACTTTCTTTTCTTCACCGACGCCGACACCACCCACGCGCCCGGCACCGTTTCCGCCGTCTTCGCCTTCGCGGAGCGGCGTCGCGCCTCGCTCGTCTCCGCGTGGCCGCGGCTCGTCACCGTCTCGTGGAGTGAGCGGTTGATCATTCCGATGATCCTCGTGCTCGGTCTGACCGCCTACCCGCACTGGCTGCTGCTCGCGCTCCAGCGCTGGCCACGCATCGCCGCGTATCTGCCTCGCTGGGCGTTGCGTTCGTTGGGCGCGGCGAATGGCCAGTTCATGTTCTGGCGGCGCACGGCCTACGACGCCGTCGGGGGTCACGCCGCGCTGCGCGATCATCTCGTGGAAGATGTCGCCCTCGGTCGCGCTGTCGCCGCCCGCATCGGCGAAGGGTTGCGCCTGTTCAATTGCGACTCGCTCCAGTTTTCCACCTGCCGGATGTACCGCAGCTTTGGAGAAGTATGGGAGGGCTTCAGCAAAAATTTGTGGCCCGCATTCGAGGGGAGCACCGTTATCTTCTGCCTCGTCGGCGTCCTGCAAATCTGCGCGTGGTTTGCCCCGATCCCGCTCCTCATCGTCTCCTCGCCTCAGCCCGCTCATGCGTGGCTCGTCGCGCAGGTCGCGCTCCTCCTCGCCACCCGCGTCGTCCTCACCGTGCGCTTCCGCACTTCCTGGGTCAGCGTCCTCTTTCACCCCCTCGCCGAACTGCTCGGGATCGCCATCGCACTGAATAGCTGGCGCCTCGCCGGCCGCCGCGGGGTCACCTGGAAAGGCCGCCGCTACACCACGCCCTGACCCTGCCCGCTCTTGCTTTTTGCCGATCCTCGGCCAACCTCCTTCCGCCGTGGTTCAAAAAATCTTTCTCAGTCAGTTCGCGCTTGGGTTCTACCTGGGTTGCGTATTCCTCGTCCTCTCGCTCTACCAGTATTTCCGTCTGAAGGGCGAACTCGGCCGGTTCCGCCGCCACCTGTCCGACAAGCTCGAGATCGAGGCGGAGACGATGAAGAAGATCAAGAACGAGCAGGAAAACCTCCGTCGGGAGAACGAGACGCTGCGCATCAAGGTCAACGCGCTCAACGAAACGCCCGACCGCAAAATCCAGCGCGACCTCGAAATCTACGCCCGCGCCGAAAAGCGCATGCTCCTCAACGCCCCCGGCTTCGCCCCCGCGTGGGAGACCGCCAAGAGCGAGGCGCACAATGAACTCTCCGAGGAGGAAGGCGGACGCAGCGCACCGAAGCGGATCTTTCAGCGGCTCTTCGGTGGCAGCGCCACCACCGCCGCGCTCCCAGCGCGCGACAATGGCAACAGCGCCCACGAGAGCGAGTCATCCAAGGCGGGCGCGGAGAGCTGAGAAGCGGGCACTGAGCGCGGAGAAGACTTGGGTCGTTGCTCTGCGCGGAACGTCTCCAAAAAACAGCCTGTCATCCTGACCGGAGTTCCTCGCGGTCGCACGCGGGGAGGAACGGAGCCGAGTCTGCGAGACAACCGCCGCCAACGACCTCACGCATCCGCGCGAGGCGTGCGTGAAACCAAAAATCTCTGTCATCCTGAGCGGAGTGTAACGGAGTCGAAGGACCTCGGCCTTCGGAGGATCACGGATCTTTCTGCACTCCGAGGTCTCTCGACTTCATTCCAGTCGCTCAGGCTCCCTCCATTGCGCTCGGGATGACACGGTCTTTTTGGACCGTCGCTTCTACCCTCATGAGAGGCGCCGGCGGGGACGAACGAAGTCGAACCGAGTCTGCGAGACAACCGCCGCCAACGACCTCCCTCATCCGCGCGAGGCGTGCGTGAAACCAAAAAAACCTGTCATCCTGAGCGGAGTGTAACGGAGTCGAAGGACCTCGGCCTTCGGAGGATCACGGATCTTTCGGCACTCCGACGTCCCTCGACTTCATTCCAGTAGCTAAGGCTACCTCCATTGCGCTCGGGATGACAGGGCTTGCGGTGTTTTCCGTTCCCCTCTTTTTCCGCCGCGCTGGATCGCATTCCGTTACGGCCGCTTCGGAAGCGGGCGCGGAGGAGGCGTTGCCTTCTTCGTCACCTTCTTCACCGTCACCTCCGTAGCCACAGGAGCCCGCGTGCTTCCCTGCGCCCCATCCGTCGGCAGCGGCAGATCGTCGCGATAGGCATCAAACTCCTTCCTCGTAAACGCCTTCTCCGGGCTCGTTATCTTGGCCATCTCATCGCTGGCCGTCTGCGCGAGACTCTGCCGATCGTTCACGATGTAGGGCGTCAGAAAAATCAGCAGCTCGCGCTTCCGGTCATCGCGGATCGTCCGCCGAAACGGGATGCCGAGGATCGGGATGTCGCCGAGGAACGGGATTTTCGACACGCTTTCGCTCTTCTGCGTTTGCATCAGGCCACCGATCACCACGGTCTGGCCATTGGGCGTCACGACCACGGTTTCCGCCGAGCGTTTATCGATTGTCGGTGCGTTGACCGTGTTCGAGATCGGCACGGTATCCACTTTATTCAGCGACGATATTTCAGGTGCCACGATCATCTCCACGCTCCGGTCCGGATTGATGAATGGTGTCACGCGCAAAATGATGCCGACGTTGTCGTACTGGATCGTATTGATCGTCTGCCCGAGCGAATCCGTCCGGCTGTTGGTGATGAAGGGAACTTCCTGGCCGACGACGATCACGGCTTCCTGATTGTTGCGCGCCATGATCGAGGGCCGCGAGAGCACGTCCACTTTGCCTTTCGTGGCCAGTGCGTGCAGCGTCAGATTCCAGTCGTCGCTCGCAAATTTCAGCAAGCTACCCGTGGCCGGCGCGCCGAAGAGGCTGGAGATCGCCGCCGTCTCGCCGACCTTCGCCGCCGTGCCGAGAGCCGAGGTCAGCGTGGAGGTGACCGTGCTGTTCCCCGTGGTTCCATTCGTTCCGGTGAAGGTCGTCCCGGTGCCGCTGGCATTCGTGTTCAAGGTGCCGTTGTCGGTTGTGGTCCTCGTCGAATTCGTCGTCGAAGTTCCCGTGATCGCCGACACCGCGTCCTTCAGCCGGAAGGTATACATCCCGTCCAGGCCCACATCGATGCCCTTGTTGTAAGTGACTTCGACGAACACCACCTTGATCAGCACCTGCGGCTTCGGTTGGTCGAGATTCTGGATCACGCTCTTGAGTTCGCGATGCGTGTCCTCGTCGGTGACGATGACCAGCGACCGCGTCTCCGGGTCGATGGTGATGATGGCGTCACCGAGTTCGGTATTGCTGCGGTATTGCCGCTGGCCAGAGCCCGAGCGCGAAGCGCCGCTGGAACCGGTATTGCCGCGCGTCGTGGAAGTGCGGGCGGAACTGGCGGTCGAGCGCGTCGATCCGCCTGGTCGCGCGCTCTGAGCGTGGACGTGGGTGGCGGCGACGAGCATCGCGAGGAGCACTCGGAAAAAGCCGCGAAGAGTGAAGTGGGACATGATGTTGGGGTGAGTGGGCGAAAGGTCAGCGACCGCTGCGGCTCGATCCGCCGCTGCCTCCGCTGCTGCTGCCGCTGATGTTGGAAGTGTTGATGTCCGCACCCTGCGCGCTCCGGGTGCTCAACCGGCTGGCCGCGTTCTGCGTCGAGCTCGATGACGTCTCGCCCAGCATGCCACGCAGCACATTCGCCACGCCGTCGACATCGGCATGCTCGAGCGAGTGCACGTAGACGTGCTGCTTCTTCGAGTCCTTCGCGTCCAGGCGGCCGACCATCTCCGCGATTTCCGCGAGGGTTTCCGCCGCCGCACTCACCAGCAACGAATTCGTTCGCGGATCGCCCACCGCCACCACGCGCGCCGCCTGCAAGGCCCGCTCGCTCTGCCCGCCGCTCGCTCCCGTCTGCGGCGCGCCACCGCCGAATCCCGGAAACCCGGGGGCACCTCCGCCGCTCTGGCTGCGGCCACTCCGGCCCCGCGATGATTGCGAGGACTGCGAGGTCTGCGTCGTCACATCGCTGTAGAGCGTATTCACGATGTCCGCCGTCTCCACCGCGTCGGCATGCACGAGGTTGAAAATGCGCGTCGTCGTCGCGTCCGTCACGCTCGTGTCGATCTTCAGCACGATGTCCGTGATCGAGGGCAGCGTATCTTCCGGCGCGCTCACGATCAGCGAATTGCTCTGATCATCCGCCACCGCGATCACCCGCGACTGGGCCTGCCGCGCTTCGCTCTGCGGCGTCGAACTCTGGCTGCTCCCGCCGCCCGGCGGGCCAAATGGGAAAAATCCACGATCGCGCCTTCCACTCTGCGAACTGCTGCCGCCCGAATTCGAGGTGCTCGCAAAAAGCTGGGTCAGCACCGTCGCAAGTTCCTTCGCGTTCGCGTAGCGCAGTTGGTAGACCTTGATCGTCGAAATACTCGCGACCGACGTATCGATCGCCCGGATGATCTCCGCCATCCGCCGAATGTTCGTCTGCGTGTCAGTGAGCAGGATCGAGTTGCTGCTTTCGTTCGCGCTGATCGTCGAATTATCCGCGAGCAGCGGCCGCAGATTTTCCACCAGCTTCGCCGCCTCGCCGAAACGCAGCGGCAGGATCTGCGTCACCATCTCGTCCTTGCGCGGAATCTTGTCCGGATCGCTCCCCGTCTGCACCGGCAGGTCGCGTTTCTGCGCGCCGTCGCGACGCACAATCTTCAGGATGCGTCCATTGCGGATTGCCACGTAACCCTTCTCGATCAGCACCGTATTCACGAGATCCACCGCCTCATCCGCGCTGATCGGCTGGCGGCTGGTCACATTCACCGTGCCGCTCACCGGCGCCTCCTGCACGATCACGAAACCGGCCGCGTCGCTGAGGTAGTTCAGCACATCGGAGAGCGCGGCCCCCTGAAAATTCAGCAGGATCTCGCCCTTGCCCGGCTTGGGCAGCGGCGGAAGCGTCGGTATGCCGGTGCCGGGCGGCGGCGTGATCATCGGCGGTGCCACCACCGCGGGGGCCGGCGTTGCCGGGACCTTCGGAGTTGCTTCGAGTGGAAAAGGCGGCTGCTGCACCGCAGGCGCGCTCAGCACGGAAGGTGGCGGCGCGACCTGCGTCGGACGTTGGGCATCTTGCGCGCGTGTCGCCGCGGGCGGGAAAATCGCCACCGCGAGCGCGGTCAGGCAGATGGGGAGGTGAAGTCGATCGATCATGGTGCCGGGGTGGTTTTGAAATGGAATGAGAGCGTGAACAAAGAGTCGTCCGGCGCGCAGCGCCCCAGAAAAAAGAAACCTGTCATCCTGAGCGGAGCGGAGGCGGGCCAGTGGGCGGAGCGAAGTCGAAGGACCTCCGATGCGGTGGCGTCCGGGACAAGTGGGGGCAGGTGCCCTTGGGCGAGCAACCGTTTCTTTGGGCGCAGGCGGTGCGGAACACTCACCGCAGACCACGTTGTAGAAATAGTTAGAGGTCGTTGCCTTCGGCTGTCTCGCAGACTCGGCTCGACTACGTTCCTCCCCGCCTTCGCCCCCGAGGAACTCCGCTCAGGATGACAGGCTTTTTTCGACAGACGCCGCATCCGGACCCCACGCTTGTCCCGACAATGGGCCTTCATTTCCCCACCTCCTTCGCCCGCCGCTCCATCATCTTGCGCAGGATGTCCGCCTTGTCGCTCGACACGCCGGGCAGCGAGGGCACCCCCGTCGTTTCTGCCGCTGGCTCCGGCGCCCGCTCCACGATCGGCTCCGCTGCTCCCGTCGCCCCGTCCGCTTCGAAGGTAAATTGCCGCCCCACCTGGAGGACGAGTTGCTTCCCCTCGCGTTCCAGCGCCACTTGCGTTGCTGCGATCGCACTTAGCTTGTAACCCGCCACGCTATCGCCCGACGCCACGACGCGATTCCCTTCCGCCGCCGAACCGCCGAAGAACGCCAGCGCCCGACCTTCCGTCACCATCGTCCCGGTGAGCGACAGCGAGCGCCCCCGCTTCACCGACTCCGTGGACGTGGAGGAAGTTGACGAGTCGCTCCGCATTCCGCGCCGCGTCGGGTCGAAAATGTTTTTCAGCTTCACGTTCCGAAACGCGTCGAAGCCTGACGCGTTCTGCGGATCAGCCGAACCAGGAGTCGCCGGTTTCGTCGTGATCTTTTCCATTTTCCGCTCAGCCTTTTCCCGGTCTTTTTCCCGGTCGTGATCCTTGTCCCGGTCTTTGTCCTTGGCCACGAGCGGGTTCGCGAACGCAAGCGCCGTAACGAGCAAAAGAGCATAGCGAAAACAAAAAAGGCGTGTCATCCCGAGCGGAGTGTAACCCAGCCGAGGGACCTCGTCCGGTGCTGAGTCTGGTGTTGTTGTTTCCGCCACACGCTGGAAGAAAACTGTTTTCATCGGGCCGCCTTTCCTTCCGCGATTCGCACGAAGCTGAACCGCAACGACAGTGTCAATTGCTTGCCCTGCGGATCACGCGCCGTGAGTTCGCAGTCCTCGACCCGCGCCGGCAGCGCATCCGATTCGATCTCGTAGATCAACCGGCCGAGCGATGTCTGATCGCCCACCGCGGTCGCGCGGCACTCGAAGGTGTCGTAACCCGCCTCCTCATGCGGCCGCCACTGCGGCGTGAGACTGGTAAAATTGACCCGGCTTTCGCGCGCCCAGTGGTTGAGCGCTTTGAAGACATCATTCTCCGCGGTCGACGAGTCGTCATTCAGATCCGTCGTCTGCATCTTATTCCACCGCCCGCGGATCGACGGCTCGCGCTCCACGAGTTGCCGGCCGCGCTCCACTTTCGCGCGGAGCGCATCGAGGCGTTCACTCTGCGCCTTCCAGTTTCCCACCGCGGTGGTGAGGATCAGCTTGTCGAAAAGAAACAGACCGACCACCGCGCCGACGATGATCTTCAACCAGGTTTCGCGGCTTCTATTTTGCATCGTGTCCCTCCGATTTGTAGGTGATCGAAAACTGGATCGGATTGTCGCCGCGCACCTGCTGGACTTGCAACGCGGTCACATCCTTCCGCGCGCGCAGCCGGTCGAACCACGAGAGCAGCGCCGACTGGCTCCGCGCAAAACCGGAGCACGTGACCTTCGTGCCATCGGCGACCTGAATGCTCTTCGCCCACACATCACCCTGATCGGGAAACGCCGCGGCCAATCCTTCCACGATCTGCAGGCTCTGCGGCGCCGGCTCGAACCACGGGCGGAACTCGCGGATGCGGCCCTGCAACGATTCGAGATCCGCCACCTTGCGGCGCATCCCGGCCCACTCGTCGTTCAGGCTGCTTTCGATGTGCGAGCGCACGAAATACGTGATGATCGGCAGTAGGATCGCCGCGAGCAGCGCCAGCGCCGCGTACCGCTTCCGCTTGTCTTGAAGAAAGCGCTCTGCCTGTTCCCAGTGATTCACCTGCGGCGAGAGAAATTCGAAGACCACCTTTTCGCCGCGCAGATGCCGCTCCGCTGCGGCCAGCGCCGTGCCCGGATGATCGGTCACGCTGGCGCTGCGCTGGAGCCGGCTTTCGATCCCGAAGCGGTGCAGATGCTGGCGGATTTCGAGGCAGAGATTTTCCGCCGTGGTCGGCGATCCGCTGAACCGCGCCTGCGTGACCTGCGTGCGCAGCAGCTCGGGCAAACGCCCGAGCGTGATCCGCACCTCGCGCGAAAATCCGGCGGCATCAAACGACTCGTCGTCCACCGGCGCCGCGAGCGAACGCACCGCCGCGATTCCGCCACCTGCCGCGATCACCAGATCCACATGCGTCCCATTCGCCACAAAGTGCATCGCCGCCGGCACCTCCGCCTGCGGCATGCAGGCATCGAGCCCGAGCGACAGCGACACCGCACGACAGCCCGCGGCTTCGAGCATCTTCTCCACCGCATCGAGCCGCTTGATCGCCACCGCCGCGAGCGTGGCTCGCGCCTTCCCTTCCGCGGCTGCGAAGGTGCTGTGCGAAATCCTCAGGTCGCTCACCGCGATGGGAAATTCCCGCTCGGCTTTGAGTTCGAGATAGCCGCGCAAATCGTCGTCGGCCATCTCCGGCACATCCGTCGTCGTCGTCAGCGCCCAACTCGCTGGCACGCACACCACGCAGCGCCGTTCCTTGATGGACTCCGCTGCGAGCTGCGCCGCCAGTTCCTTCCCGGCCTTCTCCGCATTCGTCACGATGCTGTCCGCGCCGATCGACAGCGTGAACGATTTCAGCACCTGAAACTCACCCGCTTCCCTCCGCACCAGATCCACGACGGTGCGGCCCGACTCCACGGTCACCGCGAGGGCGGCATGGTGCTGCAGGCGTTTTTTGATTTCGGCGAGATCGAGCTTCATCGGACGTTTTTCTTCAGCGCAAGTTGCTCCCGCACTTCGCGGCCGAGCGCCCAGCCGAGCGGAGCGAGGTTGCGCCGGTAAATGATTTTCGGCGTGTCGCCGGTGAGATCGAAAACCACGCGCACCCGCCGGTAGCCGCGCCCGTGGCGGCCGACCGCCGCAATGTCCGCCGTGACCTGGTAGCTCTGGCCCGTGAGCAGCGCGGCCTGCCGCCCGGCGGATTTGAGCAGCGGGGCCGCCCAGGCGAAGCCCGTGCTTGGCGTGCCGCGCCCGAGGCGCTCCGAAACGAGATCCGCGGCAATCGTCTCCCCGACGATCGCCGTCAACACGGCTTCGCTCGCGGTGTTCACGTTGACCAGTCCGGCGAGCAGCGGGTTTTGTGGGTTGGCGGGATCGGCGCCCACGAGATAGGACACGAGCTTGTCGAGGTCCTGTTCGCTCAGCGCATTGATCCCGCTCCTGTTCACGAAATCCGCGACACTCTCGTACGGCCCAGGCTGAATCGAAACCGCGGCGTGATCGGGAATGATCGTGTCCAGTTCGCCCTGCAGTTGCCGCGCAACCCCGTCATTGAGCGGCGCGACGATGAAGCGGTCGCCGTTGCCGTCCGGCCGTTCCTTGGGTTCTGCGCTGAAGACCGTGAGCGATTCGTACAGGCCGGGATCGAGTTTGCCGTCCGAATTGTCCGCTGGCAGCGCACGGTCGCCGTCATCTTCGTTCGCATCGAGCACGCCATTCAGGTTCGCGTCTTCGCCGTAGAGAATTGCCCGCGTCATCCCCGGCACCAGTGCCAGCTCTTCCACCGACTCGAAGTGCCCGCCCTTCGCCGTGGTGCTCGCCACGCTGTTCGAGTTCGTGGTCCGCCATTCATCGATCGCCACCCCGAGGTCTTCGGTCATCCCGATCAGCGTCTCGAGCATCACCGCGGGCGTCGCGTTCAGATTCAGCCGCGCCGCTTCGTCGATCAGCCCATACTCGCGCGTCGTTCCATTGATGTCGCCATCCGCGCGCCCGAGGAACCAAAACTGCGCTTCGCCGATCTGCACGGCCTCGCCGTCGTAGGTCGTGAGATCCGGGAGGTTGCCCTTGGTTTCCAAATCCGTGAGCAGCGACTGCGCGTAGCGGATCGCGCCTTCGATCGCCTGATCCGCCTGCCGTCCGGCCACGTCATTGTCCACGCCGCGATAGTTCATCATCATCGAGTGACCAAAGAGCAGCGCGATGCTGACCAACCCGATCGACGCCCAGAGGACGACGACCAGCACCGAGGCGCGGCGGTGAGGATCTGTCGGTAAACAAAGAAACCCTGTCATCCCGAGCGGAGTGTAACGAAGCCGAGGGACCTCAGCTTGCGGGGGCGCGTGGATCAATCCGCAATCCGAGGTCCCTCGACTCCACTCCAGTCGCTTAAGCTCCCTCCATTCCGCTCGGGATGACACGCGGTTTGGAATTTCGTGACCCTTTCCGCAATGGACGGTGCGCGCGATCATGGTTTGGTCACCTCCGTGGTCCACGGCACGAGCAATTCGATTGGCGCGGGGGCGCGCTCGCCGGGCGCCGTCGCGAGTTGGATGCGCACCCGCACCGCCTTCGGCACTTCGGGATTGTTCGTCGCGTCGTATTCCCACTCCTCCTGCCAATCGGTCCCGTCATAGAAGCCGAGTTCCATCGCCTGCACTCCCGAGAGCAGGGGTTCCCGCGTGGGCGTGCCGGGCACTTCCGTGAGCAGATCGCGCTGCACCGTGCGGACCAGTCGTCCCGCGCGTTGGTCCTGCGTGTCCGGATCGGTGGCGACGAAGTATTCCACCTTCTGAATATCCGCGGTCGGCAGGTCCTGATCGTCGCTCGCGGTCGTGGTCGTAAATTTCAAATAGCCGGGAAACTCGCCGCCAGGGCTGGTTTGCGAGCCTTTCAGCACCGTCGCAAGCAGCCCCTCGGTGATTCGAGCGTTGCTCAGATCATTCCTCATCACCGCCAGCGCATGCGAGCGCACCCGGGCATCGCGAGTGCGCGCAGTCGCATCATCGCGCATGTGGACCGCGCGTCCGAACACGCCGAAGACCGCCGCGAGGATCAAGGCGCTGCCCGCCATGGCCATGATCAGTTCAATGAGGGTGAACGCCGAATCCGGGTGGAGCACCCGACTCGGGTGCCGTGGCCGGCGACCCGCCGGACGCAATGCAAGAACGCGCCGGGTGCCGGTCAACAGTCGCCCGCGATCGAGCGCCTCTTGTCGTTCGCGGCGAGTCGCCGCAAACGGCACCCGAGTCGGGTGCTCCACCCGGACAACAGACACGCGCCGAGCTGTGATCGAAAGCGGCGCGGTCATTGCGTCTCCGTCACCAGCGTCGTCAACCGCACATCATGTTCGCGGCCCTGCACTTGAAAAAAAACATTGAGCGACAACTCCGTCATCGCGCCGGACTGCCAGTCGCCTTTGGTCAGCTCCCAGCGATAGCCCGGCCACTGCTCGCCGAAGTCGCCGCGCGAACTCGCAGACGTCCACGAGTCGTCGACGATAATTTCCTGCAACCGATTTTCGGCCAGTTGCGTCGCGACCGTCGCGCGCTCGGAGACGACGGCCGCGCGGTTGGAAATCGTTAGCGCCGAAATCACCACCGGCATGAGGATTCCGAGGAACGCCATGGCGGCGAGCATCTCGACGAAGGTGAATCCGGTGTGGTCCCGCTTCATCGTTTCTCCTTCACGATCTCGTAACTCCAGCCATCCGTCGTCCGGCTCACGGTGAGCGACGCGCCGAAGCGATCAACCATCCGCAGCGCATCGATGCTCGCGGAAGTGGGCGCGCCTTCCGGCGAAAACTCGGCCGCATCGATCACCCCGTTGCGCGTCGCGGTGCGATCGAGTTCAAAGTGAACGTCCGCATTCATGTCGAAATGCTTCGCGCGGGATTCATCGCCTTCGAAGCCGGTCTTCGCTTCCACGCCGAAGCGCTGCGTCGCGGGGTCGATCCACACCGTCATCGGCACGCCTTGCGACGCCGCTTCGTTACGCGCGTATTCCGTCACGGCGAGAAAGCGTGCGGCTTCATCCTTGAGATTGCGTTCGCGCATCGACCGGCCGAGCGACGGCATGGAGATCGCCGCCACGACGGCGAGCAACGCCATCACGATGATGAGTTCCACCAGCGTGAAGCCACGCGTCCCCGCCGTCCGCGTTAGTTCACCGTTTCGCATCCCAATTCACGATGTCGTCGTCGCCGCCCTGCTGGCCGTCCGGGCCCATCGAGCTGAGGTCGTAACCCTTCGCGTTATTCCGGCCGGGATAGCCGTAGCTGTAGGGATTGGCCCATGGGTCGAGCGGCACTCCCTGTTTCAAATAAGGGCCTTTCCAGTTTTGGACGCCGCTGGGTTCGTTGAGCAGCGCATCGAGGCTCTTCGGGTAGGCGCCGGTGTCGGCCTCGAACATATCGAGCGCGGTCTCGAAGCCTTTGATCTGAGTGCCGGCGGCGGTGACTTTCGCCTGCTGGCTGCGGCCGGCCATCTTCGGGATGACGATCGCGGCGAGCACGGCGAGGATTACGAGGACGAGCAGCATTTCGACGAGGGTGAAGGCGCGGGAGTGACGGGAGCGGAGGTTCATGGGTTGGAGGTTTATTTGATGTAATCCTGGATGGTGAAAATGGGGATCACCATGCCGACGAAAATCGTGCCGATGAATCCGGCGATGAGGAAGAGCATGAGCGGCTCGGCGAGCCCCACAGCGGTCTTCAACTGACGATCCAGCGTGATCTCAGTTACACCCGCGAGCCGCACGAGTTCTTTGTCCAATCGCCCGCTTTCTTCCGCGACCGCGATCATCTCCAGCGTGGAACCGGCGAAGAGCACGCGCGAATCCGCGAGGCTCGCCGCCAGCGCTTCACCCTTCTTCACGCGTTCGGTGGAATCGGAGACGAGATCGATCAGCGTCTGATTTCCGAGCGAGCGGCGGGCGACGGAAAGCGCGGTGATGAGCGAAACGCCGGCGCCGAGCAGCGTGCCGAGCATTCGGCAGAATCGCGCCATCGCGATCTTCGCCGCTAGCGGGCCGACCACCGGCGCATGCAGGATCACGCGCTCCATCAGCCGCCGGCTGCTCTCCAGCGCGAACCACTTCCGGCCAAAATAAATCGCCACGCCGAGCGCCGCGACGAGCCACAGTCCGTAGCCCCGGATCAAATCGCTCGCGCCCACGATGACTCGCGTGAGCAGCGGCAGCGCGGCGTCGAAGCCCGCGAAGAGCGTCTGGAAACGCGGGATGAAAAACACCATCAGGAAAATCAGCACCGCGACCGCGAGGAAGAGCAGCACCACCGGATACATCATCGCGGAAAAGATCTTCCCGCGGAGTTCCTTCTCCCGCGCCTGAAAGTCCGCGATCTGATCGAGCACCACATCAAGGAAGCCGCCCGATTCCCCCGCCTCGACCATCGCCACATAGACGCGCGGGAAGACTTCCGGCGAGCGGTTCATCGCCTCGTGGAGCGGCACACCGTCGATCACCAGATCGTGCAGTGCGCGCCACTGCGCGGCGGCGGCTGGGTCGGCGCATTCCTTGTAGAGAATCGTGAGCGAACGGCTGAGCGGCACATTCGCCGCGAGCAGGCTGGAGAGCGAGCGCGTGAAATCCTCGAGCGCCGCGAACGAAACCTTCGTCGATTGAAACGAGAGTTTGAAGTTCTCCGGCAGCTTGAAGCCGCCGCTCGTGCTCTTCGCGGCAGATGCCGAAGCCGCGCTGCTTTCCGCGAGCCGCACCGGCGTGAGTCCGCGCGCCTCGATCAGCCGCGCCGCATCCTGTCGGCCATTTGCCTCGATCCGGCCCTCGACGGAGGAGCCGTTCGCCTCCAGCGCTTTGTAGGTAAAGACGGGCATGGCTTAAGGCGCGTATGCCAGCGCGCGAAGCGCTCGAAAAAAACAACTGTCATCCTGAGCGGAGCACCGCGTGGCGGGCGGTGGAGGCTTGGGGGCGTGCCGGGCGGCGCGAAGTCGAAGGACCTCTCGCATCTGCTGCCGGCGGGACCAGCCGGCGGAAAAAGTAAGAGGTCCTTCGACTTCGCGCCGCACCACACACCCCCCACGCCGTCTTTCCACCGACCACATACCGCGCAGCGCTCCGCTCAGGATGACAGTGGTTTTCGACGCGCGCATCATTAGTTCTCTGTCCCCTCGTCCTTCGACACGCGCAGCACTTCGCTCGGGGTGGTGATCCCGTCGCGGACGATGCGCCAGCCATCCTCGATCAGCGTCTTCATGCCTTCCCGCTTCGCGGCGTCCTTGATCTCGATGCTCGACCCGCCGCGGAGCAGGATGGTGCGGATCGATGGGCTCATCGTCATCAGTTCGAAGATCGCGCGGCGGCCGGTGTAGCCGGTCATGCGGCAGTTTTTGCAGCCGACCGCAGCGTAGGTCGACGTGTAACGCAGCGCCTCGACGCGTTCCTTCAAGGCGGTCGTTCGCGCCGAGGTGTCCGGCACTTTGCAGTCCTCGCAGAGCACGCGCACCAGCCGCTGGGCGATCACGGCTTCGAGCGAAGAGGCGACGAGATACGGCTCCACGCCCATGTCGACGAGCCGCGTCAGCGCGCCGGGCGCGTCGTTCGTGTGCAGCGTGGAGAAAACCATGTGCCCGGTGAGCGACGCCTGCACGGCGATCTGCGCGGTTTCCTGATCGCGAATTTCTCCGATCAGCACCACGTCCGGATCGTGACGCAGGATCGCCCGCAGTCCGCGGGCGAAGGTCAGCCCGGCTTTTTCATTCACCTGAATCTGGTTGATCCCCTTGAGCTGATATTCCACCGGGTCCTCGATCGTGATGATCTTGCGCACCTCGTCGTTGATCTGATGCAACGCGCTGTAAAGCGTCGTCGTCTTGCCGCTGCCGGTCGGGCCGGTGACGAGCGCGATGCCGTGCGGCATTTCCAGCACTTTCTCGAACAACTCCCGCTCCCGGTCCGCCATGCCCATGCGATCGAGTCCGACGACGCCAGCATCCTGCCGCAGCAGACGCATCACGACCGCCTCGCCGTGCAACATCGGGATCACGGAAACGCGGATGTCCACCTCGCTGCTCTTTACGCGAATCTTGATCCGCCCGTCCTGCGGCACGCGTTTTTCCGCGATGTTCAGGTTCGAGAGAATCTTGATCCGCGAGCAAATCGCCGGCTGGAAGCGTTTGATCTGCGGCGGCACCGGCACTTCCTGAAGCAGCCCATCGATGCGGTAGCGGATGCGCAGTTCGTGCTCGAACGGCTCGACATGGATGTCCGACGCGCGCAGCGAAAATGCGTCGCCCAACACCTGGTTCACGAAGCGGATGATCGAGGCGTCCTCGGCTGCTTTGTCGAGATCACCATCATCCTGCTGCTCATCGGAGAGAACCTGGAAGCCCTCTTCCTGCTCGAGCAGATTGAGCGTGTCCGCGCCGACGCCGAGCAGCTTCTTGATCTCGCGCTGCACGGATTCGCTCGGCGCGAGCACCGGCACCAGCTTCATGCTCGTGACCGCGCGCAGGCTGTCGAGGCCCGGCGTGGCAAAGAGCCGCGAGAGCGCGACCTCGATCACGCCGTCCTTTTCGCGCAGCGGGAGCATCTCCTCCTTGAGCAGAATGCGGGTCGGAAATTTTCCGAGCAACCCGCGATCCGGTTCAATGCCGTCGAGCGTCTCGAAGCCGAGCGCGTATTCGCCGGCGAGCCATTGCAGCACTTCCTCCTCCGTGTCCGCCCGATACCGGCCGCGCGCGCATTCCTCCGCCAGGGCCTCGGCGTCGAGGGAGGAGAGCTGGGCGCGCTCCACCATCGACGCCAGAAGCTGCTGGCGTGAGTCCGTCGCGAGTGCGGGGGTGTCCTCGGTCACGGGAAGGCGGGGCCGCCGCTACTCGAGGATGCCGTAGGAAACGAGGAGCGCTTCCTGGCGGACGGTGAGCACTTTCTTCAAGTCTTCGCGCAGCACTTCCACCTCGGCGATCGCTTTTTTCCGCGAGTCGCGCAGAGCCGTCAGTTTCGCTTTCAGTTCCTCGGGCGAGGCACTTTCATTTTCCAACGCGGTGCGGAGCGCGTCGCGTTCCATCGAGCCGCTGCTGCGATCGCCACCGCCACTTGATGAAGATCCACCGCCGGGAGTACCGCCACCGCCGCCGCTGCGAGGATCTCCGCCACGCGGTGGTCCCCCACGGCCGCCGCCGGCCTCGCGCATTTTGGTGGTCACTTTTTCAATCAGCGGCTGGATCACCGTCCATTCGTCGTCGGTAACCTTCATGCTGGTCTTGAGGCGTTCCGCCATTTTCTGGCGAAACTCTTCATAGCTTTTCGAGCGGTCGCCTCCGGAGCGGTCGCCGCCGGATGGGCGATTCGGATCGTTGGGTTGAGGAGGGCGTTCCTGAGCGTGGGCCAGTGTGGCCGTCGCGAGGAGTGCGAGTGTGGTGAGGAGCAGGTTTGATTTCATGTTCTATGGATGCGGAGGTTTGGGTTGTCGCGGAGAGGGGAAAGGGGGTAAGTGGGACGCGGAGCGCGAGAAATAGGAACGCCCCACGTCAGAACGAATACGGCACGTCCATTAAGCCGGCGTTTGGCGCACGCCGGAAAATTGTTAAGAGTCCGTTAAGTTTGCCGCGCACCCGTCCTCCCGTGCGCTACGCTGCGCCACCCGCGATGCCTCATCCACCCGCCCAGACCGCGACCCGCGTGCTCGTCATCGACGACGACCGCGAGCTCTGCGCCCTGATCCGCGCCTACCTCGAACCGCTCGGTTACGAAGTCCTCGCCGAACACGACGGACCCGCCGGTGCGGAGCGGGCGATCGCGGAGAAGCTGCACGCCGTGATCCTCGATGTGAACCTCCCCGGCATGGATGGCTTCGAGGTGCTGAAACGGCTGCGCGCCCGGACCGATGTCCCCATTCTCATGCTCACCTCCCGCGGCGACGAGACCGACCGCATCGTCGGCCTCGAGATGGGCGCCGACGACTACCTGCCAAAGACTTTTTCCTCGCGCGAACTCCTCGCCCGCCTGCGCGCCGTCACTCGACGCACCGGGCGCGCCGTCGCCGAGCGTGGCGAGGCCGAGATCATCGTCGGCCCGCTGCGCATCAATCCCAACGCCCGCGTTGCGATCCTCGGCGAAACTCCACTCACCCTCACCACGCTCGAGTTCGAACTCCTCTCTTCCCTCGCCCGCTCGCGCGGTCGGGTGAAAACGCGCGAGCAATTGATGGAGACGATCGCCGACCGCAGCTACGACGGCCTCGACCGCTCGATCGACGTCCACATCTGGTCGCTCCGCCGCAAGCTCGGCGACGATCCGAAGGCGCCGAAGTTCATTCGGACCGTGCGGGCGGTGGGGTACATGCTCATTAATCCAGAGGCGGAATGAGCAATGCGCTGCGCTGGCGAAACCCCTTCGTCTTTTTCTTCATCTTCGTCTTCATCCCAGACCATGCGTTGAGAAAATGATGAAGATGAAGAAAAGGACGAAGAAGGTTTTGCGATGAGCATTCGCCTTCCCCTCTACGGGAAAATCCTCGCCTGGTTTTTCCTGAACCTCGTCGTCGTCGCCGGCGTCTTCGCGCTCCTGCTCGACGCGCAGTTTCACTTCGATCTCGACTGGCTTTTCACCGCTGGCGCGCGCGACCGCCTCGAAGCCGTGCGCGATCTCATCGTGGGCGAACTCGAGACCGCCCCGCCTGACGACTGGCCGCAGGTCTTGCAGCGCTACAGCGAGGCGCACCGCGTAAAGTTCGCCCTCTTCGACGACGAAGCGCGTCCCTTTCTGGGCGAAGTGCGCGAATTGCCCGAGCCCGTCCGCACGCGGATTCTCGAGCGCCAGAATTTCCTTCGTCCCCCGCGGACCGAACCCCCGCTCGACGCCACGCCCCGCCCGACCGACTCCACCCGCCGCTGGCCGCGCCCGCCGTTCCGCGTCCTCATGCGCACCACCGGGCCCACCCACTACTGGCTGCTCGCCAGCGCCCGGATCGACAACCCGCTCGCCGGTAGCCCGCTCCGCGTCGTGCTCGTCGCCCGTTCCGATACGCTCAGCGCCGGCGGGATGATTTGGAATCCGCGGCCGTGGATTCAGGTCGGCATCGCCGTCTTCGTCTTCTCGCTGCTCTTCTGGCTGCCGCTCGTCCGCGGCATCACGCGCACCATTGCCCGGATGATGAATGCCACGCGGCAAATCGCGGACGGCCGCTTCGACGTGCGGGTGAACCTGCGCCGCCGCGATGAGATCGGCTCGCTCGCGGAATCGATCGATCAAATGGCCGCGCGCCTCGACGGGCTCGTCACCGGCCAGAAACGCTTTCTCGGCGACATCGCGCACGAACTCTGCGCGCCGCTCGCGAAAATGCAGATGTCGCTCGGCATCCTCGAGCAGCGCGTCACGGGCGAAGATGCGACGTTCGTCCGCTCGGCCTCGGAGAAAGCCGGTCAGATCTCCGCGCTCGTCGGCGAGTTACTTTCCTTTTCCAAGGCGTCGTTCGGTTCGTCCGCGGTGCAACTCGCGCCGGTGAGCGTTGGCGAAGTGATCGCCGAAGTCGTCCGCCGCGAGGAAGCCCCCGCCGCGGAAATCAGCACCGCCGTCGAACCGGACCTCATCGTCTCCGCCAACCGCGAACTGCTCACCCGCGCCATTTCCAACCTCGTCCGCAACGCCCGCCAGCACGCCGCCACGCCGGTAAAGATCAGCGCCAGCCGTAGCGGCGAAGACATCACGATCCTCGTCGCCGACGACGGCCCCGGCGTTCCGGAAGCCGAACTCCCGCGCATCTTCGACGCCTTTTACCGCCTCGACGCCTCCCGCACTCGCGACACCGGTGGCGCCGGGCTCGGCCTCGCGATCGTCAAGACGTGCGTGGAATCTTGCTGCGGCACCGTCACCGCGCGCAACCGCACGCCGCACGGGCTCGAAGCGCTCGTCACACTCCGCGCCGCGATGTGATCGGGTTCGAGCGGAATGGACGCAGGCTGGTCGTTACCGCCGCGGCCATGCGGGGTGGTTGACGATGAGTTGCAAGGCCTGATCCAGCAGCGTCAGTCCCGGCTCCATGCGATGCCACGGCGAGGCGCCGGACGGATGGGGAAGCGGGATGAGGTCGAACCGGTGTCCGCGATGCTCGGCGGGAAAGCTGCGGCCGATGACGTCGGTCATTTTCTCAAACGCGATGAACTGGGCAATGGCCAGTTTGCCGATCGGGATGACGAGCCGCGGCTGGAGGATCTCGAGCTCCGCTTCCAACCAGCGTTCGCAATTCACGATCTCCTGCGCATCCGGCACGCGGTCGCCGCCGGCGGCGTTTTTTCCGGGAAAGCAGCGGCACACCGCGGCCATGTAGACGGTGGAGCGATACTCCGCTTCGCTCATGCCGCAGGCGCGATGAATCCAGCCGAAAAGCGTCTTGCCGGCCGTCCACGCGAACGGGCGGCCGAGCACGGGTTCCTTCGTGCCCGGCGCCTGGCCCACGGCGAGCACTTTGGACAGCACGGCGCCACCGGAGACGGGAGGGCGATGCATCTTCGGGCAGAGCCGGCAGGCGAGGAGCCGCGTGACGAGGTCGTCGAGCCGGGCTTGGGCGGCCGGGCCCTTCGTCTCTTTCTTCATCTTCATCTTTTTCTCCATTACCGGTCGGGGCGAGCTGGAGATGAAGATGAAGAAAAAGGCGAAGCGCCGAGCAGCGTTCCCGGCACGACGCTGTGGCCGCGCAGGAATTCCCCCGCCGTCATCCGCCGTTTTCCTTCGAGCTGCACTTCGCGCAGCAGCACCGCCCCTTCGCCCGCGGCGACGAGCAGCCCGCGCGGATCGGCCCGCAGGACGGTGCCAGGCGCGCCCCGGTCGCGGCGGTGAATGATGTCGCTGAAGATCTTCAGTTGCCGGGCACCGTCCGGGGTGGGCAGCCACGTATGCGCGGCGGGCCACGGATTCATCGCGCGGATGCGGCGGTCGATCGCGAAGGGGCCTGCGCTCCAGTCGATCACGCCGTTTTCGCGGGTGAGTTTCGCGGCATGGGTTGCTTCCGCGTTGTTCTGGGGAATGCGCGGCGCGGTTCCCATTTCCACCAGTGGCAGCGCGGCGGCGAGTGCGTCGGCGGCGACGTGGGCGAGGCGGTCGTGGAGCGAACCGCCGGTGTCGCGGCGGCGAATGGGAGTTTCGCGGATCAGGAGCATGTCGCCGGTGTCCAGTCCCTCGGCCATGTAGATCACGGTCACTCCGGTTTTCGCGTCGCCCGCCACCATCGCCGCCTGGATCGGCGCGGCGCCGCGATATTGCGGCAGGATCGAGGCATGGAGATTCAGGCACGCGAGGCGTCCGGCATCGAGCACCGCGCGGGGCAGGATTTGGCCGTAGGCCATCACCACGATCACCTCGGCGTGGAGCGCCACGATTTCCGCCGCCGACTCGGGCGCGCGGAGCCGGGCGGGTTGCAAGACCGGCACGCCGCGTTCGAGTGCGAGTTGCTTGATCGCGGAGGCGCGCATCTCCTGCCGGCGGCCCACCGGCTTGTCCGGCTGCGTCACGGCCGCCACCACCTCGTGGTGATCGAGCAGCCAGCGAAACGCCGGAACGCCGATCTCCCCGGTGCCCATGAAGAGGACGCGCATCAACGCGAAAGTGGGCTCACTGCTCCTCCAGCACGCAGTGCAAAATATCCGCCAGCACCTTCACCGGCGGTTGGGTGGCGTCGATGTCGCGAACCAGCTCTGGACCGTAAAATTCCAGCACCGGCTTCGACTCCTCATCGTAGGTCGCGAGCCGGCGGCGGATCGTTTCCTCATTGGCGTCGTCGAAGCGGTTCTCTTTCAGCGCGCGTTTCTTGAGTCGGCCCACGAGCGCGGTCCGATCCGGGCAGGAGAGATGAAAAACGCGCTTTACCTCGATCAGTTCCTTCATGATCTGCGCCTGATTCACGCTGCGCGGAATGCCGTCGAGCACCAGCGCGTCGATGTCCGGCTTGAAAGTGTGAGCACCGACCATGTCGCCGAGCCGGGCCATCCAGAGTTTCACGGTGATCTCATCCGGCACGAGTTCGCCCCGGCTGGAATACTCGAGAAACGCCTGGCCGACGGGTGTGCGCGTGTCGAGCTGGCGGAAGACATCGCCGCAGGCGCAGTGAAAGAAGCGCGGAATCTGCCCGAGGATTTTGCCCTGGGTCCCCTTCCCGCTGCCGGGTGCGCCGAAGATGAGATAAGTGCGATACTTCATGCCCATTGAATCCTCGACCCACCCCGAGGGGCGCAATCCAAAACGCGGTCGGGGGTTTTTTCCGGAAGCCGTCCACCGGCTGACCCGGCGGTGATTTCTTGTTGAGCGCCCGCTTGGGAGCTGCTTTATACCCTCTACCGCGAGGATGGCTGAAGGAGCCACGCAGATGGAAAACCCGGAAACCTACGAACAGAGAAAACACATCCCATGAAAGCAAACCACAGCAAGGCGCTGTTTCTGTCAGTCTTCAGCGCATTCGTTTTGATTCACGCCGGCCTCGCCGTCCCACCGGACGACATCCTCGCCGCCGCGCCGGGCTACAGCCCCACGCTGAATTTTAAGGACACCTACAGCGAGAAAATCGTGACCTTTCCGGCGCCGCGGCCTGAGCCGGGTGAGCCTCGCGAACCAGCCACGCACGACGTGGAGCCGAAGTCGCAGAAGATCACGGCCAAAATCGTCGCCAACATCAAGGGCTTCGATTTCACGGAGGTCGCCGATGACATGACGGTGTCCGTGTCGATCGGTGCATTCGCGGCGACTCGCACGCTGAGCGAAAGCAACGAGGCGCTCAAGAAGGGCGGCTTTCCCGCGGGTGGCAAAAAGGCGAGCTACACTCTCATCGGCGACTTCCAAAGGCCGGACCGGCCCAATGGCGATCCCGGAGAAAGCTTCCAGAAGAAAGTGGGGGCGGTGACTTTCGCGTGGAGCGATGCGCTGCTGACCGTGACCGTGACCTGCACGGACATCGTGGCCGCGGGCGTTTCGGAGATCGCGGCGTCTACCTATATCGGGCTCTATCAGGACACGACCACGGCGGTCAACAAGCCGAGCGGCAAGGCGCCGATCCCTCCGGATGAGATCAGCGTAAGAGTCACCTTCGGCACGGCCACCGGGTCAAACCTTGCCGTTGCCAGCGGCACCAGCTCCACCAGTTTCAAGAAGTTCGGTTCGGACGCGGCGGGGACGTTGGAGGAACTCTTTGTCCAATCGGTCAAGCTCAGCGGCAAGGCTGGAACGGCCGCGCCGTAGCCAGGATCGGCTCCGCCCCACGATGGCGATGGGCAGATCGGCGGGCGGCAACCCGCGGTTCATCGCGCGATGCGGCCGGGGCTCCGACCGGGCATCCCGCCAAAGATTTCGGGAAGCCTTGGAAGCTGCGGGCTTTTAGTGCAAGCCTCTCGCCCGCTGTGACCGCCTCCATCCTTCGCTTCTGTTCCTTCGCCGCCACGATAGCCCTGTTCGTCGGCTGTTCGCGGTCGCTGGATCGCGCAGATCTCGTCTTCCTCAATGGCGCGGAACCCGAGTCGATCGACCCGGCGCTCATCACCGGCCAGCCGGATGGACGCATCGCCTATACCCTGCTCGAGGGGCTCACGGCGTTTGATTCCGCCGCCAAGCCACAGCCGGGCGTCGCCGAGCGCTGGGAACTTTCGCCGGACGGACGCGTCTACACTTTTCATCTCCGGCGTGACGCCAAGTGGAGCAACGGCGACCCGGTCACGGCGCGCGATTTTTACGCTTCGTGGCGGCGCACGTTGCTCCCGGAGACCGCGTCCGAGTACGGCTACCAGCTCTACTACGTGCGCGGGGCCAAGGATTTCAACGAGGGCAAGCTCAAGGACTTCAGCCAGGTCGGCCTGCGCGTGATCGATGACTTCACCTACGAGGTCACGCTCGACAACCCCACGCCATTTTTCCTCGATCTCTGCTGCTTCGTCACCTTGCTGCCCGTCCACATTCCCACGGTCGAGCGCTGCGAAAAAGCCGGCCTGAACTGGACCAAGCCGGAATACTTCGTCGGCAACGGCGCCTTCACGCTGCGCGAGTGGCGCATCTTCGACCGCATCCGCGTGGTGAAAAGCGACAGCTACTGGAACCGCGCGAACATCCGGATGAAGAGCATCGATATCCTGCCGAGCGGCCGGCCGATGACCGCCTTCAATTTCTACTCCACCGGTCTCGCCGACATCATGGCCGACAAAGGCCTCGTGCCCACCCCGCTCATGAACGAGCTGAAAGGCCGTCCGGATTTCCACTCCGCGCCATTCCTCGGAAACTACTTCGTTCGCTTCAACTGCAAGCGGAAGCCCTTCGACGACGTGCGCGTTCGCCTCGCCTTCAGCCTCGTCATCGATAAGCAGCTCATCGTCGACAAGATCACGCGGGCCGGGGAAATCCCGGCGACCAGTCTGGTGCCGCCCGGCACCGCCGGCTACGAACCGCCGCCCGGCCTCACCCACGATCCCGAGCGCGCGCGCAAACTTCTCGCCGAAGCCGGATTCCCGGGCGGCAAGGGCTTCCCCATCGTCTACTATCTTTTCAAGGGCGACTCCGACCTCGACCGCGACATCGCCGTGGAACTCCAGAGCATGTTCGCCCGCGAACTCGGCGTGACCATCCAGCTCGCGCAGCAGGAGTGGAAAGTTTACCTCTCCTCGCTCAGCAATCTCGACTACGACCTCTGCCGCTCCACCTGGGTCGGCGACTACGCGGACCCGAATACCTTCATGGACATGTTCCTGACCGACGGCGGCAACAACCGCACCGGCTGGAGCAACCCGACCTACGACCACGCGATCGAGGCCGCCGCCCGCGAACTCGACAAGCAGAAGCGCTTCGAAATCTTCCGCGGCGCGGAGAAAATCCTCATCAGCGACGAAGCGCCCATCTGCCCGCTTTACTACTACGTGGGCATCCAATTCTACGACGCCGAGCGGCTCGGCGGCGTGGAGCCCAACCTGCTCGACGAGCATCCCCTGAAGAACCTGTATTGGAAGCAGCGCTGATGGATCGGCTCGGTTACGCCGTCTACTGGCTGCTGGATCGCATCATCGGCTTGCTTCCGATCGAGTGGGGCTTTCGCTTCGGAGGAATGCTCGGCCTCATCGGATATCACGTGGCCCTGCCGTATCGCCGGCTCGTGCTGCGCAATTTGCAGATCGCCTTTGGCCGCGAAAAAAGCCCGCTCGAACTGCGGGAAATCGCCCGCCAGCATTTCATCAATCTCGGCGCGAATCTCTTCGCCAGCCTCAAGCTCCCGCGCCTGAGCCGCGCGGAGATCGAGCGGCGCGTGGTCGTCGAGGGGATCGAGACAATGAATGCGGGAGCGGTCGCGAAGGGCGGCTTCGTCATGGTCATCAGCCATCTCGGGAGCTGGGAAATGTTCGCGCAGCTTTCGCCCCTCATCTTCCCCTGCAAGGTGGGCACCATCTTTCAGGCGCTCGGCAATCGCTTCATCGACACCGGGGTGCGCCAGGATCGCGCCCGGCTCGGGCTCGAGTTGTTCGAGCGCAAGGAGGGATTCGTCAAAGCCTGCCAGTTCATGCGCGCGGGCGGCGCCGTCGGAGTGCTCGTCGATCAGCACGCGGGGGACGGCGGTCTCTGGACGCCATTTTTCGGACGCCTCGCCTCCACCTCCACCCTCGCCGCCACGCTCGCGCTGCGCACCGATGCGTGGCTGGTCCCGGCCGCAGTTTACACCGCCGGAGTCGCCCGCTGGCGCTGCGTGATTCGCGGGCAGATGAACCCGCACGGGCAGGACGCGGAGACGATCACCGCGCGGATCAATCGCATGCTCGAAGATCAAATCCGCGACCAGCCTGCCGATTGGTTCTGGGTCCACAACCGCTGGAAGACACCGCGGCCGAAATTCCTGCTTCAGAGCTACAAGCGCGGCGTGTTTCTCCCGTCGCGCGGCACCGCCACTTGCGATGAAGTCCGCATCGCCGGCCAGCCCGTCAGCACCCCGCGCGATCATCTGCCGTTCAGCAGCTTCCCCGCGGAACCGGCGCAGCCGTTTCGCATCGTGATCCGCGGCAGCAACTGGCTCGGCGACGCCGTGATGAGCGTGCCGGCCGTCCGTGCCATCAAGCGCGGCCGCGTCGATGCGCACGTCACGATCCTCACGCCGGCCAAGCTCGCGGATATCTGGAAGCAAGTCAGCGAAGTCGACGCCGTTCTTTCGTTCGATCCTGCGGAGGGCATCGTCGACGTCGCCAGAAGACTGCGCGCCGGCACCTTCGATGTCGCCGTCATTTTCCCCAACTCCCTCCGCACGGCGCTCGAAGCCTGGCTTGCGGGCATCCCGCGCCGCGTCGGCTACCCCGGCCACCGCCGCGTCTGGCTCCTCGATCAACCTCTGGTCGCCAGGCGCAAGAAAAACGAGCCCTTTGCACCACCCCCTCACCAGGTCCACCACTACCTCGCACTGGCCAAATTCATCGGTGCCGAACTCGGTCCGGATGATACCGCGCCCGGCCTCGGCTCCATCATCCGCCGATCCGAGAACGGCATGCCCGTCCTCGGCGTCGTTCCCGGTGCGGAATATGGTCCTGCGAAACGCTGGCTGCCCGAACGCTTCGCCGCCGTGCTCACCGCCGTGCACCGGGAAACGAGCTGCGTGTGGAAACTCTTCGGGGTCGCCGCGGACCGTGCAGTCGCCGACGCGATCCTCAACGAAACGAAAGCCGCCGTGGTCGACTTCGTGGGCAAGACCACGCTCGCCCAACTGATGGACGAACTCGCTCACTGCGATCTCATCCTCACCAACGACACCGGCACCATGCACCTCGCCGCGCTGCTCGGCGTGCCCACCGTCGCGCTCTTCGGTTCCACCGAACCCCACCTCACCGGCCCGCTCGGAAATCATCACCACGTCATCCGGCACAAGGTACCGTGCAGCCCCTGCTTCTTCCGCGAGTGTCCGCTCGACTTCCGCTGCATGCGGGCGATCACCGTCGAGGAAGTCACCGCCGCCGTGCTCGCGACCCTGCGCGCGCGGTGATGGGGGATGGAGCGCGAGGGTAGCCTGCCACCAGTGTATCGGCACATCCCCAGGCGAGAGCGTGTTGCCGCCCGAGACCGGCGTTATCCCCGTGGCGCCGTCTCCGTGGCGAGCACGGCCTGGTAGTGATCGTCCAGCGCAGGGTGGAGGGCGAGGAGGGCGGCGATGCGGCGGACGTGTTTGGTGAAGTCGAGCGCTTCGTCGGCGGTGAGCGGGCGGCCGAGGAGCGCGGCTTCGCGGTAGCTGAGCCATTTCTTGAGCACCTGGTAGCCGCCGAGGGTGTAGTTCCAGACCGCCTCGGGCACGTCCTTCCAGCGCGTGGTGGCGTTGAGATGCACGTCCACGAAGCCCTCGCCGCGCGTGCCGCTGCGCACGTCGCCGGGGCCGGGCATGACCACGCCGCCCTGCCCGGCGTAGCCCCAGCGGGCGGTGAGGGCGAGGTCGGGTGATTTGCTATATTGCAGATTCCCGGATTGAGGAATTCTCACCGCAGCGAATTCTCCCAAGCCTTGGAGTTCTTTGCGAATGGGCGTGCTGGTCACGCCGCGCACGTCGGTCTCGGGATCGAGG
>JANPHH010000042.1:0-9883 GCA_031424375.1 Chthoniobacter sp. | reverse complement strand
TGCAGGATCGCATCCACCGCCTCCGGGACCGGCATCGGCCCGCCTTCTTTCACGCGCTCGTGCAGCGTGCCGCCGGGCACGAGTTCCATGGTGATGACCGGCGCGCCGTCGATCTCCTCGGTGCCATAGACATAGACGCTGTTCGGATGATTGATCGACGCCGCGAGCCGCCCCTCGCGGATGAACCGCTTGCGCGTATCCGCCGAATCCAGCGAATGCCCGAGCACCTTCAGCGCGACGCGCCGCCCGCTCGCCAGCTCCTCCGCTTCATACACCGCGCCCATCCCGCCTTTGCCCAGCAGGCGCAGAATGCGATAGCCGCCAAACTCGAACGGCTCGATCGCGGTGCGCTTCGACGAATCGGCGGGATCGAAGCCGAGGAACGGCGGCGGCTCCGCGCCGGTCTCGATGAAGCCCGGTGAAAGCTGGCTGGCGAGCCCGAGCTTGAGCAGGCAGCGCGGGCACAGCCCCTTCGCGTCCGCGGAGATCGGCGCGCCGCATTCGAGGCAGTTGAGGACGGAGTTGGTTGGAGGTTCCATTTACCCGATACAGAAAGATTCCCGTGGAAAGGTTACGGAGATTTTTCGCGGGGTGCATCAGTCCCATGGGTCACATGGGACCCATGGGACAAATGCACCCCGGCGCGATGTTTCACGAGCCCAGCGCGGCGAGCAGCGCGCGCAACTCGTCGTCGAGGTCCTCCTCCGTCGCCACCGTCTCCGCGATCTCCGCGCGGAGCAGCGCGCGGTAGCGTTCGCGCAGCCGATGCACCGCTACCTTCACCGCGCCTTCGCTCATCCCCAGTCGCCCACCGACTTCCGCGTAGCCGGACTTTTCTCCCGCGAGGCAAAACTTCAGCGCCTCGAAATGCCCGAGCTTCCCCGCGCCGGCCATCTCCGTGCGCAGCCGCGCCATCACTTGTTCGAGCAGCGTCATCGCCCAGCGCCGGTCGTAGATTTGCTCGGGGGAATCCGTCGCCGGCTCGTGCCGCAGCCGGCTTTCCGCATCGAGTTCATCAAAGGAAAACAGCACCGCGTCGCCCCCGCGCTTTTGGGTGCGATTGCGGGTCCATTCGTTGGCGAGAAAATGTTTCAGCGCGGCGAGCAGCCACGAGCGGAAGCGCCCGCGCTCGCGATCCACGCCCGCGAGCCAGTCCTTCTCCAGCAGCCGCGCAAAAAACTCCTGGGTGAGATCCTGCGCATCGTGCCCGCTCAAGCCCTGCCGTCGCACGAACGCGTAAAGCGGATACCAATAGGCCTGGCAGAGTTTTTCCAACGCCACCCGCGCCCCGCTCCGATCGCCCCGCGCCGAGACGACCACGCTCCACTGCGTAGTGTGAAACTCCCGCGCGCCCGGGGAAAGAGAGTCGTGCGCGCTGGGGGGCATGGCTGTGGGTAGCAGCAAGGCGTGCTCTACCTCAATGGCGAACGATCTCGGGCTCACGTCTTCCTCACTCGGTCGGCCGATTTCGAACTACTTGAGCGCCGGTTCCCTCCATCACCGCTGATGCACGACGTTGACCTGACGATCAGGAAAGATCTTACCGGTGACGGCCCAGCAAAGTGTGGTCAACGAATTGATGGGTGCGATCACGCCGCCGACGGAGCCGAGGCCCCAGACGATGCCGCTGTCCTGAATCGCTTTTAGCCTCGGCCCGCACGCTGCGGCCCCCCCAGCCCAGACGCCCGGCCCGTCGTTCGTCGAAACGTGCAGGAATTTATGCATGACCGCGACGCCGCCCGGGCGACTTTCAACATCGAAGAACGAACCTCCGCTCCCCGCAGCGCCACTAAGGGCGCACGGCGACCTGGGTTTCTATGGCGTGACTTCCCCTCCCCCTCGCGCAGCGATCGCGCTGGGCACTGCGTTCCTGCTGTGCGCCAGCGTTGGTTGTGTGCGTTCCTTTTACCGCAAGAGCGCCGACCACGAAGTCGCCCGCGCCATCGACGAAAACGCCCAGCGCCTCGCCGCGCCGCCCGAGCTGCCGCAGCAGGTGAATGTGGTCGCAGGCGAGCAGTCGCGGCTCTTCGACGCGTTTGATCCCGATCATCCGCCGATGCCGCCGGATGATCCGCTCTCGCATGAGTTCATGGTCAAGGTGGACGGCAAACGCGGGGCGCGAAGCTGGCAGCAGCCGCAGAATCCGGCGGCGGTGCAAGGCGCGGCGTGGCGCCGTTTTCTCCCGCGGGACAAGGACGGCACGGTGGTTCTCGATCTGAAAGGCGCGGTTGAGACCGCGATCCTCAATTCGCGCGACTACCAGCAGGAGCGCGAGGACCTCTACGCGTCGGCGCTGGATGTGACGCTGGAGCGCTTCGAGTTCGCGCCGCAGTTTGCGCTCGGGACCACTCCGAAATCGCCGAGCACGGTGAATGGCGTCCTCTTCGACAAAAAGACTCTCCCGCGCGCCACTCAGGAAGCACAGGTGCTGACCGATGGCAGCGTACGCTGGCTCACCGCGACGGGCGGTGAATTCGTGGCCAAGCTCGCGAATAAGCTGATCTGGAACTGGGACGGCAACACCATGACGAACACGGCGAGTTCGCTGCTCGATCTCAGCATCTCGCAGCCGCTGCTCCGGGCTGCGGGACGCGATCAGATCCTCGAGCGACTGACGACCGTGGAGCGCCGGCTCCTCGCCAATGTGCGGCAGATGCAGCAGTGGCAGCAGGGATTCTATGTGCGGATCGCGGCGGGCCGCAGCTCGGGTGAAGGCCCCTCGCCCACCAGTACTCCGGGCGCGACCGGCCTGGGCCTGATCGCGGGCACGCCCACCGGCCGCACCGGCACCCCGGCCGCGAGCGGATACCTCGGCCTGCTCGAGCAGCAGCAGCGCATTCGCAATCTCGAGGCGAACGTCGCGCGGCTGCGCCAGAGCCTCGATCAACTCGAAGCGGCATTCGACGCCGGCCGCATCCCGAGCCGCCTGCAGGTGGATCAGGCGAAACAGGCTTTCTTCAATGGCCAGAGCACGCTGCTCACGACGCGCGCGGCTTACGAAACAACGATCGACACCTTCAAAGTGGATCTCGGTCTGCCGCCCGATCTGCCGCTCGTCGTCCGCGACACCTTGCTCGATCGCTTTAATACGTCCGATCCCGCCGCGACCGCGCTCGATCAGAGATTCGCCGCCGTCCGCAGTGAACTCCGCGACCCGACGCGCGTGCCCGACCGCGCTGCACTCGCCCGCCAGCTCCGCAAGCTGCGCGACCTCGAGCAGCCGCTCGAGTGGCAGATCAAATCCACCCGCCTCGACAGCGCGCGGCTTCGTCAGGTGGTGCCCGAACGCAAGCTGCAACTCCAGCACCTGCGCGACCGCGACGATCTCGCCGACCTCAACATGGACACCGCGCGGCTCGACCCGGCCGCGCTCGATACGAAAACGCGCCAACTCGGTGATCGTCTCGATCGGTCGGCCAAAGAATTCAACGAGACGGTCGCGGCGCTGCGCCAGTTCGAGCAGGAGCACGCGGCGATGCCGCTGGACGACGCCCGCGCCCGGCTCAGCGAGATCGCGAGCGACTTCTCCGGCCTGCTCCTCGCCATTTCCCTCGACCAAACCGCGACCCGGCTGGAGAGCGCGGTGCTGCCGCCCATCGATCTCGACGAAGCCGCCGCGCTCGCGATCGCCCGCGAAAACCGCCTCGACTGGATGAACGCCCGCGCCCGCCTCGTCGATTCCTGGCGGCAGGTCGGCTTTACGGCCAATGCACTGAAAGGCGTCCTCGACCTCAAGCTCGGCGGCTCGCTCGGCACGACGAAAAACGACTCGTTCCGCTTCGATGGGCGCAACGGCCAGCTCCGCTTCGGCATCGAGTTCGACACGCCGCTGAAGCGTCTCGCCGAACGCAACGACTACCGCGAGGCGCTGATCGACTACCAGCGGGCGCGCAGGGATTACATGTTCTTCGAGGACCGCGTGAGCCAGAGCCTGCGCAATACGCTCCGCATCGTGAAGCTGAGTCAGTTCAACTTCGAACTGCGCCGGTCCGCCGTGCAGGTGGCCATCGCCCAGGTCGATCTCGCCCGGCTCCGGCTCGCCGAGCCGCCCCGGCCCGGCGCGGTCGCGCAATTCGGTGCCACCACCGCACGAGATTTGGTTTCCGCGCTCAGCGATCTGCTCGATGCGCAGAATGACTTCCTCAGCCTCCAGGTCGGCTACGACGTCCTGCGCCTTGTGCTCGACTTCGAACTCGGCACGATGCGCCTCGATCCGCGCGGTCTGTGGAGCGACCCCGGCGCGATGACCGCCAGCCGACTCGCCGCGCGTCATCCGCGCTGGACTATGGTGGATGGCGAAAAACCCCAACAAACTGCGCCCGTCCGGCTTTCTCAAGCAGAGCCCCCACGCTCTGCCCGATGATTTCCCTCACGTTTAAGACTTTTCGCCTCCCTGTCGGACGCGCCCGCAGGTTCGTGGAGAGCGCGCTCGCCCGCGTCCGCCAGCGTCCACTTCGCTGGGGCGCGGCAGGTGTCGTCTGCCTCGGGCTCGCCGTCTCGCTCGCCGGTCGCGGACACAAATCCAACAAGTGGCAGACCGGCGCCACGCCGCCCGTCACTGCGTCCGCGATCCTCGGCCCATTCATGCAGGAAGTGGTCGAGCGCGGTGAAGTGGAAAGCTCCAGCAACGTCGACATCCGCTGCAAGGTGCAATCGCGCCTCGCCTCCGGCACGCCCATCATTCAAATCGTACCGGAGGGCACCTATGTGAAAGAGGGCGATTTTCTGGTGAAGCTCGACGATTCCTCCCTGCAAGGCGACGTGGTCATGCAGCAGATCGCCTGCAATACCAGCCGCGCGCAGGTCGTGGAGGCGCAGGCGGAATTCGATGCTTCCAAGCTCGCACTGCAGGAATACGAAAGCGGCACCTTCCGCCAGGAAGAGGGCAATCTCGAGAGCGACGTCTTCGTGGCGAAAGAGAACCTGCGCCGCGCGGAGGAGTATTTGCGCTACAGCGAAAAGCTCGCGGCGCGCGGTTACGTCACCGAGGTGCAGCTTTCCGCCGATCGCTTCGCGCTGGAAAAGGCGCGCAAGGAACTCGACGCCGCCGGCACGAAACTCGAAGTGCTTCACCGCTACACCAAGGTGAAGACGCTGAACAAACTCAAAGCCGACGTGGAGACCGCCGAAGCGCGGCTCGGCTCCCGTGAAAACAGCCACAAGCTCGATCTCGACCGCCAAAAGATGCTCGAGGAACAGCTCGCGAACTGCGTAATCAAGGCGCCCACTTCCGGCCAGGTGGTCTACGCAAATCTCAGCACCGGCTAACCGCTCATCGGTGAAGGCAAGCTCGTCCGCGAACGTCAAATCATCATCCGCCTGCCCGATCCGAAGCGCATGCAAGTAACCGCGCGGGTCAATGAATCGCGCATCGACCGCGTCAAGAAAGGCATGATCTGCCGCATCCGCCTCGACGCCTTCCCCGATCTCCAGCTCAGCGGAAAAGTGCGCGACATCAGCGAATATCCGCTCCCCGCGGCATCCGCCTACAGCACGATGAAAGAATACGCCGCCGAGATCGACATCCTGGACCCGCCGCCCGGTGTCCGCAGCGGCATGACGGCACAGACCGCGATCGAGGTGCAAAACATCGACCAAGCCGTGCAGGTGCCGCTGCCCGCCGTGATCGAGCGCAACAAACGCTACTTCTGCCTCGTCACGCAGAACGGCGAACTCGCCGCGCAGGAAGTGAGCGTCGGGCCATCGAACGATCAGGTCGTGGTCATCAACGACGGCCTGAACGAAGGCGACCAGGTGCTGCTAGCGCCGCAAGCCTACGAAGGGAAAGTCACTCTCCCCGAAGTCACCGCCAAAGCCGACGCGCCGCAGACGCCCGAAGCCCGCGCCGTCGCCGCCGCGGCGAAAGTAAACAAATCCGCCGCACGCTAATCGCGGCAACCACGCGAAGCGCTCGAAAAAACACCATGTCATCCTGAGCGAAGCTCCGGCGGGCGAAGGCGGGCGGAGCGCAGTCGAAGGACCTCTAACTTTTCTCCCCGCGCGCCGTCCCTCGTGCTGAGCTCAACTTTCACAACGCAACCCCGACCTTCGACCCTCCTCCGCAGCACGCGGCGGGAAGAAAAAGTTAGAGGTCCTTCGACTCCATTCCTCCCCACCTTCGCCCACGAGGAACTCCGCTCAGGATGACAGAGGTTGATTTTCCCGCTCCCGCCATGGGCACCGAGCCGCCGCAGTGGCGTCCCGCCATCCGGTTGCAGGACCTGCACAAAGCCTACCAGCTCGGCGAGGAAGCCGTGCCGGTGCTGAAGGGCATCAACCTCGACATCCCCGAGGGCGATTACGTCGCGATCATGGGCCCGTCTGGTTCGGGAAAAAGTACGCTGCTCAATCTCCTCGGCGCGCTCGATCGCCCCACTTCCGGCAGCTTCTTCCTCGGCGAAGACGATGTCGCCCAGCTCAGCGACGACCAGCTCGCGGCGGTCCGCGCATCGCGCATCGGCTTCGTTTTTCAGAGCTACAATCTCATCCCGCAGCTCACCGTCGTGGAGAACATCGAGTCGCCGCTCTACTACCAGGGCCACGTCACACCCGAGGGCCGCGCAAAGTGCCGCGAACTCGCCGAACTCGTCGGGCTCGGCCATCGCCTCACGCATCGCCCGCCGCAGCTTTCCGGCGGCCAGCAGCAGCGCGCCGCCATCGCCCGCAGCCTCGCCAATGACCCGCGCTACATCCTCGCCGACGAACCGACCGGCAACCTCGACTCCGTCACGACCAGGGAAATCCTCGGCCTCCTCGACGAGTTGAATCGCGATGGCAAAACCATCGTGCTCGTCACGCATGAGGAAGAAGTCGCCCAGCACGCCCGACGCATCGTGCGGCTCTTCGACGGGCTCGTGCAAAGCGACACGCGCCACCGCCCCATTGAGCGGCAGCCCGAACACGCCGCCACCGCGATCGACGCGGCGAAGCACGACCTCACCGCCACGCTCCGCCTCATGTGGCGCACCGCGCAACTCGGAGTGAAGAGCCTTCTGCTGCACCCGCTGCGTTCGCTGCTCACCATCCTCGGCATCTTCATTGGCGTGGCCAGCGTCATCTGGCTGCTCGCCATCGGCGAAGGCATCAGCGCCAAAGCCCAGCAGCAGATCGCCGAACTCGGGGCGAACAACATCATCCTGACCACCGCCCTTCCCCCGCCGCAGCAGGGTGCGGGGAAACCGAAACCCTACGGCATCACTCGCGACGACTTCGAGAATCTCATGGCCACAATCCCCACGATCGCCAAGGCCAGCCCGATGCGCGAACTCCCGCGCCGCACCTTCGGCTACGGCACCAAGCAAACTTTCGGCCGGCTCGTCGGCTGCACGCCCGACTTCCTCGAACTCAACCGCATGGAAATCGCCCGGGGCCATTTCATCTCCCCGGTCGAGAGCAATCAGGCCGCGAAAATCTGCGTGATCGCGCCCGACATCGCCGCCGAACTCTTCGGCTACGTCGACCCCATCGGCCGCTCCATCCACGTCAGCGGCGACTACTACCGCGTCATCGGCGTCATGAAACACCGCGGCGCTTCCGAGGAAATCCCCGGCGCCCGCGCCAAACAGGACTTCGCCCGCGACGTTTATGTCCCCATGTCCACGATGTGGGCGCTCTTTCACGACTTCTACGCGCGCACCGAAGACGGCATCCCCATCGCGAGCCAGGTCACCCTTTCGCTCCACGACCAGACGCAGGTCATCGACACCGCCGAGATCGTCCGCCAGACCCTCTCCCGCACCCACGAGCGCGAAGACTACACCATCGCCGTCCCGCTCGAACTCCTCGAACAGGCGCGCAACACCCGCATCATGTTCATCGCCATGATGGGCCTCATCGCCGCCATCTCGCTCGTCGTCGGCGGCATCGGCATCATGAATATCATGCTCGCCACCGTGACCGAGCGCACCCGCGAGATCGGCATCCGGCGGGCCATCGGCGCCCGGCGCGGCGACATCACGCAGCAGTTTCTGGTTGAAACCGTTGTGCTTTCCGTGAGCGGCGGCCTCACCGGAATTCTCGGCGGTCTGCTCTGCTCCCCCATGGTCGGCCTCGCCATGGCCTCGCTCGCCGCCGCCTTCCCCGCGGCGATGAAAGCGCTGCCCGACACCGTGCGCACGATGGTCCCGATCGTCGTCCCCGCGTCACTCCCGCTCGCCTTCGGCATCAGCGTCGCGATCGGCGTCGTCTTCGGCCTCTATCCCGCGCGGAGAGCCGCGATGATGGACCCGATCGAAGCGCTCCGGCATGTCGCCTGACAAGCGCACCGCCATCAGCGCATTTGAACAATTTAAGGAAACTCGGAGTCTGACGCCGCCTATGCGATCAGCCCTTATTCTCCGTCGTGCCACTCGTGCCTTGTGGGTGGAATGGCTCCGGCCAGCCGCCGTAATGCTGGCCATCGTACTTCCGCTAAAATCGGCGATCGCAGATTACAACTGGGTCCCGACCGGATCGATGAAACCGACCATCCTCGAGGGTGACCTGATTCTGGTGAACAAACTGGCCTACGATTTGAAGGTGCCATTTACGTTCGCGCGCGTGGCGTCCTGGGAAGATCCGGCGCGCGGCGATGTGGTGGTTTTCTTTTCGCCCGCCGATGGAACGCGGCTGGTGAAGCGGGTCGTGGGAATTCCCGGAGATCAGCTCGAACTGCGGGAGAATACGCTGTTTCTCAATGGAAAGCCGATGGACTACGCGGTGCACGCCGAGCATGGCTTCGGCTCGGAGATTTACGAAGACTCACACCCGGTCCTCGCGACTGAATCGGGCGAAGGACGGCCGCACTGGGTGATGGCGCTGCCGGGGCGTCCGGCCCGGCGGAGCTTTGCGCCCGTCACCGTGCCGCCGGGGCAGTATTTCATGATGGGCGATTCGCGCGACAACAGTGCGGATTCCCGCTATTTCGGATCGGTCGAGCGGCGGCAGATCGTGGGCCGTGCGGGCCGCGTGCTGGTGTCGCTCGACAAAAATCACGGCGGCATTCCCCGCGTGAAGCGAACGCTGTCACCGTTGGACCGATAACGCCGCACTCGCACTGCACCACCACCGGGGCGCGTGCTCTGGCGAGCGTGGCTTTCACATCTTGACTCCCAAAAGCCGCCATCTAGCTTCCGCACTCCCGCCTCTGTGCGGTCGGATACACCACATGCTCCGCTCTTCACTCCTGCGCCTCGTCGTCGCCCTGCTCAGCGTGGTGGCGTGCGTGCACCCCACGCTCGCGCAGGATGTGCTGAATGGGATCGCGGCGGTGGTGAACGATGAGGTGATCACCTTCTCCCAGGTGCGCGAACTGGTGGGCGCGAAGGAGCAGGCAATCCGGCAGCAATATAAAGGGGAGGAACTGGTGGAGAAGATCAAGGAGGTGCGCCTCCAGGCGATCAATGACCTGATCGACCGGCAGATCATTTTGCAGGAGTTTAAGAAGAACAAATTTCAAATCCCGGACTACTTCATCAACGACCGCATCGCGACGATCGTGCGCGAGGAGTTCGGTGGAGATCGGCAGGCGTTCGTGCGGACGATCGAGGCGCAGGGATTCACGCTGGATCGCTTTAAGGAGATGGAGAAAGACAAGGTGATCGTGCAGGAGATGACGCGCTCGGCGATCAAGGGGAGCCCGATCATTCCGGAGACAAAGATCCAGGAGTTCTACAAGGCGAACATCGACCAGTTTTCGACCGATGAATCGATGAAGCTGCGCATGATCGCGATCAAGAAAGCCGATTCCAGCGCGAGCCGGCGGCGCCTCATTGAGGAGATCCGCAACAAGATCACGGAAGGCGCGGAATTCGGCGAGATGGCCCACATGTATTCGGACCACAACACGCAGGATGCGTAAGGCGACTGGGGCTGGATCGATAAGAAGACGCTGAATCCGGAACTG
>JANPHH010000041.1:0-9441 GCA_031424375.1 Chthoniobacter sp. | reverse complement strand
GCGGGTGTGGTTGGATGAGTGGGTCATCCAGGCGGGGGACATCATCGCGCTGAAAGTGGATGAGGGGCTGGAACAGTCGCGGGTGCTGCTGCTGTGCATCTCGCCGGCGGCGCTGGCCTCGGGCTGGGTGGCGCTGGAGCGAAGCACCGCCGTCCACCGTGACCCGGCCAATGCGGGTCGCCGGTTCATCCCGCTCCTGCTGGGCGACTGCGCTCTCCCGGATACGCTCCGGCGCTACAAGTATGTGGACTTCCGCGAGGAATCCGAGGCGGCGTTTGCGGAAGTGCTGGCCACCTGTCGGCTCGAACTAGAACCCTTACCTACTGCTCCACAGCGGGAGGTTAGCGAGACGCCGTCAACGGGAAAAACAAAATCGGCAAAGCCGCCGCAGGAGACCGAGCCGCTAGCTATACTGGAGCGGAAACTCACAGGGCACAGGGCGGATGTTAGCAGTGTAGCAGTTAGCCAAAATGGGAAGTGGATGGCGTCAGGTTCCCACGACACGACTGTCAAACTTTGGGATCTGAAGGCTGGTGAATGCCGGTCGACGTTGAGAGGGCACAGGAATCAGGTAAACGCCGTCGCGATAACCTTTGATGGTAAGAAGGTATTTTCAGCATCGGACGACAAAACGATTCGCATGTGGGAACCTGATGGGGATTTGTTTTCGGTCACGAAGCACAAGCGAAAAGTCTTCGGGATAGCACTCACTGCTGACGGAAAATCGCTATTCTCAGCTTGTGGAGATAAGCTGGTGCGCTTATGGGAATTGGGATCAATGAATCTAATCCGTGCGTTTTCTGGGCATGAGAACGAAGTCACGTGTGTGGCTGTATCGCGAGACGCCAAACGGATTGTTTCTGGTTCATCCGACAAGACTCTCAAGCTCTGGAGTCCGAAGATAGTCAACGAATTGGCGAACCTAATTGGACATTCGGGTCCTGTGAACTCTGTTCAGATTACTCCAGAAGGGCGGTTTGCTGTTTCTGGCTCAGATGACCAAACGGTCAAAGTCTGGGACTTGGACACGAAAACCTGCGTTGGGACATTGGAAGGCCATCAGGGCATGGTGGAATCTGTGGCTATCTCCCCGGACGGTAATTTGATCGCTTCCACAGGATTCTGGGACTACACCGTCCGGCTCTGGGATTTAAAATCTGGAGCGTGTCTGCAGGTGATCAAGCACCATGGAAGCCCTATTATGACATCCGTGGCTTTTAGTCCTTGTGGTTCGCGATTCGTGATCGGCACGTCCGGAGGTTTGATCTACGTATATCGCTTAACTAGCGTCCGGCCTGCGTTGCCTGTGGACGCCGCTCGCCGCTATGTGAATGCCAAGGTTGTGTTGCTCGGTGAAGGGACGGTGGGCAAGACCTCGCTGGCGCATCGTTTGATTGAGGACAAATATGTCGTCCGCGACCGTACGCATGGCATGAACGTCTGGCGGCTGGATTTGCCGCTCCGGCCCGACGCCACACTGGAGCGAGAGGCACTGTTGTGGGATCTTGCCGGACAGGAAGATTACCGCCTGATCCATCAGCTCTTTCTGGAGCAAACCGCGCTGGCACTGTTGCTCATAAATCCGCAGAAGGACGATCCCTTTGTCGAAGCGGGCGACTGGCTCAAAGCACTGAAAACCGCTGCCGGGAATCATGAGTCGAAGCGCGAAGCGGCACGGCTGGCAATCTTCTCTCAGGTTGATGTCGGCGAGCCGAAGTTAGGCAAGGTAAAGTTAGATCGATTTTGCGAAGAGCACGGTCTGGACGACTGGTTGATCACCAGCGCTAAGAATGGTCGCAACTGCTCGGACAAGAAAAACGAGGGTCAGCCCTCCAAGCTGAAACAGCTCATTGCCGGGAGCATTCCGTGGGACAAGCTGCCGTGGACGAGCACGCCGCGCCTGCTGGCCGAGCTGAAGAACGCCGTGATGGCGATGCGCGACGAGTCGGATATACGGCTGCTGCGTTTCTCCGAACTGGCGCAGCGACTGGAGCAGGCGCTGCCGGGGGAGAAATTCGCTGAGTCGGACGTGCGCACGGCGGTGACGCTGCTGGCCAATCATGGCCTGGCCCGCCCGCTGAAGTTTGGCGATTTGGTGCTGCTGCGTCCCGACCTCATCAATGGCTACGCCGGGGCGATGAGATCGGCTGCGTGCTGGAGGCGGACATTTACCGGCCGGATTTCGACTTCACCGGCGTCGAACGGCTGAATCATCGCCCGGATGAGGAACTGCTCCTGCGGGCGCTGGTGCAGACTTTCCTTGATCACTCGCTCTGCATCGCCGAGGAGACGCCTCACGGACGGCATCTGGTCTTCCCCTCGCAATATCGCCGGGAGAAGGACATCCCGCATGAGCCGGACATCTTCGTCTCCTACACCTTCAGCGGAGAGTGGCAGACGGTGTGGACGACGCTGGTGGTGCGCCTGTGGTATAGCCAGGAATTCGCGCACCGGGAGTTGTGGCGCAATGCGGCGGAGTTCGAGTCAGCCCGGAAGCAAACGCTGGGATTGAAGATCACGAAGGCGGGCGACGGTGCTGCGATGATCAGCCTCTACTTTGACCTGAAGGTGCCCGACGAGTTGAGGGTCATCTTCATCGAGTATGTCCACCGCCACCTCGCGAAGTATGCCTGCGAGGTGACGCGCGACCGGCGCTACGTGTGTCCGGATTACGGGACGCCAGTGAAGGATCTCGACGCGGTGCGCCGGCGGCTCGAAGCGAAGAAGGACTTCATCACCTGCCAGGAGTGCGACGAGAAGGTGCCGTTCATCGACTTCATCGAGCAGCGGCTGAAGAGCGATCCCGTCGCCCGCAAAATTCTGGCGATGGACGAAACGGCCACTCGCGAACTCGACACGCAGGCGCTGGAGCAAATCCTCATCGGCCACATGATGGCCATCGCGGGCGAGGCGAACCAAATCTTCCGCCCGGTGACGATGTTCGACCACGGCATCGATGGCGAAGTGGAGTTCAAGGACAACGACGGCAAGGCCAGCGGGAAGCGCATCTACATCCAGCTCAAGAGCGGGAACTCCTACCTGCGCACGCGCAAAGGCGACGGCAGCGAGGTCTTCGACGTGTCGAACGAACGGCACCTTACATACTGGATTAGCCAGCCGGTGGACGTGTATCTCGTCATCCGCCAGACGGACGAGCTGAGCGGTCAGCAAGTCATCCGCTGGATGAATGTCACGCGCTATCTCAAGGCCCGGAAGTACAGGAAGAGCCGCCAGATCCTCTTTGCCGGCGAGAAGCTCGACATGGAAGCAGTGTGGAAGGTGCGGGATGGGTTCTTTCCGCCCGGAACAAGGCGATAAGTGGGACGCGCGGGAGCGCGTCCCTCCATCTGATGGGACGGACACGCTCCCGCGTGTCCCTCTCTGGAAACGACATCGCATTTGCGCCAGGACGGAGTCGTCAGCGCGGCGCGGGTTGGAGGTCGTAGAGTTCGCCCCAGGCGCCGTTTGCGATCAGCCGGGCGCTTTCCTTCCAAGGCTGCGGGGAGCCGTCGTAGTGTTCGCGTTCGTCTTCGCCCCAGAAGAGATATTGCACGCGGAGTTCGATCGCGGCGGTGCGCCAGTCGTCGGCGCCGTTCATCAGCGTATCGACCTGCGCGGCGACGCCCTGGTAATCGAGCCCGTGGCTCCAGGCGTGTCCGGGGTAGCCGAGCGCCATTTTGCGGCCGTTGAGGAGGAGCGGATGATTGTAGGTGGGGTAACCGACGAAACGCGCGCTCGGCGGAATGTTGGCGCCCGCCGCGGCCACGCCGTCGAGCGTGCGGCGGGAGGCGAAGTCGTAGCCGGTGTGGTTGCCATCCAGTCCACCGACGAGGGAAGCGAGGCCGGAGCCAAAGAGGGCGACGGCGGCGAGCGTGCGCTGACCGAAGGGGCGCGGGGCAAGCAGGCGCTGCCAGGCGAGCGGGACGATCGCGAGCCAGGACCAGATCATGATCTTCGTGTTGTCCCATTCCCACGGCGCAAACTTCACGAACACGCAGAGGAGGAAGATGAGCAGGGCGGGGAAGAAGAGCGCGCGCGGCCAGAGCGCGGCGGGTTCGCGCCAAAGCCGCCAGCCGAGCCAGGCGACGAGTGGAAGGGTGAAGCCGAAGTTCACCGGCCAGAAAAGCAAAGTAGCCATGACCGCCGGATCGCCGGGGAGGAAGTCGGTGCACCAGGTCAGCCACGCTTCATCGTCCCACATCCATCCGGGCTTCCAGCCGAGCACGCTGGATCCGTGCAGACCGCCGGTGACGAGAAGGACCAGCGCGGTGGCGGGAACGAATGCCGCGCCGACGAGACGCAGCAGGGGCGGGCGCAAAGCGGGGACGAGCACGAACCACGAGCCGAGCAGCAGCGAGAAGAAGATGAAGCTGTGCAGATGGAAGATCGGGAGGCTCGCGTAGAGCAGCACCTCGCCCCACGCGGGGAGACGGTCGCCCGAGCGTTCGACCGCGTTGCTCTGGGCTCCGCCGAAAAAACGCGCCCGCCAACTGGCAAGCAGGAAGAGACCGGCGGGCAGCGCGAAGAGCAGGCCGCGCTGGGTAACAACGAGCGCGAGGAAGAAGTTCTTCCAGGCGAACGTCGCCTGAAAGTCCGCGAGTTCGTGGGTGCGGAGAATGACCAGCACCGCGAGGCCGCCATTGCCGAGCAAGGCGATGAGCGCGATGCCGCGCCCCCAGTGCCAGAGCGCGAGGCCGGTGAGGGCGCAGCCGGCGAGGCCGACCCAGATCAGCCCGCGCAGGATATCGAGCCCGGCGAGCGCGAGCAGTGCGTTGAAGAGATCGACGCCGAGAGGGTAGGTCAGTTGGCCGCCGGTGAAGATCGGATTCTCCGGCCAGAACGCGGCGCCGCTGGCGAGGTGGCGGATGTAGGTGAGGTGAAGTGAGAGGTCGCCAAGATTGTTCGGCGAGAGCACGCGCAGGTGGTCGCCATCGGCGAAGACGAGCCACAGGAATGCGCGGGCGGACGTGAGCGCAAAGACGCCGATGGCCGCCCATTCCCACGGGCCCGGCGGCTCCGGGTCGCTGCCGCGGATGTGTCGGCGCCCGTGCCACACGGACCAGCCGGCGAAAATGATCCCGGCGAGAAGCGACGCCGATGCTGCGGTGGGATCGAGCGAGCCGCGGGCGAAGGCGAGCGCGGTGCCGGTGAGCACGCTTACGGCAACGGCGTAAAGAAGGGCAGGTGCGATCATTTTTCGACCGCCGGGGAAGGCGCGGGACCGGTGAATTCCGGGGCGCGCCCGGGGAAGAACTGAGCGAACATTTCCGGACGAAAGTAGAGCGTCTGCGAGTGGCCGCTATTTCCTCGGATGACGATGCGCTCGCGGAACCACGGGCCGCTGATCCTTCGTTCGATTTCGCCGACGTATTCTTCCGCCACGAGAAAGAATTTGCTGTCGCTCACGTTGTCGGGGAGTTCGGTGAGATTGACGATGTGGACGCGCGGAAAATCCGCGAGCAGCCAGGGCAGGGGATGCACGTCGCCGAGCACGACGTAGCCGGTGAGGTGCTGGTTCATGCGGTCCTGGGCGACGAGCGAACGCAGCGGGGTCATCAGTTTATTCAGATCGCTCGTGGACTGCACGTAGGCGTAGGGCTCGGTCTCCTGGCAGTAGTCGCGGAAGTTGAGCCGGAGCGAGTTGGCGGCGGAGATGGCGATGACGAGGGCGGCCGCGCATCCCACCACCCAGCGATCGAGCAGCTCGGCGGCCCGGACGACGGCGGCGCCGAAGATGAGGTGGAATGGCCACATGATGGCGATGAGGCACCACGGGGTCTTGTAGGCGACGATCGCGTAGGCGAAGAGCGCCGCGGCGGCGGAGAGCGCGAGCCAGCGCAGCGTGCGGCGTGCTCCGCGTGCGGCGAGGCCGAAGCTGGCGATGAGGCCGAGGAGGGCGGGCCACTCGTAGGCGCTCATGAGGGTGAGCCAGTACCACGGTTCCTTTTCGTGGCCCGTGGCGCCGGCCATGCCCGTCTGCGCCCAGGCGAAAAGGCTGATGACGAGGCCAGTGAGCGACGACCAGTCGAGCAGGAACCCGGTGTAGAAAAGCAAGGTCACGCCGAGGCAAATCGCGACGGTGTGCGCGAGATCGCGCGAGGACCACTGCTGCACTGCGGCCGTGAACGGCGCGGACGGGCTGTACCTTTCCCACCACCGCAGCACGCCATAACCGGAGGCGAACGCGATGAAGTGAATGATGTAAGTCTCCTTCGTCAGCACCAGCCCGGTCACGCCCGCCGCGGCGACCCACAGGCAGCGTCGCGTGCCGAAGTGGCAGAGTCCGCTCATTCCCCAGGCTGTGAGCATGAGGAAAAGGACAAACCAGGATTCGTGAATCGCATACCGCCCGTAGAAAGCGAAACCCGGCGACAAGGCCATGCATACCGCAGCGATGCGGCAGGTGGCGGCGCCGAGATACGGCCGGAAGGCGAGCAGCAGCGCGACGCACGCGGTGCTGACCAGCGCGAGTGGCAGGCGCAGCACCCATTCGTGCCGCCCGAGCAGAGTCTGCGCGACGAAGAGGACGTAGAAGTGGAGCGGCCCGTGGAAGTTCGTCGGATCGTAGTGAAAGAATCCCGTGTGCGTGATCTGATCGACGAACCAGCCGTTCACGCCCTCGTCGAAGTGCGCTGGCTTGATGTCGAGCAGCACGACGCGGAGGAGCAGGGCGATCGCGACGATGGCCGCGGTGATCCAGCGGTCGCGGTTCATCGGAGCGACGCGCGCTTCCCAGCGGGGGCGAACCTGTTACACAGCGCGGAGTTCATCGATGTCGGACGCCCCATTTCTCTCCATCGTCATCCCCGCCTACCACGAGGCACGGCGGCTGCCGCGCACGCTGGAGGAGCTGGCGCGGTTTGGAGTCGGGTTGGGATTGCCGTGGGAGGTGTGCATCGTCGTCGAGCGCGGAAGTGACGGGACGCTGGAGATAGCCGCCGACTTTGCCGCGCGCCAAGCGCATTTTGTGGTGATCGACAGTCCCGTCCACCGCGGCAAGGGGCACGCCGTGCGCGCCGGCATGCTGCACGCGCGCGGCGAGATCGTCTTTTACATGGATGCCGATCTGAGCGTTCCGCTGCGCGAAGTCGGTGCGTTCCTCGCGGAGTTCCGCGCGCGTCCGGAGATCGACGTGCTCATCGGCAATCGCCAGCACGCGGCCAGCCGCATCACGCGCGCGCAGAGCTGGCTGCGGCGGACGATGGGGCAGACGTTCAATCGCGTGCTGCGCGCGACCGCGCTGGCTCCGTCGCGGGACACCCAGTGCGGCTTCAAAGCCTTCCGGCGGGGCGCGGCCCAGGCGATCTTTTCGCGGCAAAAGCTCGATGGTTTTGCCTTCGACGTGGAGGTGCTCTTCCTCGCCGATCGGCTCGGCCTCAGGGTCGCCGATCTGCCGGTCGAGTGGATCAATTCACCCGAGAGCAAGGTGCGGATCGTGTCCGACAGCTTCGCGATGCTGCGCGACGCCATCCGCGTCCGGCGCCTCGTGGACGCCACGCTGGCCGCCGAGCGTTCGGCCGCTCCGTCGAGCCGGACCGCCGCGTCGTAGGCGGCGCTGGGTCAGTCGCGAGGCGCCGAACTCTCGCGCGGCGAGCCGAAGCCGACCGCCCGTTCCATGGCATCGAACGGGCAGTGGCGACACCCGCTGCCGCAGCAGTAGCCGCGGCGTCGATGATACTGCGCGGTGAACACCACGGAGTGTCCTTCGACATAAAAATCTCCCGCCTGCGGCTGCTGCGCCGGCTGTGACTTCAGCTCGGCGGAACGTGCTTCCAGCACGCACCGGCGGCAGATGCAAGCGACGCGCCGGGACTCCTCCGGCACCCGATCGAGGAGGCGCGGAGGAAAGCTCTCGGTCGCACACCAGCACGGCCCTTTGTAAGCGTCCGTCGTCGCCAACTGGCAATCATTGGTCTCGCCGCACAAAGGGCACGTTTGCGGGCCGCAGCTCATTCTGCGCGTGCGGGTGATGGCTGGAATGGGAATCGTGACGCGGGCATGTCACAGGAAAAGCAATCCGCAGCAGGCAAGCAAACGATTCTCGCTCAAACGCCCGGCAGCCCGAAGCGCGCAGAACGTAGGACGGATTTTCAATCCGTCTTCGAAGCGCGCCATTAAAAAAACAACTGTCCTCCCGAGCGGAGCGGAGGCGGTAACGCGGGCGCAGCGCAGTCGATGGACGTCTCACTTTTTCCGTACTCCCCGCCGCGCAGAGAAGCGAGAGGTCCTTCGACTGCGCGCCGCCCACACGCCCTCCCGCCGCTTCTCCACCCTCCACCTCAGCCATGCGGCGCTCCGCTCAGGATGACAGGGTTTCGATGGGGCGCTGCGCGCCGGGGTGATTTCGATCGGCAGTCTATTGGACGACGATGATTTTCAATCCGCCTGTGCACGCCTGCCGCGCGCAGCGACCGCACCGCCCCGTTCGGTGGCGGATTGCAAATCCGGCCTACGTTTTGGCGAGCGGACAACTGCTGACGGCGACGGGTTTTGCAGTAAGCTACGCGCACTCATGCCGGAGATCGTCCTCGCCACGCTCAATGCGCGCTACATTCACAGCGCGTTCGGGCTGCGCTATCTACTGGCGAATCTCGGCGAGCTGCAGGGGCGGGCGCGGATCATGGAGTTCGACATCAATCAACGGCCGCTCGACATCGCGGCACAGATCGTGGCGGAGGAGCCGCGGATTCTCGGGCTGGGCGTCTACATCTGGAATGCGGTGGCGACGACGGAGCTGGTGGCGCTGCTGCGGCGGATCCGGCCGGAGCTGACGATCGTGCTCGGCGGGCCGGAGGTGAGCTACGAGACGGAGGGGCAGGAGATCGTGCGGCTGGCGGATCACGTGATCACGGGCGAGGCGGATCTCGCTTTCGCGGAAGTGTGCCGGGGGCTGCTGCGCGGGGATGCGTTGCCGAAGGTGATGGCGGCCCCATTGCCCAAACTGGAGGACGTGGCGATGCCGTATGAGCTCTACACGGAGGAGGATCTCGCGCATCGCGTGCTGTATGTGGAGGCGTCGCGGGGGTGTCCGTTTACGTGCGAGTTTTGTCTATCGTCGCTGGATATCCCGGTGCGGGCGGCGCCGCTGGAGCCGTTTCTCGCGGCGCTGGAGCGGCTGATGGAGCGCGGGGCGATGCAATTCAAGTTTGTCGATCGCACGTTCAATCTGAATCTGGCGACGAGTCGGGCGATCCTGGAATTTTTTCTCGCGCGCTGGCGGCCGGGGTTGTTCGTGCATTTTGAAATGGTGCCGGATCGTCTGCCGGAGGGTTTGCGGGAACTGCTCGCGCAGTTTCCGCCGGGCGGGGTGCAACTGGAGGTGGGGATTCAGACCTTCGATCCAGCCACTTCGGCGAACATCAGCCGGCGGCAGAATGTGGCGCGGCTGGAGGATAATCTGCGCTATCTCCGGGCGGAGACAGGCGTGCACATTCATGCGGA
>JANPHH010000040.1:0-5270 GCA_031424375.1 Chthoniobacter sp. | reverse complement strand
GCGGGGCGGTGGAGCAGGCCGGTGAATTGCTTCCACAGTGCGCCGAGATCGTGCTCGCCGCCACCGAGGCCGGATTGCCAGGCGGCGACTTCGCGCTGGAGTTCGAGCACGGACTGGTGCCGCGCATGCGGGTCGTAGCTCAGGGCCTTCATCGCCACGGCGGCGAGGAAGTCGGGAAAACGACCGCGGGGAAACTGCACGTGCGGCTGGTCGCGATGCGGCGGAGCGACTGCGGCGGACAGTGCGGATTCGAGGAGCCCGTCTTCGGTGTCTCCGCGCAGCGGAGGATGCAGGGTGAGGATGCGATACAGGATGCCGCCGAGGGCGAAGACATCCGTGCGCTGATCGATGTCGGTGAACTGGCCGGCGGCCTGCTCGGGAGCAATGTAGCGGGTCAGCGGGGTGGGGATCGCGGATTCCGGTGCGTCGATCGGCTGGGCGTCGCCGGGCGCACCGATCACGGCGGCGAAGGTCCACTCGGTGACGAAGACTTCGCCGAAGCGCGCGACCTCGATGGCGTCGGGAGTGAGTGAATTGTGGATCACGCCACGGCTGTGGGCGCAGGCGATCACATCGGCGACCTTTTGCCAGATGCCGACGAGGGTGAGCAGGTCGTAGCGTCCGGCGGCGGCGGAGTCGCCTTCAGCGATGCGGTCGAGAATGGTGGTGAGGGGCTCGCCGGAGATGAAGCGGGTGGTGAAGAAAAGCTGCCCTTCGTTGTTCAGGCCGAAGTCGTAGATCGGCAGGATGCCGACGTGGCAAAGCTGCGAGGTGATCTTGGCATCGCGGACGAAGCGAATGACGACGGCGGGATCGCGCTGACTCTCGGCGTGGAGGGTGCGGAGCGCGATCTCCCGGCCGAGCGAGGTGTCGCGCGCCTGCAAGATGGTGCTCGTGTTGCCCCGGACGACCACCTCGCCGAGTTCGTAGCGCTGGGCGCGGAGAAAGGTGGCGGGCAATTCTGCGGCTGCCGCTGCCGGCAACCGGCCGCGCTCGAAGTGCAGCGCGACGGCGCCCAGCCGGACCTCGGCGCCGGGCGGCACCGGGGTGGACACGGTGACCGTGGCACCGTCGATGAATGTGCCATTGGCGCTGTGCAAATCTTCGAGATGCAGCTCATCGTCCGCGCCCACAACGAGCTTCGCGTGCCGGGCGGAGATGCTCGGCTCGTTGATCGTGATCTCGCTTTTCCGCGCACTGCCGATGATGTATTCGCCGGGGCGAATGACGCAGCAGGCGAGTTGGCGGCCTTCATGGTAGGCGACGGCCTGGAGCGGCCGCCGCGGGTTTTCAGTGGATTCCGTCATGTGTAGTCAGTCCGTCCGGCCGGCTGGGGCGCGGATCAGACGAGCTCGATGTTGTAGACCTGCGACGCGATGCGCAATTCCTGACCTTTGCCGAGCGGCGCTATTTCGCCGGGTTCGAGCGGGACGCGTCCGAGAAGGAGCACGCCGTCCAGCGAGCGGTTGGCGAGCCAGAAGCTCCCATGTTCATAGAAGAATGATGCGGGACTTGCGCCGACGTCGCGGGTGTCCCAAACGATTCGCTGCGCGCCGTCGAGGCCGAATCCTGCCTGGCTGAAGATCCAGACGGCGTGGCGCGCGGCGAGTTGGCGGTTGACCGGGAGAAAGAAGACGGCGCCGCCGAGTCCGCGCGGGCCGGTGTTAGAAACGGCGTCCTGGCCTCTGATTCGGATCGGCGGAGCGGTCGGGGTGACGAGCGGGATGATCTCCAGCGAAAAGACGCCGCCGAGCGTGAGCAGACCGCGGTTGCGGAGCGGTGCGGGATTGCCGGCGTCGAGCGGCTCTTCGTCGAACGTCGTTCCGTTGACGCTGGGCGACTCGCCGTTGCCATCGCGAATGAGAAGCCGTCCGCTCGCGGCGGTGGCGAGGGCGTGGACGCGGCTGAGCTGATTGGTCAGATCATCGTTCACTTTGTTCTCCGGCAGAAAGCGGGTGATCAAATCGGCGTGGTAGAGGGAACGTCCGATCTTGAATTTCGACTTGGCGACGAGATGGATGCCGGGTTGGGCGGAATGGGCCGGGACGAGCTTGAGCACAACCGCGGGTTGCTGGGGAGCGGCGAGGTTCGGGGGCTGGACCCACGGAGGATCGATCGGGGAGGCGGGAGCGGGAAGCGCGGCGGCGAGGCTGACTGACGAGGACTCGGCGAGTGCGAGATCGTTCCAGAGACTTCGGCAGTCGCGATACGACGCGTCGAGGAGGGCGCGGCGGAGGACCCCGTTGCCGTCTTCGCGCAGCGCGGGGAGCGGAGAGTAGCGTCGGTCGCGCTGCTGGCGCAGCGGCCCGCCGAGGATCTCGTAGAGCAGGCTCGCGAGTTGCGTGGCGGGCGGGAGGACGGGGCCCGCGGAGCGTTGCGGATCGCCGATGGTGGTCATCGACGTGTTCTCGGCGTCCATTTCCGGGATCGCGGCGCGCACGCTGATGAGGTTAAGCTTGAGGGAAAAAGGCGGCCACTCTTCGATCGGCTGCGCGGCGATCGTCTCGGGCTTCTGATCGTCGTCGAAGCGCACGAGCAGCTTCGGGAGCAGCGGACTCGGCAGCGGGAGTGAGCGTGCGCTGGCGATGTCGAGGATTGCCGGGAGTTGATCGAGGAGGCGCAGGGCAAATCGCGCGGGCAGCTCGCGCTGGCGGCGGAGCAGATCGAGCAGGGAGAACCCATGGATCCATTCGCGGACGAGCAAGCTTTCGTAGATGTCGAGGGTGTGGATGCGGACGAAGCTGGGATGGGGCGAACGCTGGACGCGGCGGACTTCGACTTCCAGCGGACGCAACGCCGAGGGGCCCTGGCCGATCAGCTTGAGCGCGACGATTTCCCCGAAAGCCAGATCGCGGGCGCGGTGGAGTGCGGCACCGCCTGCGCACGGCATTTCGTCGAGGAGTTCGTAGCGATCCGCGATGCGGGTTTCGGTGGTGGGCACGATGGGGAAGTTATTCGATGAAGCGCTGCGCGACGGGCATGCGGCGGCCGACGCCGAAGGCGCGGGTGGTGACCTTGAGGCCGGGAACGGCCTGTGCACGCTTGTATTCGTTGAAGTCCACGCGCCGCACGACCCAGCGGACGGTCTGCTCATCGAAGCCGCGGGCGACGATTTCCCCGATGCTGAGCTGCTGCTCGACGTAGAGCTCGAGAATGGGGTCGAGGATCTCGTAGGGCGGGAGCGTGTCCTGGTCGCGCTGGTCGGGCTTCAGCTCGGCGCTGGGCGGCTTGGTGATCGTGGGGCGGGGGATGATTTCGCGTTCGCGATTGATCCACTCGGCGAGGCGGTAGACGGCGGTCTTGGGGACGTCGCTGATCACGGCGAGGCCGCCGCACATATCGCCGTAGAGTGTGCAGTAGCCCACGGCGAGTTCGCTTTTGTTGCCCGTGGTGAGGAGCAGGTGGCCGAGTTTGTTCGAGATGGCCATGAGGGTCATGCCGCGCAGGCGGGGCTGCATGTTTTCCTCCGTGATGTCTTCGGGAAGGCCGGAAAAAATGGCGCGAAACTGCTGGCGAAAGGTGTCGAAGCTTTCCTGAATCGGAACCTGGAGACAGCGAATGCCGAGGGCGGCGGCGAGGGCGAGGGAATCGTCGACGCTGCCTTCCGAGCTGTATCTCGTGGGCATGGTCACGCCGAGCACATTGGCCGGGCCGAGGGCGGTGGTGGCGATGGCGGCGGTGACGGCGCTGTCGATGCCACCGCTCAGACCGATGACGGCGGACTTGAAGCCGCACTTTCGCAGGTAGTCGCGCGTGCCGAGGGCGAGCGCGTGAAAGAGTTCCTCGGGCTCGGATTGGAAGATCGGAGATAGAAGATCGGAGATCGGAGGGGCGGAATCGACGATCGCATTTTCCCCGGCGAAGGCGGCGAGCTTCGCGGTGATCTCACCGGCCGCGGAGATGGCGAGCGAATTGCCGTCGAAAATGAGCTGATCGTTTCCGCCGACGGCGTTGCAGTAGTAAATGGGGACGCGGTGCGCGGTGGCGACGCTGCGGAGCATCTCGGCGCGGCGGGCGGCCTTGCCCACCGAGAATGGGGAGGCGCTCAGGTTCAGGATCGCGCGCGCGCCTTGCTCCAGCAGCGAGCCGACGGGCGAGGTGCCGTAGAGGTGGCGCGGGAGGTATTCAGTGGTCCAGAGGTCCTCGCAAATCGTGACGCCAAACAGGGTGCCGCCGATCTCGACGGGCGAGACGGCTTTCCCCGGCTCGAAGTAGCGATCCTCGTCGAATACATCGTAGGTCGGCAGGAGCGACTTGTGGATCACGCGCCGGGGCTGGCCGCGCTGGAGGATCGCCGCGGCGTTGTGAAAGGGCTGGCCGGCGCCGTGGTTCACATCGACGAAGCCGACGATCAACGGAGCGTCACCGACCTGCGCATGGAGTTCGTCGAGCGCCTCGAGATTCGCGGGGACGAAGCGGGACTTGAAGACCAGATCCTGCGGCGGGTAGCCGGTCAGGGCCAGTTCCGGCGTGAGCACGAGATCGGCGCCGCGGGAGGTCAGGTCGCGGTAGGCGGCGAGGATGAGATCGCGATTGCCGGGGAGGTCACCGACGGTTGCGTTGAGTTGGGCGAAGCCGATTTTCACGGTGCTAGCGCCCGCGGGATGCTGGCGTCAGGGGATTCTTGGCGAGGGAGTCGACTTCTCGTAAAGGCTCTTTTTCCAGCCTTCCGCCGACGACTCGTAGAAGGCCTGCTGGACGATATGGCGGAAGGCGTAGAGCATGCAGGCCGCGGCGAAACCCGCCATGCCGGTCATGATGAGTTTGTGCGTAAAGGTGTTGCCCATGGCAGCGGAGTAAGCAGGAGGTCTGCCGCGCGGGCGGGGTGGAAACGGCGAATGGCGAAGTTTGAACGACGAATGAATGACAGATACCCAATGAACGAATGATGAAACGGGGCGGATCACCCGAGGGAAGATTCGTCATTTTCTACCAAAAGCCCCACTGGCCGGTGCGCATGACGAAAAAGCCGAGCAGAAGGTTCGTCACCGCGTGGGCGATGACGCACGCGCTAAGGCTGCGGGTGCGGTAGGCGACGAGATTGTAGAGCATCCCGGCGGCGATCGCGGCTGGCCAGTCCGCGGGCTGGTGTTCGAGACAGAAGCCGGCGGTGACGATGCCAAACGACCGCCAGGTAAAGGTGCCGATCGAAACGCTGCTGAAAGGGTAGGCGATGAAAACGCGGAGCAGGTAGCCGCGCCAGAAGATCTCCTCGAGCAGGGGGACGACGACGGCGAGCCGGACGAAGCGAAGGATGACGGTGGTCCAAT
>JANPHH010000039.1:0-9951 GCA_031424375.1 Chthoniobacter sp. | reverse complement strand
GGTGGCTGACGCCACCGGCTCATTTCCCTCGGCCCGGCCGGGCCAAATCAACCGGCTTTCAACTCACGCAGGTACCTCTCCCTCTCCCCGGCCGGGCTGCGCGCCCCGGCCTGCCCGGTGCCGATCGCTCCCGCGCCTCCGCCGGCCCGCCTGCGCCGCCGCCAGCACCGCATCCCGGCACAGCTCCGCCTGCGTCTTCACCCCGAGCTGCTTCTTCAGCCGCGCCACGTGCGTCTGCACCGTCTTCGGCGACACCCCCAGCCGCTGCGCGATCCGCCCCGGGGTGAGCCCCTCGCCGAGCAGGCGAAAGACCTGCGCCTGCCCCGGCGGCAGCGGCGTCTCCTTGCCCGCGATCGCGCGCCCGCCGTGCGCCACCTCCTTGAGGAGAAGCTGCATTGCCCCCGCGCTCACCGTGCTCCCCGCCATCGCCGCCTCGCGCAGCGCCGCCAGCAGCTCCGTCGCGCCCTCCGTGCGCAGGCACACCGCCTGCGCCCGCGCCTCCAGCGCCTTGCGCACCGCTTCGCGTCTCCCGCCATCCAGCCACACCAGACACCGCACCGGCGGCCGCGCCCGCACCAGCGTCGCCAGCAGCCGCCACCCGCCGCCCCCATCCATCTCCGGATCCAGCACCACCACATCCGGTCCCACCGCTGCGCACAGCGCCTCCGCCGTCGCGATCGTCCCCGCTTCCCCGCAGAGTGAAAAGTCCGGCTCCCCCGCCAGCCGCGCCCGCCAGCCCTCGCGCGCCATCGGCTGCGCATCGATCAGCACCACGCGCCACGGCACCGGTGCATCCGCTGAAGTAATCTCCGTCTTCGTCATCATCTCTGGGCCAAAAATTCCGGTGCGAATGGAAACCCGAACTTTGTTCCCCGAGCCAGCAAAAAAGCCCGCGTCACGAAATCGGCACGCATGTCAGGCAATGCCCTACCGCAAAAGACGACCCTTGCCGGACAGACAGCCCACTCGCTTCCCGCTAGCATCCCTCCTCGTGAATGTGGAACCCATCGCCGCCGTGCGCGGCCTGACGAACCCCTCGGCGAATCCGAGCGACTCCACCGCATCCCGCCGGCACACGCCCGTCGCCCGATCTTCCTCCCGCCAGCGGCTCCTGAGCCCCGCCGCAGCCGCCACCCGCCCCGCCTCGGACGGACCCGCCCCCGCGCCGGATCAAACCGTGCCCGGCGCAGATCAAACCTTCCCCGCCGCAGGCAAAACTCTGCCCGTCGCAGACCAGACCCTCGCCATCGCAGGCAAAACGATGGCCGTCGCCGGCAAAAGTCTTTCCACCGCAGGCAAGACCTTCTCCGTTACGGGTAAAACCTCGGCCAGCGCAGACAAAACGATCTCCGCCACGGACAAGACTCTGGCCATCACGGGCGAAACTCTGCCCGTCACAGACAAAGCCTTGGCCACCACAGCCAAAACTCTGTCCGTCACGGACAAGGTCACGTCCGCCCCGTAAATCGCCCCATTGACAGAGAAAACGCCCCCGTTTCCCCCGTCTCTCCATGTTCCCTCCCTCCACCCCACCCCCACCACCCGCCGCGCCCCCCGGCCGGCCATGACCCACCCCGCATGCCCCCCGAACCTCTCCGCTGGGACGGCACCGACGCCCAGGGCAACCCACTCCGGTGGGACACCCCGGGGCTCACGTGGGACGGCTTTGTTCGTGAACCCCCAACCACCCGAAAGAAAATGCCCCAACTCCGTGTCCAACTAGGATTCACCAACGCCGCCGACCACTCCGTCGTCGAACGCGCCGAAGAAGTCGCCGCCGGCCTCTACGTCAGCCCCCTCTGGACTCCGGCGCCGCCCGCGCCCGTCCCACCCGTCACCCTCGCCGCGCTCAACGCCAGCAGCAACGCCTTCAGCGACGCCATGGCCCGGGCCGACATGGGTGGCCCCGCCGACACCGCGCTGAAGAACAACCTGCGCGAAGACCTCATCGCCCTCCTCCGCAAGCTCGCCGGCTTCGTCCAGGAAAACCACGACAACGACCTGGCCAAACTCCTCGCCAGCGGCTTCGAAGCCGTGAGCACCAACCGCGCGCAATCCGCCCTCCCCGCCCCCGAGATCCGCGACATCCTCCACGCCCTCAGCGGCCAGTTCAAAGTGCGCGTCGCCCCCGTGCCCAATGCCAAGAACTACGAAGTGCAAAGCGCCCTCATCGCCCCGACCGGCGCCCCCGGCCCGTGGAGCAGCGCCGGCCTCTTCAGCAACAGCCAGTCCATGCTCGTGAATGGCCTCACCCCCGGCGCCGAATACCTCATCCGCGTCCGCGCCATGGGCGGCTCCACCGGCACCAGCGACTGGAGCGCCACGCGGAATCAGCGGGCGATGTAACCCCGCCCCGCCGCCGCTCCACTCACTCCGCCCTCGTCCACTCCACCTTATCATGACCACCCGCCACCGCTGCTCGTCCGCCCTCATCCTCGCCGGTTCCATCGCCGCCCTCCTCAGCACTCAGCCCCTCCACGCCGCCAGCCAGACCTGGGCGGGAGGCTCGGGCGCCAATGGCAACTGGTCCACCGGCGCCAACTGGAGCGGGGGAGCAGCCCCCGGAAGCACCAGCCTCACCACGAGCACAGACATCGCGACCTTCAACGCCGCAATCTCCAATACCTGGGGCAATTCCGCCGCCAACCCCATCGTCATCGACTCGGCAACGCAGAACATTCGCGGGATCACCTTCGGGACAGCCGCCGGAAACTACTTCATCGGCACCACCGGAGGGAATGCGCTGCGGTTGAGCAGCGGCGGAACGATCCTGATGGCAAGTGGACTCACGGGGACTAACGTCGTCGAAACCATCAATGCACCGCTGATCATCCAAGGGGCGAATGGAACCTACAACATTACCAACCAAAGTGTTCCGGTCAGCGGAGTTGGATCAGGAAACTTTAACATCGGTGGAAGTATAACGGGTGGTGCGGCTGGAAACACTGTTCTCAATCTCAATCTGGCGAGCAACGGGATCAGCGTGAATTCAATCAGTGGTCCTATTTCTAATGGGGCGGCGACCACCCTTGGGGTTACGATCAACCAAGTCGGGCGAGGCACTTGGGATTTTTCTGGGACGAATGCCTATACAGGTCCAACGATCGTGAGAGCTGGCACACTAAAGTTCACGGGAAATAGCGCGGCGACGACTGGCGAGGTGCGAATTGCTGGGTCCACTTTTCCCGCCTCGACCTTGGAAATCAGCGGTCCTGCCGGAGCTCTAGGAACGACTACCTACACCCTCGTCGCAGGGTTTGGTGGGGCAAACCTGAACCTCGACAACACCACAACCGCTGGTGGCAACAACAACAATCGAATCGCGGATACGGCAGGTATCTCGATGAGCGGCTCGAATCTCACCTTCAAGGGCGCGGATGCTCTGAATACTAACTCATCTGAAAAGGTGGGTGCACTCACGCTGGGAGCGCCGTCCATAAAAACTACGGTTCTGACGGTCACGTATGGCGGAACCAACGCGGCGACCTTGACTGCGGACAGTCTCACACGAACCTCCGGAGCTCCGGTTTTGTTCCTCAATGGGACCAATCTCGGAAAGGATGCAACGAGCACTACGAGTGTCGGTCGCGTGATCAGCAATGCCGCACCCTTGCTGGTAGGCACAACAGCCGCGACTGCGACGGGGATCAATGCAGCGAACAAAAACACGCAGATCGTCCCTTTCGTGGTGGGTTCCGCTAATACGGCTTCAGGTGGTCTCGGTACATCGAACTCTACGAACGGAAACACCTTCGTGACGTATCATCCTGCCACGGGATTTCGTCCGTTGAATCCTACCGACGAGTTTGTAAACAATTCGATCGTGGCCGGCAGCAATACCCGCATTACGACACCCTCCGCATCGGGTGTTTCGACCGCTATCAATTCACTCATCTTGACCGGGGGAAACCTGGCCATAGCAGATGGGCAAACCCTCACAGATTCTAGCGGAGCGCTTCTTTTTACCGGCAACAGCGAAGTTAAACCGGCGAATACGACGGGCGCCCTGACGTTTGGGAACAATGTTGAAGGGATGGTGACGGTGGTCAGTGCCTCGGGTTCTCTAGTGACAGCAACGATCAGTGCAGTGATCGCAGCCAATGGTGTAAACGCGCTGACGAAGGGAGGCACCAGCACTTTGGCACTGACGGGGGCAAATACTTACACAGGCAAAACGACGGTGGGTGGAGGGACATTGAGCTTTTCTACGATCAGAAACATCAACGGTGGCGCTAGCGCGTTGGGGAATCCAGGCGATGCACTCTCTGGAACGATCGACCTCACGGGCACACTCGAATACACCGGAGCGACGACATCTTCAGATCGTCCAATCCGTTTGGTCAGCGGCCTCGGTGTGATCTCGGGAGTTGTCGATGCGACGATCAGAAATAGTGGCAGCGGAGTTCTTACCCTCACAGGGGGAATCACCGGCGTAAATCAGAATTCCGTTGGCTTCTCGGGTAATCAAGAAATTGTGGAAACAGGGGTGATCTCAAACGGCGTGGGATTGTTGGTCTATTCCGGGCCAGGGAAGCTGACCCTTACGAACGCCGCCAATAACTTCACCGGCGGAGTGAGCGTTAACAATGGCACCTTGAGCATCAACTCCATCTCAAACGCCGGTTCCCCCTCAGCGCTCGGTCAGGGAGCCACAATCACCCTGGGGATCAACGCTGCAAATACTAGCGGAACGCTGCAGTTTACGGGTGCTAGCGGAGGAGCAAGCAGTCGGAACATCAACATTATCGGCCTCAGCGCGAATACAAATGGCGGCATTATCGAGAACACGGTGGTGGGGCAGGCCTTAACCTTGAGCGGCACCGTCAGCGGGAGTATTGGCCCCGGTACGGCTCCACTGTTGCAACTCGTCGGTGCGGGCAATGGGGTGCTCAGTGGCGTAATCTCCGACGGCACTAACGACCTCAAGATCGTGAAGGCGGGCACGGGAACGTGGACCTTCTCGAACACGAACTCGTACTCGGGGGGCACGGTGCTAAGCGGTGGCGTGCTCAGCGTAGCTGCGATCGGCAACGGCGGAGCGAACGGGAACCTCGGCGCGGCCACCAATGCTGCGACCAATCTCGTCTTCGACGGCGGAACGCTCCGATATACGGGTGCGACGGCGAGCACGGATCGCAACTTCACCATCACTGCCGGGAAGACAGCGACGGTAGAGGTAACGACAAACAACCTGACGGTGGCGGGCGCTTCAACCGCCACCAGCGGAGCGCTAACCAAGACCGGGGCCGGAACGCTGACGCTCACCGACGCGAATCTTTACAGCGGTAACACGACAGTCTCGCGGGGCACACTCGCGCTGAGTGGGAGCGGTTCGTTTGCTGCGAGCCCGCAGATAACCGTTGCGACCGGGGCGACCCTGGATGTCTCAGGGGTGACTGGCGGTGCCAACCACGACGGGATTCGTTTCGCGGTCGTCAATGGGCAGACCCTCACGAGCGCGGGCACCGTTCTCGGGGCTCTGGACGTAAGCAATGGCGGAACGATCGCAGGCGGCGGGACCTTCGCAGGAGCCGTGACCCTGAATGCTGGCGGACAACTGGAACCCGGGCTCGGGGCGGCGACGGCGCAGACGATGACCGCCCAAGGCAATGTGACCTTCAACGGTGCGAGCATCTACCAGGCGGATATCTTCGGCGGCACCCTCTCCGATCTCCTGAACATCGGTGGCAATGCCGCCTTTAACGGGGCGCTCACCGTGGGATTGCCCGGCGGCACGGCGCCGGCGTGGAATCAGACCTTCCGCATTGCCAACGTGAGCGGTACTCGAACCGGCACCTTTGGCCTGACCGAAGGCCAATCCGTCGGCAACGGCCTCCGCGTCACCTTCACTGCTGGAGACGGCAACGACGTCGCGCTGACCAATGGCCCCACGCCCGGCGCCGTGCCCGTCACCTCTGCTCTGCCCAATCAGCCCGCCTTCGCGCCCGCCGGTTATTCGTTCCCAAACGCGGGGACGACCTATAGCTATGGCTCGCTCGACATTAAGCCGGGGGATCAGGTCTACCTCGGACCGAACGACACCATCGCGCTGACCAACGGCCCATTGACCGTGCAGCCTGGTGCGATCTTCAGCGGCAATGGGATCATTCAGGGGAACGTGATCAACTACGGCCTCGTGCGGATTCCGATCGTGCGAACGGATACGCTCTCCAAGATTCACTTCGGCTATACAATCATTGAACCCCCGCCCGTACCTCCTATCCCCGGGCCTCCCGGTCCGCCGATCAAAATCAATCCCGGGACGGGCGTGGGATTCGGTGGCGGTGGGGGCGGCGGGGGCGGTGGGGGATTCGTTTTCAACGGGGATACCGGCAATGACGGCGAATTGATCCTCCCGCCCCCAACGCCAATTCCACCCCCTCCTGGCCCTCCTGTTCCGGTCCGGTACGATGCGAGTCTTGAAATCACTGGGACCTACACGCAAGGCGCCACAGGAAAGCTTCGCCTCTTCATCGGCGGCGACATTCGCGGAGAGACCTACAGCACCTTGAATGTCGGCAAGGCGGTGACGCTCGACGGCGAGATTCAACTCGTGCTTCAGCCTGAGCTTTTCAATTTCCTACCGACGCCCGGGGAGACGTTTGACCTCATCGAGTCACCGGAAGGAATATCGTTCGTTCAATACGCGGTCGTCCTCGGTGCGCCGGTTGGGGAACCTTTCCCGACGGCGGGCGGTTTGCGTTTTAGCAACTTCGTAACCCAAGCGGGTGCATCCGATGTCCCGGGACTCACGCTTTCCCCCTACACAAGTGGCTTTTCGAACGATCCCGATGCGCTCTTCAGAATCGGCGAGGAACTCTTCACCTTCGACCTCGTTGAGAACAACACGATCCTCCGCGCCACTTATGTCGGACCTGCGTTCGTGCCCGAGCCATCAAACCTCCTCTACGCCGTGGCCGCCCTCTTGCCCCTCATCCGCCGGAAACGGAAAGGGTGACGAACGCTTTCCCTTCCCGGGTTTGTTTTAGCTCATCTTTCAAACTGGATCGATCTGCCCGACCAGGGAACGTCGCCCGCGCACTTCTTCATCACGCCGATCGAACTGGTGGGGACGAGCCGGATCTACGTTCGGTGGAAGATCGTGCTGCCGTAAGACGTGGCTTGATCGGGCAAGGGGGCGCTCCTAGTTTCCCTTGATGAGTTTCGACACATTGCTCAAAGAGGTCGAATCGCTCGGCGAGGCCGAGCGACAAAGGCTGCTGGCATTCATGGTCGCGCTACACGATCGGGAGCGTTCGGGTGATGCGGCGAAACTCGCGGAAAAGATCGATGACAAATCGCCAGAACGGTGGCTGTCCCCGGAGGAATGCGCGCGGCAGCAGCGTTTGCTGGAGATCATGGGGCGAATTCGCGTGCGGAACCCTTTCAGGGGAATCAAGGATCCCGTGGCCTGGCAGCGCGAGATGCGGGAGGATGTGAAGCTGCCGGGGCGTGACTGACGTACGATGCGCCTGCTGGACAGCAACATTCTGATCTACGCGGGACAGCCGGAGCATGCTTTCCTCGACGCATGGTTGAGGCCGGCAACGGTGCAGGTGTCGGCGATCAGCATCCCGGAAGTGCTGGGCTATCCGGGCCTCACTTTGGAAGACGAGGCAATCTTCGAGGCTTGGTTTGCCGAACTCGCGGTCCATCCGGTGACGGAGCAAATCCTCCGGCAGGCGGCCACCTTGCGTCGGCAGAAGCGCATGAAGCTCGGAGATTCGATCATCGCGGCGACCGCGCTCGCCATCGGCGCGGAGCTGGTGACCCGGAACGTGGATGATTTCAAACACGTCGCCGGGCTGGAAATCATCGACCCATTCGCGGAACCGGAGCGCGCCTGAGGCACTCGGAGCGAAAAGAAGAGAACAAGCGGCCCTCGGCCCGAGAAGCCCAGTTAGTTCGCCGCCCCGCCGAGATTCGCCTCGGCGAGGCGGTCCTGCATATCGGCGGCCTGGAGGGCGTGGATCATTTCGCCGCAGTCGCCGTTCAGGAAGCGGTCGAGGTTGTAGAGGGTGAGTTTGATCCGGTGGTCGCTGAAGCGGGACCGCTCGTTTCCGCGGGGATGCCTTGCGAAGGGTGGACCGAAACGCTAACCTGTCACGATGATTGCCAAGCAGATTCCCGCGGTGAAGAAGCTGAGCCTGGAAGACAAATGGCGGCTGGCGAACGAGCTTTGGGACGAGGTGGAAGAGCGCCAGCGGGAATTGCCGACCAGCCCCGAGATTGTGGCGATCGTGAAGCATCGCTTTGCGGAGCATCAGCGTGACCCAAGCACGGCGATGAGCCTGGAGGAGTTCAAGCGCCGGTTCCGCCTGCCTTGAAGCATTACGAAATCATTCTCCTGAAAGGCGCGCAGAGCGACCTGCTCAGCATCTATGCCACACAGGGTGAAAGGAGGTATCTCCAAGTGGACAAGGCGCTCGGGGTTATTGCGGGTGTTTCCGAAAGCGGGCCCCGTGAACTTTGGCGGGCGGATCCGCCGTTTCGTGGTGAGCAGGACTCCGCTGGGAATTTTTTATTCGATCACAGGCAGTCGGGTGCTTGTCCGGGCGGTGCTCGATCTGCGTCAACCACCTCGGGCAATCCATAAGAGGATGCGTGAGCTTTGATGTTCAGCGTCGTCGGGCTCATCGCCGTGTCTGGACTCGCGGCCAGACCGGCCCGTCGTCAGAAACCGTCTGATCGCGTCAGTCCACCGTCTTCTGCTACGCTCCAGCCGGCGAAGAGCAGCGACCTTCCATCACCGCCTTGACCCGCAACCCCTAAACCACTAACTGCCCAACCGGTGCTTCACTTTTCGACCAGCACCCGCTGCACTTTTGGTCCGCCGTTTACACCTGTTCGCCGGTGACTTTGAAGATGACTTCCTTCATCCCGCCGAGTTCGCCGCCGCTGGCGTCTTCACCGTTTCGAAATTCGGGGTTGGGAAACTAGGCGGTCTCCTTCGTGCGCGTCTGCGCCGTTGCGTAACGGCGGGAAAATTTCTCGATCCGGCCGGAGACCCGGGCGCGACTTTAGGAGGGCGGGGAGGTTTTGGAACCAGTCGAGCATTCACCGCTCTTCGAAAGCCCGCGCGCCAACCAACCCAAAGCTGCCGTCCCGAAGGCCCCGTAACCCAAACCATCCCCCCATGAAACACCTCCTCACCCTCCTCGCGCTGATTGGAATCCTGACCGCCAGCGGCACGGCGGCGCCCGCGGCCAAGCCGAACATCATCTTCATCCTCGCCGACGATCTCGGGCTCGATGGCGTGAGCTGCTACGGCGCGGACAAGTACAAGACGCCGAACATCGACAAGCTGGCCGCGGGCGGCACGCGCTTTGAGACGTGCTACGCGGCGCCGTTGTGCGGACCTTCGCGTTGCGCGCTGATGACCGGGCGCTACGCCTTCCGCACCGGCGGCATCACGAATGGCTCGTGGCGCGGCGGCGGCCCCGGCGCGCTGTCGAAGGACGAGCAGCCGGTGGCGAAGCTGCTCAAGCAGGCGGGCTACGCGACGGCGGAGTCTGGCAAATGGCGGCAGGTCGGCGAGACGCCGAAGGACTGGGGCTTCGACGAATACTGCACGGACCCGACGGCGGGCGGCTGGTATTGGAAGGACAACTACGAGAAGAACGGCGAGCAGGTCAGCGCGCCGGGCCACTACAACCCGGACGTGATTCAGGCCTTCAGCCTCGACTTCATCCGCCGCCACAAGGAGGGGCCGTTCTTTCTCTACTACCCGATGCACCTCGTGCATGGCCCCATCCTTCGCACGCCGGACAGCAAGCCTGGCACAAAAGAATTCTACGCCGACAACATCGCCTACATGGACAAGCAGGTCGGCGAGATCGTCGCGGAGGTGGAAAAGCTCGGGCTGAGCGAGAAGACGCTCATCATGTTCTCCGGCGACAACGGCACGGCACTCAGCTACCCGAGCACCATCGGCGGACGCATGATCAACGG
>JANPHH010000038.1:0-11811 GCA_031424375.1 Chthoniobacter sp. | reverse complement strand
GTAAAACCGCGCGCCGTTGCTCAGCACGAGGTCGCTCTTGATCTCCTCGAAGCTCAGCGGGCGGTTCTTATCGATCTCGAAATAAGCCGCCTCGTCCGTGTCCTGGAGCAGCTCGGCAGCGCGGAAACCGCGCGCATCGTTGTGCGGATCTTCGAGGTTGTAGTCCCACTTCATCGACGCGCCGTGCGCCGTGTAGCTGCGCACGATCTCGATGGATTCGCGCACCACATCCAGATCCTCCAGCCCGTCGACCGTGATGCCGTATTCCGTTTCGATGCCGAAGACGCGTTTCATTTCTTCAAGCTACGCATCGCCCGAAAATCGTCGAACGGGAATTCGTCAGCGCGGGGTGGAGACGCGGAGTTTTTGCGGACCCAGGGTGCGCACCGCCCTGAGCCCGGTGATCTCGAAGCGGCGGATGCCATCGGCGACGACTGCGCCGAAAACACGGCCATCCGGCGCGGCCGCCGGTGGTGAAAGCGTGGCGGTCGCGGCGATATCGGCCGGGAGCGGCGCGACGCCGAGCGGCGGGCCATCATTCACCGAGACGCGCCAGCCGGAGCCGGGCAGCGGCTCGACGCGCAAGCCCGCCAGCGGCGCGAGTGGGGGTAATTCCGCGGTGTCGGCGAGCGGCGCGTAGTCGCCATCAGCGCGCCGCTCGAAGACCGCGACCGCGCCATCTCGCTGCACCACCCGCAGTCGCACCGAGCCGTGATCTCCGGTGAAAAATCCCGCTTCCTTCATCCCTTCGCGAGTGATCACGCCGAGGCACTCGACCGCGCCGTCTTCGGCGATCCTCCACTCGCAGCCTGCGCCGACCACGATCTCCGGTCGCCCCGGCAGCAGCGCCACGCCGCAATCCGCTGGGTCGAGCGGCCCGAAGAACTCGCGCACCAGATGGCCTTGCGTTCCCTCCGTATTCCACTCGCTGAACCGCGGCGGCACCGGATCACTTTCCGCGACCCAGAGCCGCCCATTCGCGGCCAGGGCGACGCCTTTCACCGGCCCGAGCGTTTCCCGCTGCCACGGCCCGCGATCGGGTCGGCCACCGGCCTGCCCGGCGAGCCAGACGTAACCTTGCGGATCGAGGATTTCGCGCCGCTGCACCTGCAGGTGCGGCGGACCCAGCGCGGTGAAAATACTGCGCGGCAAATGCGCCGCGCGGTCGCCCGTGACCGCGAGTGCGGTGATCAGTTCACCCGCATCGAGCCGCTGCACATCGCTGCCGATGACCCAGAGCGGATCGTGCGCGAAGAGCACCTTGCCCAGCGCTCCGGCGCCGAGCGCGATCACGGAGAAATCCGCGTCGATGATCGCGCCGGGTTCGTTCGGCGATTGCGTCTGCGTCGCGACCACGTCCAGCGCGGTGGGCGCGGGCCCGATGATCGTCTGCAAATAAGCGCCGGTCTGCGCATCGAGCACCGCGAGAAAATGCAGCTCGGAAAACGATAGATAGATCCGACCCGCACCCGCGCCGAGCGAACTGGCGGCGGTCGGCTGATCGCGCGCGTCGGCGGGCCAGAGACTGGCAATGGGAAGAGTCGCGCCGGCGGACCAGGGAATAATTTGTCCGTCGGCGGCATTCAGGCGCACGAGCGATTCGGCGAGCGGGCCGGGCTGTGCGTTCGCGGCGAGCGCGATCAGTTGCGTGCCGTCGATTGCCAGCCCCGCGCAACCAGCATCGGCGGGCAGCACTGCGGTCCACGCGAAGGTTCCATCGAGACCGCACGCTGCGACCAGGCCGCCGCTCCATGCAAGATAGACGCGCGTCGCATCGGCGACCACGCCAATTGGCGCGCCGGGCGGATGGAGCAGCGGAGGAAAAGGGACGCCGCTCGTCCCAGCGACCGTGCCGCTGGCGCGAGTGGCAAAGCCGCGATGGGAAAAGACCGTGGCCGCGTAGACGCCGGGTGCCACGCGTTGGCCGGCGTCGTCGAGCGTGTCCCACGTTGCGAGCTTCGCCGTGGGGACGAGCGTTCGCACCAAGGTCCCGCGGGCATCGCGGATGGCGACGACGTTTTGCTCGTCCGCCGCTGCGTCGATGCGGATTTCCAATGACTCCCGCTGGCAGCCAGCGACGAACAGCGCGGTGGCGAGCCAGGCGAGGCGCAGCGGGTCAGTCCGCATTCAGCCGCTCCGCGGCGAGGAGAATGCCGGAGGCCTTGTCGAGCGTCTCCTGCCATTCGTGCGCGGGCGACGAGTCGGCGACGATCCCGGCGCCGACGTGGAAATGCGCGCGGTCGCCCTCGATCACCACGGTGCGGATGGCGATGTTAAACTGGCTCTCGCCATTGAATCCAAACCAGCCAATCGCGCCCGTGTAGAGGCCGCGCGGTGCAGGTTCGAGTTCGGCGATGATCTCGCGGGCGCGGCGCTTCGGCGCGCCGGTGATCGAGCCGCCGGGGAAACATTCGCGCAGCGCCTCGACGTGGCCGACTTCCGCGCGCAGCCGGCCTTCGACGGTGGAGACGAGATGAAAGACCTGCTCGTAGCGTTCGAGCGCGAGCAGTTCGGTGACCTGCACGGTGCCGAAGTCGCAGACGCGGCCGAGGTCGTTGCGTTCGAGGTCGGTGATCATCACGAGTTCGGCGACTTCCTTCGGCGAGGTGATGAGATCGAACGCGGATTTTTCGTCGGCCGTCGGATCGGCGCGGCGCGGGCGCGTGCCCTTGATCGGGCGCGTGCGGATCGAGCGACCGGACATTTTCAAAAACGACTCCGGCGACGATGAGAGCACGCACCGACCGTCCAGCTCCACAAATGCCGAAAACGGCGCGGGCGAATAATGGCGCAGGGCTTCGTAGAATGTGAACGCATCGCCGCTCCACGCCGCGTCGAAACGGTGCGCGAGATTCACCTGATAGATGTCGCCTGCGGCGATGTATTCCTGGGCGCGGGCGACCATCGCGATGTATTCCGCCGCGCCGAGTTGCGGATGAAACTGGGGACGCTCCGGGCGCGGAGAGGCATCTGGTTCGCGCAGCGCGCTGCGGAGATCGCCGAACTCGTGCCAGCTCTGGTCGGCGTGGCGGAAGATGAGCGCGCGATGAAAAAGGCCGAAGCAAAACGCGCCGTCGTATTCCACCGCGCCAGCCGCGAAACCATGCGGCAGGCCGTCGTCGGCGGCTGCGGTGGCGTGCGCATCGAGCAAGGCCTGGAGCTGTTCTGCGTCGGTGTGGAGATTGCCGCGCAAGATTTCGGAGGGCTGCGCCGCGACGATCGAGAGATCGGACGACGACCGCCGTTCGCGGGCGGAATCGAAAAAGACCAGCCCCGGCAAATGCCGGCAGCGCGCCGCGACCTCGACCGGCATGAGATCGAGGGAAACCGGCCGCGGAGTGTGGGCGAGCGTGGGCATCTGCGGGTTGGGTTTCGCGAGAAGGGCGCGCTTTTCAAACGAAAACTTTAGACTACCGTCGCGCTCCTCTCATGAAATCGCTCCGGAATCATCTCCTCACGCTCGGCTGCGCTGCGCTGATCCTCCCCGCTGCCTCGCGCTCTCTGGCCCAAGACGCCGCGCCTTCCCCCACTCCTGCGCTGGTTCCCGAGGTGACGCTGATTCCCGAGCCGGTGAAGGAGGAAATGAAGAAGCCGACGGAAAAGGAAAAGGGTGAGAAGTCGGAAAAATCCAAGACCGCGGAGAACGCCGAGGAATTGATCGCGCGGATCCACTACCGCGAGGCTTACACCAAAGCGCAGCGCGATCCGAAGGTGATGGACGAATGGGATCGCGCGATGAAGGCCCGCACCGATCTCGAAAAGCGCGAAGCGCTGAAGAGCTACTACAAGCTGCTCCACGCCCGCATCTTGAAGGTCGATGCATCGGTGAAGAAGATTTCCGATGAACGCCGCGGAATCTCGCTGCGCCGACTGGAACAGACGCGAATCGACGCGACCGAACCGCTCGATCCGCGGGAGCGGCTGGAGGGGTTCGACCGGGCCAACGAATAGCGGAAGAAAGCGGTTGAGCCGCAAGGGGGGGCAGGCTAGCTTCGCGGCCCTCTTTCAAACGGCGCTATCGTCTAGAGGCCTAGGACACTGCCCTCTCAAGGCGGGGACACGGGTTCGAATCCCGTTAGCGCTACCATTCCAGCCCTATCTGGAATCGAGACCCGGTGGTTCGCCATTTTTTCGACTCTATCGGAAAGAAGATCCGCCGATTGTCTTGAGCATCCGATGGTGAAGTTCTTCCTCCTCCTCCTGGCATCCGTGGCAATCGCGGCTGAGCCGACGATTTCTTCGCGAGCCGATTGGGGAGCCCAGGCACCGGACCTCGGTAAGCTCGACGCCAAGCGAATGGGAAACATCCGGTTCATCACGATCCATCACACCGAATCTCCGACTCCCGATCCGATCGATGAACCCGCGCGATTAAGGAGCATTCAACGGGGACACATGGTCGCGGATCATCAGTGGGGCGACATCGCCTACCACTTTCTGATTGGTTCCTCCGGTACGATCTACGAGGGACGCTCGCTCACTTACGCAGCTTCGAGTGGAACGGTCTACCTCAAGCCGTCCGAATGGTCCTCGGCCGGTCAGAACAAAAGCGGACAGACGACAGCGCCGCTGCCGGTGGATGATCGCGGGGAGAAGGCCCGAGCGCCGGGAGCCAGCGATGGGCATTTGACGATTTGCTTCATCGGCAATTTCTCCGCTCAGCTTCCCACGATCGAAGCGCAACAGGCGATGGCCCGGCTCGTGGCTCAGCAATTGAAAAGGCACTCGCTCAAGATCACCGATGTCTTCTTTCACCGGGAAGTGGCGTGCTGGAGTGACTGTCCGGGGCAAACGCTTTACGACTGGTTTCGTGGCAAAGATCGGAGAGTGGGGTCTCGCGGGGATGGATTGCGGATGATCGAAGGACAACTGCTCGCGATTCCATAGGTCGATCGAATCGACCAGTGCGAGCCTGGCTGCCTGGGGCTTGAACGCTGACGCAGAGCCGATGTCCAGAAACCGGTTTCGCCCCAAACGAGCGCGTTGCCATTCCGCGGAATCCTGATGGGATTTGCGCACCTTCGAACTCTATGTCTGAACCGCTTCCAAAAGACGATGTGGCCGCGATCGATGAATTGCGGCAGGTGTATGGTCGGCTCAATCAGGAGTTGGGCAAGATCATCGTCGGCCAGCAAAAGGTGATCGAACAACTGGCGATCTGCCTCTTCGCCCGCGGGCACGCGCTGCTCATGGGCGTGCCGGGGCTGGCGAAGACGCTGCTGATCAGCCGCCTCGCGGAGACGCTGTCGCTGAGTTTCAGCCGCATTCAATTCACGCCCGACCTGATGCCGATGGACATCACGGGCACGGACATTTTGCAGGAACTGCCGGGAGGCAAACGCGCGTTCGAGTTCGCGAAGGGACCGGTCTTTGCCAACATCGTGCTCGCGGATGAAATCAATCGCGCGCCGTCCAAGACGCAGGCGGCGATGCTGGAGGCGATGCAGGAGCACCGCGTAACCGTCGCCGGGCGGACGTATCCGCTGGATTCGCCGTTCTTCGTGCTGGCGACGCAGAATCCCATCGAGCAGGAGGGCACCTATCCGCTGCCCGAAGCGCAGCTCGACCGCTTCATGTTTATGATTGGCGTGGATTATCCGTCGCGCGCCGAAGAGGTGACGATCGCGCGGAGCACGACCGGCGCAGCCTTGCCGAGGCTCGAGCACGTGCTCGATGGCCCGAAGGTGCTCGCCTTTCAGGATCTCGTGCGGCGGGTGCCGGTGCCGGATCATCTCTATGAATTTGCCGTAGACCTCGCACGACGCACCCGACCGGGGAGCAGCGAGTCGCCCGCCTGGTTGAAGCCGCTTGTGAGCTGGGGCGCCGGCCCGCGCGCCGTTCAGTATCTCATTCTCGGTGCAAAGGCGCGCGCCGCACTGCACGGCAGCTACATGGTGCGGCTGGAGGATGTGATCGAGGTCGCCGACCCGGTGCTGCGGCATCGCGTGATGACGACCTTCACCGCGGAGAGCGAAGGCGTGACCAGCCGCGACCTGACGAAGCGTCTGGTCGAAGAACTGAGCAAGGCGGCGTAAATCGTCCTCGTCCTCCTACTCGTCCTCGTCCTCGAAATCCTTGCCCATGCCGCCAGCGTTCGATCACGAAAAACTCGAGGTCTATCAACTGGAACTCCAGTTCGTCGCGTGGCTGGCCGACCTCTTCGACGAATTGCGCGAACTCAGCCTCCGGCGCACCGCCGAAACCCTCGATCAACTTGATCGCGCCAGCTTGTCGGCGCTCTTAAACACCGCGGAAGGAAATGGCCGCCGCGCTTCCCAACAGCGGGTGCGTTTCTTCGACGATGCCCGCGGCTCGGCCACGGAATGCGCGGCCTGCCTCGATGCGCTGGTTGCGAAGCGGGCAACTACCGAGGCGCGCGTGGCCGATGGAAAGGGCCTCCTGGTGCGAATTGTTTCGATTTTGACGAAGCTCATCGAACGGTTTGAGAGCGGAGCGCGGACGAAAGCGACGCAGTAATGACCTCGTCCTCCTATTCGTCCTCGAAACTTCCGAGGATTCAGACAACGCCTGGGGTCCCGGTGATGATTTTTGCGCCTACGCTTTCGAGGACGAGGACGAGTAGGAGGACGAGGACGAGTTGAGGGTATGAGCACGTCGCGGGGAGATCGCAGTTTTCTCGACCCAGCCGTTCTGGGGAAGCTGATGGCGTTGCCGCTCCACGCGCGGCACGCCATGCTCGGCAGCGTTTCGGGGAAACATCGCAGCCCGGTCCGGGGGGCGTCGCTGGAGTTTGCGCAGTATCGCAAATACGTCCCCGGCGATGACACCCGGCGGCTGGACTGGCGGACGTGGGGGCGGACAGATCGCTTTTACATCAAGGAGTTCGAAGCCGACACGAACCTGCGCCTCTGCCTGCTCATCGATGCGAGCGGCTCGATGGATTTCGGCCCGAAAGGCGCGACGCGGCTGGACTACGCGCGGCGCCTCGCCGGCACGCTCGGCTATCTCGCGGCGCAGCAGGGCGACGGCGTGGGGCTGTGGAGCCTGGCGCAGCCGGCGGTGGAGATTCCGCCGAAGCGCGGCGCTTCCCACCTCGGGGTGGTGCTCGATCAAATGAGCGGCCTGCAACCCGTGGGCGGCACGACGCTGCTCACTGCGCTGCACGATGCGGCGGAGAAGATTCGCCAGCGCGCGCTGGTCGTCATTTTCTCGGATTTCTTTGTGCCGCCGGCGGAGCTGAAATCCGCGATCCAGCATTTGCGGTTTCGGCGGCATGACGTCGTGGCGTTTCACCTCCTCGACCAGAAGGAACTCGATTTCGATTTCGACCGGCCTGCGCGCTTCGTCGATCTCGAAGGCGGTGAAGCGGTGCTCGCCGATCCTTCATTGATCGCGCGCAATTACCGCGAAGCGGTGCGGCTCTACCTCGCGGAAATGGATGAACTCGTCCGCACCACGGGCATGGATTACCACCGGGTGAAGCTGCACGAGCCTTACGCCGATGTGCTCGTCCGTTTCCTCCTCGGCCGGACTCCGAAACGCGGCGCGCGATGACCTTCCTCGCCCCAACGCTGCTCATCGCCCTGCCGCTGGCCGCGCTGCCGGTCATCATTCATCTCATTCATCTCTACCGCCGTCGGCAGGTGAAATGGGCGGCGATGATTTTCCTCCTCGCCGCGCAGCGGATGAACAAGGGGCTCTCGCGGCTCCGGCAGATTCTCATCCTCGCGCTGCGTGTGCTCGCGGTCGCGGCGCTCATCTTCGTCGTCACCCGTCCGCTCGCCGGCGGCTGGCTCGGACTCACCGGTGGCGCGCCGGATTCCGTGCTCATCCTGCTCGATCGCTCGGCGAGCATGGAGCAGCAAAACCTCGCAACCGGCGTGAGCAAACGCGTCGCCGGTCTGCGCAATCTGACCAAGGCGATCAACGACGCCGTCGGCACCCGCTCGCGGCTCGTCTTTCTCGACAGCGCCCTCGGCAAGCCTGAGCCGATCGAAAAAGCCGACGCGCTCCTCGACCTGCCCCAGGCCGAAGCCACCGAGACCGCGGCGGACATTCCCGCACTCCTCCAGGGCGCGCTCGACTACATCACCGCGAACAAAACGGGACGCACCGATGTGTGGCTGCTCAGCGACTTGCAGCAGAGCGATTGGGACGCGGCGGGCGGGCGTTGGGAAACGCTGCGCAGTGCGTTTGCGACGCTGCAAGGCGTGCGGTTTCATCTGCTCGCGTATCCGCAAGTCGCGCCCGACGATCTCGCGGTGAGTGTCGATCGCGTCGTGCGGCGCGAGACGAGTGAGAAGGCGGAACTGCTGCTCGATCTGCGCGTCATACGCCATGCCGATCATCCCCCGCCGCTGGAGGTGCCGCTGCGCGTGGTGATCAATGGCGCAGCCACGACGATGAAGGTGACGCTCACGGAGAATGAGCTGGTGCTGCAAGCCGTGGCGCTGCCGATCGACAAGGCTTTGAAGCGTGGCTGGGGCCGCGTGGAATTGCCCGTGGATGCCAGCGCGGCAAACAACACCTACCACTTCGTGTTCGACGAACCACCCGTGCTGCGCTCCGTGATCGTTTCCGATGATGAAGCGGAGTCCGGGCCGTTGCAGGCCGCGCTTTCCGCTCCAGCCGATCCGGCGCGCAGTTACACGGCCGCGGTGCTCGGCACCAAACGCGCGGCCGAGATTCCATGGGAAGAAACCGCTTTGATCGTCTGGCACGCGCCGATCCCAAACGCGGACGACGTGCTCGTCCGGCAACTCCAGAACCACGTCGCTGCCGGTCGGGCAGTGCTTTTTCTCCCGCCGGAAACGCCGGACGAAACGCCGATCTTCGGACTGCACTGGGATCGCTGGGCGCGCGCGGCGAGCGACAAACCCGATGCCGTCGAATGGTGGCGCAACGACGCGGACCTGCTCGCCAATACGCGCGACGGCGCGGCGCTGCCGGTCGGCACGCTGGAGGTGCTGCGCCTCTGTGGGATTACGGGCGAAGGAGCGGCGCTGGCCCGCGTGGCGGACCGGCAAACGCTGCTCATGCGCGCGACGGTCGACTCGGGCGGGAGCGCGTATTTTCTCGGCACACTGCCGGGACCGTCGGCCTCGAGTCTGGCGCGCGATGGAGTGGTGATGTTCGCGCTGCTCCACCGCGCGCTGGCGGATGCCGGGCGCACGCTTGGCAAGGCGCAGCAGCGCATCGCCGCGGCTTCCGCGCTCGGGGCGGATCCGGCGCAGTGGCGGCGGGCGGAGGAAAAGAGCGCCGAGGTGATCGCGGGGAACCTGCCACTGCGCGCCGGAGTGGTAATAACCGGAGATCAGATCGTCGCTCTGAATCGTCCGCCGGGGGAAAATCAGCCAGGCGTGCTTTCTCCGACCGCGCTGAATGAACTATTCGCCGGGCTCGACTTTCGCGTGCTCACCGAATCGCTCGAAGACGGCCGGAGCCTGACTAATGAAGTTTGGCGGACGTTCCTGATCGCAATGGCGCTCGTGCTCGTCGGGGAGGCGCTGCTTTGCATGCCCGAGCGTCGGGAATTGAAACCTGCCCCCACCGCGTAAATCGGGAACACCGGGCGGAAACCTTCTGTCGGCTCAACGCCAACCTTCAGGCATCACTTTCGCGTTCACATTCGAGCGCGCTCTCGCCGGTAAGTTCCTCGATCTCCTTCGCCAGTTCCTCCGCCTGACTTTCCAGCACCGTCAGCTCCTTTTCCAACCTCTCGACGTGCTTCCTCACCGTCTCGTCGAAAATCGCCGGGGTCTGCGTCGTCAGCCGGTGCAGCTTGTAATCGGGGCTCCCCCTGAGCCCATGGCCCGCGTCCAGCACGCGGATGATTTCCAGCTCGATGCGAGTCCATAGGCGGCGCAGTTGCGCGATCTCGCGCTCCTCGCCGAAGTCGAGCGCCGCCCAGCCTTGCCGCAGGATGAAGCCCAATCGTTCACGGTGGCCTTCCGCGATGCGCGCGATGGAGGGCACCGCGCCGTCGGTGCCCAGGCCCGCGGCATCGACAGCGCGATGCCCTCCCGGCTCGTGCGCGAAGCGGTCGGGGTGAAACAGCTTCACCAGCCTCCGCCAGAGCTGGCTCACCTCGGCGGCTTCCGCGGTGGAGAGTTCCTGCTTCTCCGCCAGCGCCGCCGCCGTCTCCGCATATTCTCGATCACAATGCGCGCTCGCCTGCCGGTATTCATGCGCGATCTTCCCGGCCTCTTCCTCGCCCTGCCGCACAAGCGATTCCAGATACTTTCGCCGATAGCCGACGAACAGCCGCAGCCGGTAGCGCCGCTGGAAATGCTCGCGCAACCGGCCAAACAGCCGCGCCTTCTTCGCCTCCACCTTCGCCTTTTCGATCGTAAAGCCCGCTTCCAGTTCCGCCAGTCGCGCCCGCGCCGCATCCACCAGCGCCCACAGCCGCTGCAACTCCGGGTTCACGTAAAGCACCAGGTTCCGGCTCGCGACGGCCATTGCAGCCGGGGCACGCGCGCACTCCCGGGCGACAAACAGCGGGGGTTCCGCCGCTTCCTTCAGGCTCCGCAAATACCAGCGCCCCATCCTCGCGTTGCGCGCGTTGGCGGATTGCGCCAGACCGTCCAGCCAGCGGCGCAACCTGCCGTCGGTGCGCGCCTCCGCGATGGACCTGCCCTTGTGTTTTCCGAAAGCGACGCGCGACGGAAACCATTCCTCGGCGGCATAGGCCGCAAGCTGCTCCCACGTCGCCAGTCCGCGCTGCTCCGCGATCGGCCGCAGCACCGGCGCGAAATGACCGGCAATCGTGCCGACATCGCCCAGCGCCATGCGAGAGCGAATTTCCCGCTCTAACCCCGCGCCCCGCGCCCGCTTGCTTGCGCCTGAGATAAACCCCGGCTGCAACCTGGTGTTGACGCAACAAAGAAACGGCTCGACGAAGGAGGGAAAAGCGGGTGGTCGCCATCGATTCGGAGAAACCACGAAGAGCCACAGAAAATTGATGCATTGTTCACCGACAAGCGATGCTCCCGCTCTTAGTTATCGCCAATGAACGGAGGTCCCGATGCGAGTTGCTCCCAAAATCACCTTAAACGCAGAAGATCGTCGAATGTTGGAGAAGTGGAGTCGAAGCCGGGTCGAGGAGGTCCGCCTCGCTGAGCGCGCGCGCGTTGTGCTCATGGCTGCGGAAGGGAAGACCAATCGTGAAATCGGGATGAGCCTGGGGATCTCGGAAGAGAAGGCCGCCCGGTGGCGCGGGCGCTTTATCAATCAAGGTCTGGCTGGCATTGAGAAGGATGCGCCGGGGCGCGGGCGCAAACCGAAATATCGGGATTCCGAATGCATCAAGAATGCCGTGTTTGCATTGCTGCACTCGCCACCCTCACAACACGATATCAACCGGACCTCATGGAAGCTCGCTGATCTCCGGCAATGCTTGTCGCAGCAGCAAATCCTCATCTCAGAAACGACAATCAGCAGGATCGTCAAAGCCGCTGGTTTCAATTGGAGTAAGGCAACGGAGGTTCTGACCAGCAACGATCTTGACTACCAAGAGAAACTCGCACGAATCAAATCTGTGCTTTCCACACTTGGCGAAAACGAACGCTTCTGCTCGATCGATGAATACGGTCCGTTTGCGGTCAAGTTGAAGGGCGGCACGAGACTGGTTGGTCCGGGAGAACACCCACATGTTCCGCAATTTCAGAAGTCCAAAGGTTGTCTTATTGTGACGGCAGCGCTCGAGTTATCTCAGAATCAGGTCACCCACTTCTATTCAATGGCTAAGAACCAGGGCAATCGCGTCAAATTGCGAGCAGCTTGACGAGGTAGCGGTGATCCCATGCGGCGATTTTCTGTTTGGTTCGGATGCCGCGCTTTTTGGTGGTG
>JANPHH010000037.1:0-10620 GCA_031424375.1 Chthoniobacter sp. | reverse complement strand
TGGGCGAGCAGCGGCGCGACGGGGAATTTGTAGACGAGGAGCGAGTCCGGTTCGTTGCGGTAAAGCCAGTCGCTGAACTCCGCGGGCGTGGCGTCTTCGCGCGGCAGGAACGGCTCGCAGCGATCTTTGCGCGGGAGCTGGCGCTGCCAGTCGAGGAAGGCGCCGGACCACAGGTTGCCGGAGTAGCGATTGTTGAGTTCGGGCACGATCAGCGCGGGGCGGCGGTAGCCGAGCGTGCGCACGCGGTCGAGCGCGAGGCGGACGTTGAAGAAGCCGTGGAAGTTCGCGCGATCAGCGGCGACTTGCGGGAAGTAGCTGCTCAATCCCGCGACGCAGAGATCGCTGCAATCGAACGTCGTCGCCGCGCTTTCCTCACGCGAGAATCCAAGCAGCACGCCGCGAATCGAGCGAGCCAGCAGCGTGGCGCGAAGCCGCGCCGGATCGCCGCCGTATTCCGCCAGCGCAAAGACTTCGATGCGAAAGCCGATCTCCCGCGCGCGCCGCTCGATGCCTTCGAACTCCCATCGGCACACGTCCTTCTTCCGCCAGTCCTCGCGTCCGCCGTAATGCGTGACCAGCGCGATCACATCCACCGCGCCCGCGCCACCGCGGCGGCGGCGATTCGCCATCAGAGCGCTGACGAGCGGATTGGGCCGGTAGCCGAGTTCGTCAGCCACTTTCTGCACGCGCTCGCGCAGTTCGGCGCCGATGCGTGGATCGCCGCGCAGAGCCCGAGAAACGGTGGAAGAGTTCACGCGGAGGCGCTGCGCGATTTCCGCCATGCGCACTGTCTGGATTTGTTTCTTCGGCATCTTTTTGGTCAGCGCTCGCGCGGCGAGCTGGCGGGGGCGTGGAAAAATTTTCCCTGTTGCGCAACGATATGCGCAACAAAGCCGCCGGGGCAACGCCGCAGCGGTTCGCCGCCTGCTAAAGGACGCCGCATCCGCGAGGCCACCGCTTCGCATTCATCACCAAAACCACCAACACCAACGCATCATGCCCAAAGTAGAAAAAGAAATGAACAAGGCCGGCGACTTCCTCGTGGACTATGAGGAGAAGGTCTTTCCGGACGTAAAAGCGGACGCGGGCGAGAAGGCGCTCGTGACTTTCCACACCGTCGCCTTCGAAGGCTCGATCGGGCTCGTGAACACGCTGGTGGCCACGCGGCTGCTGCGCAAAGGTTACGAGACGTCGATCCTGCTCTACGGTCCGGGCGTGACGCTCGGCTTTCAGCGCGGCTTCCCGACGCTCGGCGACGAGGCGTTTCCCGGCCACCTCTTCATCAATCAGCGCATCGCGAAATTCATCGAGGAAGGCGGGAAGGTTTACGCCTGCCGCTTCGCCACGCAGGCGCTTTACGGACAGACGGAGAAGGCGTTCATCCCGGGCATCATCCCGATCAGCCCGCTCGACGTGCTCGATGTGGTGCTGCTGCACAAGAAAGCCGGCGCGGTGATCATCGATACCTGGACGCTGTAAGACGATGAAGAGGATCAAGGCCGCCGCGATTCAGATCGCGCCCGATCTCTCGGGCGGCAGCGGCACGGTCGATCGCGTGTGTGACGCGATCGACCGCGCGGCGGCGCAGGGCGTGGAGCTGGCCGTCTTTCCGGAGACGTTCATCCCATACTACCCTTACTTCTCTTTCGTCGCGCCGCCGGTCTCGATGGGGAAGGATCACCTGCGGCTCTACGAGCTGTCCGTCGAAGTGCCGGGGCCGGTGACCGACACGCTGAGCAAGGCGGCGGCGCAGCACGGAATGGTGCTCGTCGTCGGCGTGAACGAGCGCGATGGCGGATCGCTCTACAACACGCAGCTCATCTTCGACACCGACGGCTCGCTCGCGCTGAAGCGCCGCAAGATTACCCCGACCTACCACGAACGGATGGTGTGGGGTCAAGGCGATGGCAGCGGCATCCGCGCGGTAGATACGGCGGTGGGCCGCATCGGCGCGCTGGCCTGCTGGGAACACTACAATCCGCTCGCGCGTTTCGCGCTGATGGAAGACCGCGAGGAGATTCACTGCGCGCAGTTTCCAGGGTCGATGGTCGGGCAGATTTTTGCCGATCAGATGGAAGTAACGATCCGCCATCACGCGCTCGAGAGCGGCTGTTTCGTGGTGAACTCCACGGGCTGGCTGACCGACGAGCAGATCATGTCGATCACCCCCGACGACAAGCTGCGCAAGGCGCTGCGCGGCGGCTGCTACACGGCGATCATTTCGCCGGAAGGCGTGCCGCTCTGCGCGCCGATCACCGAGGGCGAGGGAATGGCGATCGCCGAACTCGACCCCGCGCTGATCACGAAGCGGAAGCGCATGATGGACAGCGTCGGCCACTACTCGCGGCCGGACATTTTCACCCTGCACATCGACCGCACTGCGAACGCGCAGGTACGGACGAAACCTCACGACGAACTCGAAACGCATGACGATGGATTTCGCCTCGGCACTCCTGACGAAGAAGCAGTTCCTGCTCTCTGAGCTGCAGACGCACGGGCTGCGCCTTCTTTATCCCGACGCTGGCGCGGCGAGTCGTCGCGGCGGCGCGGGGCCGACCGATCACAAAGCGGTGACCGTGCTCGGCACGACGATCATGGTGCCGGTGCACACCCGCGGCGCAGCGGAGTCGCCGTATGTCGCCACGCCGCCGGATCAGCGAGGCGTGTCGGTGCTGCGCAGCGGCGACGAAGTGGTCGGCGAGATCACCTTTCCGCCGCAGCCGAAGTTCTACGGACTGAGCACGGCGGACGGCGTGGAATACTGGAAGATCGCGCAGCTTCACTCCCGCGACACGCTGGCGACGACGGTGCTGCAGACGTGCATCCGCTATGGGAATGCGGCGACGAAGTGCCAGTTCTGCGCGATCGGCGAATCGCTGAAAGCCGGGCGAACGATCGCGCGGAAAACTCCCGAGCAGCTCGCGGAAGTCGCGGACGCGGCGATGCGGCTCGATGGAATTCGCAATGTGGTGATGACCACCGGCACTCCTGCGACCGACGACCGCGGCGCCGTCGTGATGGTGGATGCCGCCGCGGCGATCAAGGCGGCGACGGGCCTGCCGATCCAGGTGCAGATCGAACCGCCGGCGGATCCGTCTTGGTTTGGAAAGCTTTACGCGGCAGGCGTCGATTCGCTCGGCATGCATCTCGAGGCGTGGGATGAAGACGTGCGGCGCCGGATCATGCCGGGCAAAGCCGAAGTGCCCCGCGCCTTTTATCTTCAGGCGTTTGCGGCCTCGGTCGGCGTCTTCGGTCGCGGCCAGGTGAGCACGTATTTGCTCGCGGGGCTCGGCGACACGATCGAGAGCCTGCACGAAGCGGCGCGCACGTTGATCGATCTCGGCGTGTATCCATTCGTCGTGCCCTTCGTGCCGGTGAGCGGCACGCCGTTGGCCGGGCATCAACCGCCGACGGCCGAGTTCATGCGCGCTGTGCTCCTGCCGATCGGCGAATGGCTCAGCGAAGCGGGCATGACCTCCGACACCGTAAAAGCCGGCTGCGCGAAGTGCGCCGCGTGTTCGTCGCTATCGAGCTTTGAGAAGAAGAGTGCCTGTGCGGCGTAACCTGCGCGAAGTGATGGAAACCAATGTCATCCTGAGCGAAGCGCCGCGTGGCGGGGAGAGGTCTGGTGGGTGTGAATGGGCGGCGCGCAGTCGAGCCGAGTCCGCGAGACCGCCGAAAGCAACGGCCTCTTGCTTTTCCGACGGCTGGAAAGCTTTGTGCGGGAGAGAAGTCAGAGGTCCTTCGACTGCGCAATGCCCCGGCAGACCCTTCGAAGCTCACCGCCCGCCACGCATCGCTCCGCTCAGGATGACAGGTTTTTTCGAACGCTCCGCTTAGATCCATGCCCGAAGTCCTCTTCACCATCCAGCTTCCCAACGGCGCCGAGAAGCAGTGCTACTCGCCGTCCACGATTGTCCGCGAGTACTTCGCCACCGGCGATGAAATGCCGGTGAGCGAATTCCGCGTAAAGAGCCGGAAGGCTTACGCCGAAGCCTCCGAGCGCGTGCGGGCGAAGTACGGGTTTTCATGCAGCTCGGCCGCTTCGCAGCTCGCGGACCTCGAGGAGCTGATCCGCAAATTTCCCGACACGGACACCGTGCGCATCCTCGAAATCTGACGAACCCCATGACGGTCGCACCTTCCCCGAATCTGAAAACTCACTACACCGCGATCGTCATCGGAGGCGGGCAGGCTGGGCTCTCCATGAGCTGGTGCTTGAAGCAGCGGCGCATCAATCACGTCGTCTTCGAGAAAAACCGCATCGGCGAATCATGGCGCACGAAGCGCTGGGATTCCTTTTGCCTCGTGACGCCGAACTGGCAGTGCCAGCTCCCCGGTTTCCCGTACGCCGGGCCGGACCCGAATGGCTTCATGGTGCGCGACGAAATCGTCGGCTACATCGAGTCCTACGCGCGTTCCTTCGAGCCGCCGGTGCGTGAGGGTGTGAACGTCACGCGACTGCGACGCGGTGCGGCTGGCGGGTATGAAGTGGAGACCGATCTCGGCACGTTTTCCTGCGAGCACGTGATCATCGCCACCGGCGGCTACCAGGAGGCGACGATGCCCGAGATGGCGGCGCGCTTTCCGCGCGGGGTGACGCAGATTCATTCGTCCGACTACAAGAGCGAGGCGTCGGTGCCACCGGGCGAGGTGATGGTCGTCGGCTCCGGGCAAAGTGGCTGTCAGATCGCGGAGGACCTGCATCTCGCGGGGCGAAAGGTGCACCTCTGCGTGGGCAGCGCACCGCGCACGGCACGGCGTTATCGCGGCAAGGATGTCGTCGATTGGCTCCACGAGATGGGCTACTACGACAAGCCGATCGACGAGCACCCGAACAAGGAACGCGTGCGGGCGAAGACGAACCACTACGTCACCGGACGCGGCGGCGGGCGGGACATCGACCTGCGGAAGTTTGCGACCGAAGGCATGCGCCTCTACGGCCGGTTGAACGACGTGAGCGGCTACGTACTGAAGTTTGCCGACGACCTCCGCACGAATCTCGATCAGGCCGACAAGGTCGCGGAGAACATCAAGGACGCGATCGACAAATTCATCGCCGAGCGCGGCGTCGAAGCGCCCACCGAAGCGCGCTACCAACCCGTGTGGGAGCCGCGGAACGAAGTGCTCGAGATGGACTACCTCGTCGCCGGCATCACCAGCATCGTGTGGTGCGTGGGCTACCACTCGGACTACGCGTGGGTGGAGTTGCCGATCTTCGATGGCCGCGGCTATCCCGGCCACGAGCGCGGTGTCACCGGGCTGCCCGGCGTCTACTTCCTCGGTCTGCCGTGGCAGTACACGTGGGGTTCAGGTCGCTTCGTCGGCGTCGCGCGGGATGCGGAGTATCTCGCCGAGCGAATCACGGCCCGCCCCGTCGCCATCGCGGAGCGCGCGGAGTGGACAATGAATGAGTGGGCGCTGGGGTCGTAGTGGTCGGGCAATGCGGCTCGCCGTCCGGCGAAATCGAGACGCTTTTCGGGCGCGGGATTTGCGACACGCTCCTGGCCCATGAATCCGCACGCATCACATGCCGGAGGATGGCCGCTGGCCCGCGGGTTACGGGATCGGCGAGCATCCGGTTCCGAAGGGTTACTGGCCGCAGTTCCTCTACCCGTTTCGGCGCGGCAGGTAGTGCCGCCGGGCGGCGCTGGACGAGACTATGCGGCGGCGGGTTTCGCCACTTCACTCGATTTGATCTCGGAACGCAGGTCGCGGCCACCCTTCCCGCTCCACCAGAGAACGATCGGCGCGGCGATGAAGATCGAAGAGTAGGTGCCGACGATGACGCCGACCAGGATGGCGAAGGCAAAGTCGTTCAGCACCGGGCCGCCGAAGACGTAGAGGCCAGCGGTGGTGAGCAACGTGACGCCGCCGGTGAGGATGGTGCGGCTGAGCGTTTCGTTGACGCTCTGGTTCATGATCGCCTGCACGGAGCCTTTGCGACCGGCCTTGATGCCTTCGCGAATGCGGTCGTAGACGACGATCGTGTCGTTGATCGAGTAGCCGGCGATGGTGAGCACGGCGCCGACGATGATGAGCGACATTTCGCGACCGACCAGAGCGAAGGCACCGATGGTAATGAGGACATCGTGAAGGAGCGCGACGATCGCGCCGATGGCGAAGGACATCTCGAACTGGATCGTGACGTAGATGAAAATGCCGATCATGCCGAGGACGAGGGCGATGATGGAATTGCGGGCGAGTTCGTCGCCGACGAGTTTGCCGACGCGTTCGACGCCATCGACCTGCAATTGGGCCTGGGGGAATTTCTCGACGAGGAGCGCGGAGATTTCGTTGCTGCTGCCGGAGTTGCTGCGGATGGTGAGAAATTCTTTGCTTGCAGACTTTTCCGTCTGCACCACGGCTTCGCCCTGGTTGATCGTCTCCAACGCTTTGCGGACGTCGTTGTCAGTCGGTCGGGTGCCCCTGGCTTCCATGACGAGCCGGTCGCCACCCTTGAAATCGACGCCGAAGTTTTTCTCCCCGCGGAGACCGAAGACCACGCCGAGTGCGGCGATGGTGAGGAGCGAGAAACCGACCGCGGTCTTGCGGAGGCCGAGAAAGTCGAAGTTCGTCGCCTTGATGAAGTTGTTCATCTTCACCTGCTTGATCCAGCCGGCGTTGAGCCCCCACTCGAAGAGGTTCCGCGTGACGATCAGCGCGGCGAACATCGAGGCGATGATGCCGATGGTCAGGGTGACCGCGAAGCCTTTGACCGGGCCGGTCGCCTTCCAGAAGAGAATCACCGAGGTGATGAGGGTGGTGAAGTTTGAGTCGAAGATTGCGGTGAAGGCCTTTTCAAATGCGGCATTGACCGCGGCTTTGACCGATTTGCCCAGGGCGAGTTCCTCCCGGAGGCGTTCGTAAATGAGCACGTTTGCATCCACCGCCATGCCGACCGTGAGGATGATGCCGGCGATACCTGGCAGTGTCAGGACGACATTACAGGCGGCCATTGCCCCGAAGAGGAAGATGATGTTCACGGCGAGCGCGATGTTCGCGATGAGCCCGGCGAACCGGTAGTAGAGCAGCACGCAGAAGATCGTCATGGCGACGCCGAGCAGGCCGGCCTGCACGCCGCTGTTGATCGCGTCTTCGCCCAGCGAGGCGGAAGCGGTGCGCTCTTCCTCGATGGAGACGGGGGTCTGAAGCGGATTCTCGAGCGCGCTGGCGAGGTTGCGCGCTTCCTTTTCGCTCATGTTGCCGCCACTGATTTCGGCGCTGCCGCCGTAGATCGGGCCTTTCTCCACCCCCGGGGCGGAGATGATCTTGCCGTCGAGCACGATGGCCATCTGCGAGTGCTCCTCGAAGACCTGCTTGGTCAGCTCCCCGAATTTTGTCGCGCCGGCGGAGTTGAAATTCAGGTGCACGCCCCAGCCGCGGGTGTCGTAAAAAGCGCCGGCGCGGGTGACGGTATCGCCGAGCAGATCGGGCTTCTTTTTGATCAGCAGCTTGCCGATCACCGGCTTGCCTTCGCGCTCGTAACTCATCGGTTCGATCACGAAGCCGATGGGCAGCACTTCCTGCCCGGCTTCGATCATCGGGAGCATGCGAGAGCTCTCGGGATGGACGAGGCGGAATTCAAGCTTCGCGACCTTCTTCAGCTGCTGCCGGGTCTCTTCGAGTTTCTCAGGGTTTAGCCCGGGGATCTGGACGAGAATGCGGTCCGCGCCGGCGGGGGCGATCACGGGTTCGCTCGTGCCGAGTTGGTCCACGCGCTTGCGGATGACTTCGACGGCTTGATCGACCATCGTCGGACTGATTTCGCGCGTCTTGCCTTGTTCATCGGGTTCGGCGATGAGGCGAATGAGGAAGGCCGTGCCGCCCCGAAGGTCGAGACCGAGAGCGATTCTTCCGGGGGTCGTGACCTTGCCTTCCGCGTCCTTTATGTCGAAGGGCGGGTTGACGGCGTTGAGGCAAAACGCGGCCAGCAGGATGGTCAGGACGCTGCCGAGAATGCGTTTGGCGCGCTCGCTGTCGGTAAAGAAATACCAGCAGAAGAGGACGAGCAGGCCGAGGCCGGAAAAAAACGTGGCGATGGGTGTCATCGGTGGGGGCGGGAAAGTGGCGGCGAAGCCGCGCGGGTTGCGGAGCCTAGGTGGTGGCCGGGGTGGCCGGGGTGGCCGGGGTGGAATTGTCAGCAGGTTTGGCGGCCGCGACGATCGCGCTGCGGTCGACTTCGATTTTCACATTGTCGGCGATCTTGAGCAGGATCGTTTTGCCGTCCTTTACATTGGCGATGATGCCATGAATGCCGCCGGTGGTGACGACCTTGTCTCCGGTCTTGAGCGACGAATGGAGCAGATCGAGCGCTTTCTGCCGCTGGCTCTGCGGGCGGATGGCGACGAAATAGATGATCACGCCGAACAGCGCCATCGGCACGAGCATGCTGCCGAGGCCCTGCGCGGGTGGCTGGGCGGCGGCGTCGGCGATGAAGAGCGAGAGATGGGAAAACATGCGGTGGGTCTGGACAGAAAACCCCGCGCACACCGGGGTCCGGGCGACGGGGAGCGGAAGGTTATTCAGGGTGAAGGGGATGTCCATAAGGTTTTCCGGGGCGGAAAGCCGGGAGGTTTTGGCGTGACCGCGCTGCGGCGGCGGGTGAAATGACGAATCACAAAATTCGAATGACGAATGAATGACGAAGCTCCAATGACGAATGACGAAACCGCGGGTGTTTCTGGGGACGCGCGGGCGCCGGAGGTTTCGTCATTCGTCGTTAGTTATCTTCCCCCGTAATGACTCTGCCCGAAATCAACGCCCTCCGCTTCGGGGAGTTCATCCGCGAGGTTGGGCCGGTCTTCGAGCACTCGCCGTGGATCGCGGAGCGGGCGGTGAATGAGCGGCCGTTTGCTGATCTGGAGGCGCTGCACGCAGCGATGTGCGCGGTGGTGCAGCGGGCGAGCGAGGCGGAACAGCTCGGGTTGATTCGCGCGCATCCGGATCTGGTGGGCCGTGTGGTGCTCACCGCGGAGTCGCAGGGCGAACAACGAGCCGCCGGGTTAGCCGATCTTTCGCCGGAAGAAGTGGCGCTCTTCGACCGCTACAACCGCGAATACAAAACGCGGTTCGCGTTCCCTTTCGTGATCTGCGCGCGGCTGAACAAGAAGGACGCGATCCTCGCCGCATTCCCCGTGCGGCTGCAAAATTCCCCCGAAACCGAACGCGCCACGGCCCTCGCGGAGATCGAAAAGATCGCCCGCCTGCGCCTCGCCGACCTGATCACCGAATGAGCGGCAAACTTTCCACCCACGTCCTCGATCTCACGACTGGTCGTCCGGCCGCCGGGATGACCATCGCCTTGCAGGAAGTGGCGAGCGGAGTGCTGCTGAAAACGGTGGTGACGAATGCCGACGGACGCACCGACGACCCGCTGCTCGATCGCGGTGAACTCCGCGTCGGCGAATACATCCTTCTTTTCTACGTCGGCGCGTATTTCGGAGTGGCGGATGCCTTTCTCGACCGCGTTCCGGTGCGCTTTCGCATCGCCGATTCGGCGGCGAATTACCACGTCCCACTCCTCTGCACGCCATGGGCTTACAGCACGTATCGAGGGAGCTGAGGTGGCGGTTGCCAAACGACCATGAGTTTCGGAAAACCACGGATTACACGGATTGACACGGATTTCTGGGAGACATGAAACGGATGCTGCACGAGGCACTCACGAGGGAGATCATTGCTGCGGCGATGAAGGTGCATCGCGTGCTGAGGCCGGGGCTTGATGAAAAGCTGTACGAAAACGCGCTGGTGATCGAATGCGCGCGGCGCGGCTTGGAGGCGCAACAGCAAAAGGCTTTTCCGGTTCATTACGAAGGCCACTTCATTGGGAGGCTCACCCCTGATTTGATCGTCAACGAACTGGTCATCGTCGACCCAAAGGTGGTCGACGGCTTCGCAAAAAATCACATTTCCCAAATGCTTGGATACCTCGCGATTACGGGGTTGGAAGTAGCGCTCTTGTTGAATTTCAAAAGCGCGAGCCTGACTTGGAAGCGCGTGATCGCCGACGACTGCGGAGGGCCGGTTGAACCGCCCAACTTGCACGAATGAAGCGGGCTTCTGTTCAATCCGTGGCAATCCGTGAAATCCGTGGTTTCCAGTCCAAGGCATGTACGGTGATGCACCGCGCCGCGGAACTCGGCGCGATCAGCGACGAAGCCGGTCGGCTGACGCGCACGTTTCACTCCCCGGCGATGCAGCGGGCGAATGCGCTCGTGGCTTCATGGATGCAGGCGGCCGGGCTGGAGGTGCGGGAAGATGCAGCCTTCAATCTCATCGCACGCTGGCCCACGGCGGCGCGCGGGGCGAAGACGCTGCTGCTCGGCTCGCATCTCGACACGGTGCGCGATGCGGGGAGATACGATGGCCCGCTCGGCGTGCTCGTGGCGCTCGCGGCGGTGGAGCAGTTGCGTGCGACCGGAGTGCGGCTGCCCTTTCACGTGGAGGTGATCGGCTTCTCGGATGAGGAAGGCGTGCGCTACCAGACGACCTATCTCGGCAGCCGCGCGCTCGCGGGGACGCTGACGAAATGCGATCTCGCGGCGATCGAAGAACGGGGAATCGAAAGGGCACGGCGCCCGCGCGGGGAGTTTCTGGCTTACGCGGAAGTACACATCG
>JANPHH010000036.1:0-59445 GCA_031424375.1 Chthoniobacter sp. | reverse complement strand
GCGATTGAGCGCGTCGTAGCCGTAGCGGAGGCTCGCGCCTTGAGCGTGGTTGCTGGCGATGGTCGAGACGTTGCCGCCGGCATCGTAGCTGTAAGTCAGCGTACCTTGCGGCGTGGCCTTGCTCACCAACCGGTCGCGGGCATCGTAGCTGTAAGTGGTCACGCCGCTGGCGTCGCTCATCGTCGCCCGCTGGCCGCTGGCCGTGTAGGTGAAGGCCACGTTGCTCGCCGCGGCGCTGGGGTGGTTGCTCGTGCGGGTGAGCAGCCGGTTCAGCGCATCGTAGGTGTAGCTGCTGATCGTGCCGTTGAAGTCGGTGCGCGCGGTGACATTGCCCACGGCGTTGTAAGTCATCGACTCACTTTGGCCGAGCGGTAGCTTTCGGCTCGTTCTTCTCCCCAGGCTGTCGTAGCCGTAGGTCGTCGTGTGGTTGTTCGCGTCCTTTTGCGTGAGTTGATTGCCTAACTCGTCATAGCTATAACTCGTCACCTGTCCGAGGGCGTCGGTCACGGCGGTGAGGCGCCCGAGGGCGTCGTAGGTAAAGCTCTTCGTCAGCCCGTTTTGATCCGTCTCGCTGACGCGCCGGCCCAGCTCATCGTAGCCGGTGGCGGTCGTCGTGTTATCGGCGAAGGTCGTGCCGGTACGGCGGTTGAGCACATCGTAGGCGAAGCTCGTGGTGTGGCTGAGCGCGTCGGTGAAGGAGGTCTGCCGTCCGGCGTTGTCGTATTGATAGCTGCTCGCGTGGCCGAGGGCGTCGATGACTCCGGTGCGGCGCCCGGCCGCATCGTAGATATTCGTGGTGGTGTGACTGTTCGCGTCGGTGCTGGTGTGGACCCGGCCGGCGGCGTCGTAAGTCGTGGCGCTGAGCGTCACCGCGGTGTCGCCCGCGCTGCCGCGGAAGACTTGGGCGGTGGCGCGGCCGAGGGCGTCGTAGATCGTTTGCGTGACCTTCCCGCGTCGGTCGGTGCTGGTTTCGCGCCGTCCATCCGCGTCGTAAGTCACGCTGTCGCTCGTGCCATCCGCGTAGGTCGTCGTCTGCAGTTCGCCGCGCGTGGTGTAAGTCATCTGCGTGGTCCGGCGCAAAGCGTCATAGACGACGGAAGGCTTCCCGTTTTCGTCATAGACGGTCTCGCTCGCGGGGTTGAATCCTCCGGCGCGCGGGTGCTCGGCATCCCAGGTTTTGACCAGCCGGCTGTCGGCGTCGTATTCGTGCTCGGTGACCAGGGTGACGAGCGCACCGTTGGCGGTGCGGGTGGTGGTTTCCTTGAGCCGGTTGCCGCGCGCGTCGTTTTCGTAAGTCGTCGCGTGCCCGGCGGCTTCGGTCATCTTAATCAGATAACCGCTGGCATCGTAGTCATAGTCGGTGACGAGGGTTTGGACGGCACCATTGACCGTGACCGTCCGCGTTTCCTGGTCCATCATGCCACGCGTGTCGTAGGTGAAGCTGGTGACATTGCCTTCCGCATCCGTCGTGGTCGCGAGCAGGCTTTTGCCTGGGTAGTAGGTGTTCGTGGTGGTGTGCCCGAGGGCATCGGTGACGGTCTGCACATTACCCTGTGCGTCGTAGCTGAAGGTGGTGGCGTGCCCGAGCGGATCGACCAGCTTGTGCAGGAGCCCGTCATTGGCAGGCGGCGTGGCGGGGTCTTCGTCCTCGTAGCTGTAAGTCGTGGTCAGCGTCTGCTGCGCGAGCGTGCCATCGGCTTGGGTGAAGAGGCCGGTGACGCTTTCGCTCGTCTTTAAGTCGCTCAGGCGGCCGTCGCTCCAAACATGGTAGCCAGTCTGCATCCGCGTGCCGTCGGGCAGCGTGGACTCGGTGACATTGCCGCGGGTGTCGTAGCGATAGGCGGTGGTGTTGCCTGCGCGGTCGCGAATCGTCTCGCTGCGCCCGTCGACGTTATGCGTGAAGATGGTTTCCTTGCCCTGCGCGTCCACGGTGCGCTGGATGCGGCCTTCCGCATCGTAGTAGTTCTTCGCCGCGCGCACTCCTTTGCCATCGAAGAGATCGGTGAGGTAATGCGTGCCCGAGGTGTAAGTGAACTGCTGGGTGCCGGCTTGAGCCGGATCGGCGGCGCGATCGTAAAAGGCCCGCAGATCACCAGCCGCGTCGTAGCTGTAACGGCAGCGATTTCCCGCGGGGTCGATGACTTCGGTGATGAAGCCGTCTGCATTGCGCACGAAGACGATTTCCTTGCCGCTGGAATGGGTGACCTTCTGAATCCGGCTCGCGCCGTCGCGCACGATGGTGAGCGTGTTACCCCGAGGGTCGCGCATGCTTTCCAACCGGCCATCGGCAGCGAAGGAGAACTTGCGGCCGTCTTTCGCCGTCAGCTCCCAGCCGGTGGCATCGGTGATGAGCGATGCGTCCTGCGCGGAGTTTTCGTGCGTGGCCAGTGAGATGGGGCCTTCGGTCTGCTCGGAGACGTAGAGCGACGCATCGCCAGCGATGGTGCTGTTGCCACCGAGGAAAGGATCGCTGGCGCGGTAGCCGCGGGCGGCGATGGTCGCGCCTTTGGTGCCGCCGCGGGGGCGGTAGGAGAGCTTGAGCGGCTGGCCGTATTGGATGGGCAGCCAGGCTTGGCCGATGTCGTCGCCGTCGCCATCGAGCAGTGAGGCGAGCCGACTGTAGGAGCGGTTCATCACGAGCTTCGGCGCGAAGCGGAGCACGTCGCCATCCGGCATGCGGACGGTCAGGAGGTGTGGGCCGTCGTCGATGAGTTGGTAAGTCGAAGGCGTCGAGAGATTGCCCACGGTGACGCCCATCGACCAGGCATCACCCATCGGGTGGCTCTTCTCGAGGCGGATGCTGTCCACGTCGAGCTTCCAGCCATGGCCGAAATCGCCGGGGCAGCGCTCCCGGCTGTCATACAGGCGGGTGACGGTGAGCGGCAGGCCGGCGAGCGAAACCTGCAGGTCCGCAAAAGCCACGGTGAAATGCCCGACCTTCATGCCACCCTCGACGACCACGCGATTTTCGCTGACCACGTTGCCGCCGAACGCATCCAGCGCGGTGAGCCGCACGTCGTAGATGCCGTTGAGAAGCACCGTGGGATCGAAGGTGCCGAGCGGGCCGCCCGGCGCGACGCTTTGCGCGCCGGTAGCCAGCGTCAACCACTCGCCGCACTCACTGCCTTCCCTGCGATATTCGACTTTCCACGAGGCAAGCGTCGGTCCGTCAACGGTGCCGAGCAACGCCACCGGCGCGGTGATGGTCGCGCCATCCTGCGCGGGATCCATCTCAACCACGAGCGGCGCGGCCGGATCCGCAACGACGCGCGCGAGCAGCGGCGCACTCGTGGCGGTCTGGCCGGCGGCGTCGGTGGCGCGCGCGGTAAGTGTGTATTCACCGCGAGCTGCGGGCGCGGTCCAGCCGGACGTGTAGGGTGCGGAGGGATCGACGGCGACAACGCTGCCATTGATCAGGAACTCGACCTGCGCCACTGCGGAGCCGTCGCCACCCGAGGAAGCGGTAGCCTGGAGTTGCACGGCGTCGCCGGGCGCGAAGGCGCTGTAGGCAGCGGGATAAGTGAGCGCGACATTCGGGCGGGCGGGCGTGACGTTGATCGCGACAGGCGCGCTCGTCGCCGTGGTGCCGCTGTAGTCCGTGGCCACGGCGGTGAGCGTGTGAGCGCCGATGATGGCGGGCCAAGACGCGAGACCGAGGCCACTCGAGTCCGGCGCGGGGTCGCTACCGGCGGGCTGGCCGTCCACATAGAAATCAATCCGCGAAATGCCGCCATCTGCATCGGGATCGGTGGCCCGCGCCGAGAGGCTGACATTTTGGCCGGCGCTGAATGAAGAACCAGCGGGGGGAGAAAGCAGGGCGATGACCGGAGGCTGGGTCGGAGTGCCGGTGACGGTAATATCTACGTCATCGCTGGCGCTGAATTGCCCGTCATTCGCCGTCAATCGAAGCCGGTAGGCACCGGCGCGGGCGAAGGTGACATCCGCGCCGCCGTCCGCCGTGCCGGTGAGGGTGGCGGGTCCGGCACCGGAAACGATACTCCAGGTGGCGGTGACGCCGCCGTATGGCAGGCCATCGTCGCTCACGGTTTGAGTGGGATGAGCGGTCTGGCCCAGCGCGACGGTCAGATCGGGACCAGCGCTGACTTGCGGCGGTTGGTTGCCGACGGCTGCGACGGCGACTTGCACGTCATCGCTCGTCGTGGCCTGACCGTCGCTGGCGGCGAGGCGCAGAACGTAGATGCCGGGATAGTTGAAAGAGGCGGTGGTGTCTGCGGCGTGAATGTCGCCAAAAGTCACGGAACCTGGACCGCTGACTTTGCTCCAGATGGAAAAGAAGGAGCCACCGGGGCGTCCATCATCCGTGATGGTTCCGACGAGATTGGCGCTCGTGGAGTCAGCCAAGGTTTGATCCGCACCCGCATTGACGAGGGGAGCCTGATTCAATGGGTCCGGCGTGGGTGGCACGTAAACGGTGACCGTGAATTCATCACTCGCCGTGAGAATGCCGTCGCTGACCGAGAGGCGGACGATGTAAGTGCCTCCGGTGCCAAAGCGCAGCGTGGGTGTGATCGTGTCCGGCGCACCGATTTCCGCGGAGCCGACCGAGGAGACGAAATCCCAATGATAAGTCAGCGGCCAGTTTGACGGGAAGCCGTCATCGGTGGCCTGACCCGAAAGGACGAGCGGTTGGTCGCCGACGCGCGTGGCGCGATCGGGGCCGGCGTTCGCCGTGGGCGGATGGTTGACGAAGCCGGGCGGCTGGACATTGACTGAAAGCGTGTCGCGTTGAGTAAGAAGTCCGTCGCTTGCGGAGAGTTCGAGCACGTAGAGTCCCGGCGCGCCGAAGACCGCGCTCGTCGCCGCGGCGTGAGGCGTCTGAAAGCTGGCGCCGCCGGGGCCGGAGACGACTCGCCAGTTGATGGTCGGAGAGAGTTGCGGCTTTCCGTCATCGGCGACGAAGCCTTGAATGACGACTGGAACGAACCCCGCCGTGGCGAGATTCGGCCCGGCTTCGACCACGGGTGCGGCATTGCCCACCGTGCTCGGCTGGACGGTTACGGCGAGGCTATCGGAGACGGTGAATTCGCCGTCGGTCATCGTGATGAGCAAAACGTAATTTCCGGGCTGAGCGAAGCTGGCCGTCGTGCTCGGGCTTTTCGGATCGCCGAACGCGACCTGGCCGGGACCGCTGGCGACCGTCCATTGCACGTCTTGATAGTCCGGCAGCGGAGCGCCATCGTCCGTCACGGTCGCCGCGAGAATGGCTTGGGTGGGCAACTCAACGATTTGAGCGGGTCCGGCGATGACGGTTGGCGGGGCATTGCCGGGCTGGCCGGGCGCGTCGAAGCAGACGGTGGCAGTGTAATCGACGCCCATTGGGCCATACGAATTGAAGTTCTCCTGCTCGAGATAGTTCTCACCCGGGTGAAACAGTGCAGGATCGATCACGCGCGCCGGATGAGCCTCGCCATAAAAGGCTTCGCCGCCCGCGTAGCCGCGCAGTTCATCCGTCGTAAGGTTCGCGGGAACCTGCGCGATCTGCGTGCCATTGAGATGAACGCGGATGGCGTTGTCCGCATGGAATCGGATGTTTAATTCCGCATTGCTATAGTTGGCCGGGAGAAGGAAACGCGCCCTTGTGCGAGTCGAACCATAACTGACAAATGGCCCGGTGATGTAGCTCGTGCCGGGAATCAGGGAATAGGCACCATTCCCCGTCAGCGCGGCAGGCAGCCAAGTGACGCCGCCGTCGGTCGTGTAGCGGTTGAGCGGATCGCTTTGCGTCCCATTGCCGCTGTGAAAAGCGATGCAGTGGGGAAACGATCCGGCGTCCCCATGCACGGCCACGTCGTCGGAAGCTACGAGATCTTCAGCGCGCGCGGTCAGACGAAGCACGTAGTCGCCGGGCGCGTCGAAATAGGCCTGTGTCTGCGCTCCGCTGTGATTGGCGAATCGGGTCGTGCCGGGGCCGGAGAGTTGAGTCCATTCCACCGAGTAAGGAGAACCCACGCCATTGCGCTGGTCCGTTACCCGTCCGTTGAGCGCGGCGCTTTGCGGGACGAAGATGCTCCGGTCGGGGCCGGCACTGACCAGTAGGTTAGGTGCGGCGAGATCGGTGATAATCGCCTTACCGCAGGCGCCCGCGGCATAGATACCTTGAATTTCCGTCGGCAAAAGCGCCCGCCGATACAGCGTCACTTCGTCCATCAGGCCGTTGAAATTCAGGGACGAACCGGCGAAGCCTGCGAGGTGCCAATCGTAGATGGTGCGCGGAGTGAACGAGCCGACGTTCACGAGGGGCTGGGGCTGCACGACTCCATTGTAATAGATTTTCGCAAGACCCGTGGCCGACTCGTAAGTGTAGGCCACATGAACCCACTCATTCGGAGCAAACCGGCGGGTATTGATGCGGTGCTCTCCTCCATTCGTGTCAATGACCAGCGCGTAGACATTGGCGAGATCGCGCCACATGAGAAACCCGAAATTGCTCCCGTCACCGCAGGCGATCATGGTCTTTCCTGCGCCAGGCTCTTCGGCGGTGAACGCCCAAAATTCCACGGAGAACTCGCCTCCCGCACCGATGTTCAAACCTCCGGTCTGCGCGACATCCAGGTACTGGCCGGAACCGTTGAAGCTAAAGGCCTGCTTAACACGCCCGGTGGCATATCCGGCCCCGCCAGCTAGCACGCCGGGATGATTGACATAAACGTCTTTAGTATCCTCATCGGCGCGCCACCAGGCGACCGCTCCCGATGGGACCGGTGGGCATTCTTCCGTCACAGTCACGCTGATTTCACCGACAGCAGAGAGTAGCGAATCCGACGCAGTGAGTCGGAGTAGATAGACTCCTGCCGTTGAAAAGCTGACGGTTGTCTGAGCGGCATTCGCCGCGCTAAACGTGACTGCTCCGGGGCCGCCCACTTTACTCCAAGTCAGGGCGAGAGTTATACCGGCTGGCAGTCCGTCATCGGTCACGGTCGCGACCAATGCCGTAGTTTCGTGCTCACTGATCGTTTGGTCCGGACCGGCGTTGACGCGCGGGGCCAAGTTGCCTCCCGCAAGATTGATGGTTACCTCATCGCTTGTGGAAAGCTCTCCATCATTCGCGCTCAGTCGAAGAATATAAGTGCCCGGCTGGCTAAACGTGGCCGATGTGGAAGCTGTCGCCGGGTTTGCGAAAGTAACTACACCGGGACCGCTGACTTTCATCCATGCGGCGCTCGTTGTGCCATTGGGCTGGCCGTCGTCGCTGACCGCGCCTTGAAGCAACGTCGTCAGATAGTTAGACAGCGTCTGATCCGGTCCGGCGTTAGCGACGGGCGCACGGTTCGGAGGATCTTGCACGGTGACAGCAACCTCCGCTTGTGCGGACAAGACGCTGTCGCTCGCGGCGAGGCGCAGGGTGTAAGTGCCGCGGGCGCTGTACGTCGCGCTGGTGGCAGCGGAGTTGGAATCGACAAACGAAACCGCGCCGGGACCGTTGACTTTCGACCACGAAATAGTGAGTCCCGCGCCGCGCGGGAGGCCGTCGTCAGTCACCGTGCCGGTGAGCGTGGCCGCGGAGCCGAGATCGACCGTCGCCGGCGCGGTCGCGGCGACTTGCGGCGGCTGGTTCAGCGCGATGACGTGGATCGCGACCTGGGCCTGCCCGGCGAGCACGGAATCGCTGGCGCGCAGTCGCAGCACGTAGTCGCCGGGTGCGGAGAAGCTCGCCGGGGTGGCGAGGGCGGTGGCGTTGGTGAAGGTCACGGCGCCGGGACCGCTCAGCTTGGTCCACTGTTGCGTGACGCTTCCGCCGAGCGGCAGGCCGTCGTCCTGCACGGTGCCGGTGAGACTCACGGGCGCTGCGAGCGGGGTGGATTGCGGCGTACCGGCGCTCACCACGGGCGGCTGATTTGGTTTCGTGACGACGACCTGCACGGTGTCGCTGGCGCTGAGTTCGCCGTCGCTCGCGGTCACGCGCAGGACGTAGGTTCCCGCTTCGGTGTAGCTCGCGGTGGTGTCGGCGGCCGCGGCATTCGCGAACGCGATCGAGCCAGGGCCGCTCACCTTACTCCACTCGATGAAGAGGCCGGTGCCGGGCGCGTCGCCGTCGTCGGTCACGTCCGCGTGCAAGGTGATCGCGGCGGGGGCAACGATCTGCGCGGCGGTCGTGGCGTGGACCTCGGGCGGGTCGTTCCGCGGCGTGGCGGTGATCGAGACGGTCGCTGGCGCGGAATCCGTGGTGCCGTCGTTCGCCGTGAAGGTGAAGGCATCGTCCTCGTGGGAGTTCGGGCTGGGCGTGTAGAGGAAAGCGGCGGGATTCGCCGTGGGCGCGAGGGTTCCGTGCGCTGGCGCTGCCGGGGTGAAGACGAGCGGGTCGCCATCGGCATCACGCCCGGTGAGCAGCACGATCACGCTGCTGTCTTCGTTCACGACGACGGTCTGAGGATCGGCGGTGGGCGCGTCGGGTCGCGGATGGACGACGAAAGTGACCACGGCCGGCGCGGACTGCGTCGCCGCATCGCGCGCGACGAAAGTGAGGGTGTCCGTGCCGAAGGAATTCAGCGCGGGCGCGTAGATGAGATTCGGCGCGGTGCCGCTCAGGGTGCCGCTCGTGGGCGCGGCGGTAATCTCGTAAGTGAGTGCGTCGCCGTCCGCGTCCGTGGCGGGCAGGGTGAAAGCGACGGCAAGGTCTTCCAATGTCTCCACCGTGATCGAGGTGGCGACCGGGGGGTCCGGCAGGGGCGTGACCGTGATCGTGACGGTCGCCGGCGCGGAGTTTGAGAAGGGATCGCTGGCGTAGTAGGTGAACGAGTCGGTGCCGTGGAAATCCTGCGCCGGGGTGTAAACGAGGTTCGTTGCCGTCCCGCTGAGCACGCCGTGCTGCGGCGGCACGCTGACCTGATAGGCGAGCGGATCGCCATCGGAGTCGAGCCCCGCGAGGGTGAGATTGACCCACTGATCCTCGGGCGTCGTGACGCTGAGCGGGCCGACCACCGGCACGTCCTGGATCGGTCGGACGGTAATCGTCACGGCCACCGGCGTGGAGTTCACCGAGCCATCGCGCACGCGGAAGACGAAGCTGTCGCCACCGCTGAAGTTCGCCCCCGGCGTGTAAATGCGATTCGGTCCCGTGCCGCCGGTGAGGGTGCCGTTGACTGGCGCGGTGACGATCTCGTAGGTGAGGAGATCGCCATCCACATCGGTGCCCATGAGTTCGATCGGCGTGGACGTGTCCTCGTTCAGGATCACCCCCTGGGCTTGCGCGACGGGCGCGTCATTGACCGGTGTGACGGCGATCGAGACGAGCGCTGCCGCCGAGGTCGCCGTGCCGTCACTGGCGGTGAAGGTAAAACTGTCCGGGCCGAAGTATTCCGGAAAAGGCGTGTAGGTCACGTTCGCCCCGCTGCCGCTGAGCGTGCCGTGCGCGGGCTGGCTCGCCACGGCATAGGTCAGCGCATCGCCGTCCGCATCGGTGCCGGCGAGCGTGATCGCTTTCGCCACATCCTCCGCCGTACTCACGCTCTGCGCGGTGGCGACCGGCGCCTGGTTGCCGCTGCCCATGCTGGTATTGGCCCACTTCACCAGGCCGCCGCCGCTGAGCGTGAAGCTGTCGCAAGTCGCCGTGCCGACGAGGGTGGCGCCACCGCTGATCTTCACTTCGCCGTTGGGCGTCAGGAGCGAGCCGTAAACTGTCGAGCCACCACTGAGCGTGACACCGCCGGTGGAACCCTTGATCTGTAACCACTCCGGGTGCGCTGCGACGCCGCTCTGCCCGCTCACCGTGAGCCCGCTGGCGAGATGGAGGATGACCGGCCCGATGACATTGAGCTTCGTCTGCCCGGTCAGCGTCAGGCTTTGGAGTGAATAGACGGCAGGCTGCGTCGCGCCCGCCACCCCCAACGTGAGACCGCCACTGCCGCTCGCGGTGAAGTTTCGATACGTTCCTGCCGGCACGACGACCAGGCCCGCGTTGCCGCTGACGGTGAGGTCGCGCAGCGTCGTCCAATCGCCCGCGCTCTGTCCGGCCTGGCTGAGATGGACCGACCGCGTGCCAGTCGGCGCGGGCGGAGCCGGCACGCTCGGGATCGTCGGCGGATTCGTCCGGGTGCGGACGTAGCGCAGCGCCACGTTCCCGCTGAACTTCACCGTGTAGCCGGTCGGTGAGCCGCTGCCGGCACCCGCTTGCACGCCCTGCCAGTTCACATTCCCGCTGGTCTGCATCGTCGGCGTCCCGGGAACGAGCAAGTCTTCCGTGAGCGTGGCGCCGCCATTGAGCATGACGTTTTCGCCGAGGAGTTGCTGCACCGAGCCTTCGACGCGCCCGTTGCCACTGACGCCCGGCGCGTGGCGTGTCGTCACGGCGATGTTCTGGGCCAGGAGGGGAAAGGCCGTGCCGAGGAGGAGAAGAGCCGCGCTCAGCCATGGGATCGAGGGGCGCGCCTTCGACGATGAGATCACATTGGGGGAGAGACGATCATTCATAGGTCTGGGGATTCCCGGCAGCCCACCCGATTCCTCCCGATCCCCGCGTGCGCAGTCCGCCGAACATCGCTCGACGACCATCACAAGGTAGAACGCTCAACGAAATCAAACTTTGCTGCCGATGAGGCGGAGAGATAGCGAGCGGCAACTTTCGCCGCAACCGAAATTTTCGCCGTCACGGAAAAGTCGCCTGAGTGAGCAAACAGACCCGTCTGCCCTTGCCTGATGCCCCACAAAACGGCTGTCCTAAGCTGTGGTCGGGCTGGAGAGATTCGAACTCTCGACCTCCTCGACCCGAACGAGGCGCTCTACCAAGCTGAGCCACAGCCCGAAATAAGAGGGCGAAAAGTAACGGCTGCATCCGGAGGGTCAAGGTAAGTTTCACCCCAATCCGGGATCGCTCGCGGCGGCGGCGAGCAATGGCCGGAAAATGGGTCGCAACTCGCGGCGCGCTGGCGGATATTTTCTAGCCATGAAGTTTCTCCCGATCGTGTTCTTCACTGCCTCAGGCATCGCACAGGGTTTGGCTGCGGATTTGAGCAATAAGCTCCCGCCCGCGGCGGAGCGCTCGGTGGACTTTGTGCGCGACATTCAGCCGCTCTTTGAAAGCGCCTGCGTAAAGTGCCACGCGAAGGGAAAGGACAAAGGCGGCTTCTCTCTGGAGACGCGCGAGGCGGTGTTGAAGGGCGGCGACACGGGCGCGGGGATGGTGGTGGGAAAGAGCGCGGAGAGTCTGCTGGTGGAGGCGGTGTCGGGCCTGAATGAAGATCTGGTGATGCCGAAAAAGGGCTCGCACTGGACGCCGGAGCAGGTGGGGCTGCTGCGGGCCTGGATCGATCAGGGCGCGGTCTGGCCGGCGGGCGTGACCTTTGCCAAGCCACCGCCGGAGAATCTCCACCCGCGCACCGTCACGCTCGCGCCGCGGCCCAGCGTGCATCCGATCGACAACATACTCGCGGGCTACTTCGCCCAGCACGGAGTCGAGTTTGCTGCGCCGGTGGACGACCGCACCTTCGCCCGCCGGGTGACGCTCGATCTGATCGGCCTGCTGCCGACGCCCGAGCAAGTGGATTCGTTCGTCGCCGACGCCACGCCGGACAAACGCACCGCGCTTACCCGCCGTCTACTCGCAAACCGCCGCGCCTACGCGGAGCACTGGCTCACGTTCTGGAACGACCTCCTCCGCAACGACTACAAGGGCGCCGGCTTCATCGACGGCGGTCGGCGGCAGATCACGGGCTGGCTCTACCAGTCGCTCGTCGCGAACAAACCGTACGACCGATTCGTCGCCGAACTCGTGAGCCCCACGGCAGCGAGCGAGGGCTTCAGCCGCGGCATCATCTGGCGGGGGAATGTGAACGCCTCGATGCTCCCGCCGATGCAGGCGGCGCAGAGCGTCTCGCAGGTCTTTCTCGGCGTGAATCTGAAGTGTGCCTCCTGCCACGACAGCTTCATCAATGACTGGTCGCTCGCCGACGCCTACGGCATGGCGGCGATCTACGCGGACGGGCCGATGGAGCTGGTGCACTGCGACAAAGCCACCGGCAAGCGAGCCGTGATGCGCACGCTTTATCCCGAGCTGGGCGGGCTCGATCCCGCGGCGGGGAAAGCCGCGCGGTTGCAGCGCTTCGCTGAGATCCTGACCAGCCCGCAGAATGGCCGCCTTTCCCGCACGATCGTCAATCGTCTCTGGGCGAGGCTCATGGGCCGCGGTCTCGTCGAGCCGCTCGATGACATGGAAAAACCCGCGTGGAGCGCACACGTGCTCGACTGGCTGGCGGAGGATTTTGTGGCTCATGGTTACGACGTGCAGCACACGCTGGAGGTCATCGCCACGGCCCGCGCGTATCAGCTCCCGGCCGTGGAGGCGCCGGGAGAAAAGGAGGAGTTTGTTTTCCGCGGTCCGCTGATCCGGCGGCTTTCGGCGGAACAATTTGCCGACGCCGTGAGCACGCTCACCGGCGAATGGGCCCGGCTGCCATCCACGCTCGAGGTGGATTTCAGCGCCGCGGGCGTCATTGATCCCGTCGCCCCGCCGCATTGGATCTGGACGCCGCAGCCAGTCGCAGCGGAAGGCACCGGCGACACCGCGCGGCATCGCGTCGTCTTCCGCCGAAAGCTCACGCTCGCCGTCGTGCCGCCGGACGCCTACGCCGTGCTGCTCGCCAGCCAGCGCTTCGATCTGCTCGTGAATGGCGCCACCGCCAAGGCCGTGCAGCGCGACGGCACGCGCAATGGGCGCATTGTCCTCTTCGATCTCGGGAAGCTGCTGCGGCCCGGTGACAACGTGATCACCATCGACGTGACCAGCCACACCGAGAAGGCGATGAACGACGACGAGCGCAAGCGTTACCCCGCCTCCGCCGAACATCTGAATACGCGGCCCGGCCTCGCCTTTTTCCTCCGCGCCCGCACGCCGGGCGGGAACGTGGAGCTGCGTTCGGACGCGAGCTGGAAGTCCATGCGCCGCGCGGCCGGCGCGTGGCAAGGTGTGCCGTATGACGATGCAGCGTGGCCCGCCGCCGAAGTGCTACCCGCGGGGCGCGAGCCGATCGATGAAGGTCCCAGCCTGGAACCAGTGACGCGTCAGGATTTCGCCAATGTCCCGGTGGTCCTCGCCCCCCAACTCGGCGCCGCCGTGGCGACCGCGGCGCAGCCCGGCCACATCCGCGCGGCGCTGCTCGCGGGTGATCCTTTGCAGGTCGCGCTGGATCGGCCAAATCGTGAGGTCGTGGTGCCGGCGCGCGCAAATCTCGCGACCACGATCCAGGCGCTGGAACTGACCAACGGTGCGACGCTCGACACCCGCCTCCAACGCGGTGCGACCCGAATCGCTGCGAGTGCGGACGCCGGCGCGGAGTTGCAGCGGCTCTTTCGTCACGCGCTCGGGCGGCCGCCCTCGTCAGAGGAATGCGACGCAATCGAACAACTCACAGGTGAACGTCCGCAAGCGGCGCAGATCGCCGATTTCCTCTGGGCACTCGTGAACCACCCGGAGTTTCAGCTCATCAACTGACGAGCTCCCGCGGAATCAGACGATCCGGATCGCGAAGTCGTCGGCCGGGAGATTGAGCGACGGGAGGGCGGCGAAAGTGACGGAATGCTTGGACGACAACGCTTCTTTCCTTGCGGCGCTTCGCGTCGCGCTGCCGCGCTCCGCTTTGCCCTTCCCGTCTCCGCTGGTTCCATCTACGCCGTTTCAATCCATGAGCGACTTTGCCCAATCCGGACTGATCTGCACGCTGCAGCGGCTGGGTGATGGGCATCTCTCGGCGCTGGAGGACGAGTTGGTGGCGCTCGCGCGCGAGCGGCCGATCGGGCTTGTGCTGCCGTGTCACGCGGGGGATCTCGCGCGGCCGGCGTTTGCGGCGCTGTGGCGGGAACTGGCGGGGGCGGAATTTCTCGGCGAGGTCGTGCTGAGCATGAATGGCATCGCCGCCGGGGAGTTTTCCGAGCGCTACGGCGCGACGGTCGCGGACACGGTGGGCGCGGCGCGGGTGACGCGGCTCTTCAATGGCGCTGGGCAAGGCAAAGGCGGCAACGTTGCGTCCGCGTTCGCGCACCTAAGCAGCGCTGGCCAGTGCGCGATCATCGCCACGCAGGACTGCGACGTGGCGTCGTTTCAGCGCCGGGATCTGGCGCGGCTCTGCTATGCGGTGGCGCATCCGGCGCTGGGTTATCGCTTCGCGAAAATGTATTACTCGCGGGTCACCGATCGGCTCTACGGACGGGTCAGCCGCCTCTTCCTCGCGCCGCTGCTGCATGCGGTGGTGCGGGTGGCGGGGCACGTGCCGCTCGTGGACTTTCTGCTCAGCTTCCGCTACCCGCTCGCGGGTGAGGTGGCGATGACGAGCGAACTCGCGGCGACGCTGCCCGTGAGCGCGGGCTGGGGATTGGAAATCGGGCAACTCTGCGAAGTCTTCCGGCAGGTCGATCCCCGCGAGGTTTGCCAGGTGGACGGCGGCACCGGCTACGATCACAAGCACCAGCCGGCCGCGACGGCTCTGACGGCGATGGCGGCGGAAATCGCGCGCGAATTCCTGCGGCAACTCGTGATCGAAGGGCTGGGGACGGATCGCACCTTCCCGCCCGCGCTCGCCCGCGCCTATCGCACGGAAGCCGCGCACGCGCTCCGGCGCTCGGCCAGCCTGGCGCGGATCAATGGGCTCCCCTTTGACGAAGCGGGCGAGGCGGAGATCGTCGCGGGATTTGCCGCGCGGCTCGAAGTGCTTTGAGCGGCGTGTGAAATCTCGTTGCCAGCCGGTGGTCGGCTGTTAGCGCTGGAAGTAGGTCGCGGCTGTCGCGGCAGGGTCGTTCCGAAACAACCAATCAATCACGCGGAGGAAGAATGAAACCTGTTCCAATTATCTCGAGCGGCGCGCTGCTGCTCTTCGTCACATTCACGGGCTGCGGGCGTCACGGCGGCGACGCAGCCTCACTCGACGACAAAGCTGAGGGCCGCAAGCCGGAGGATTTTCCGGAGCTGGCCGACGACGTGTTCCAGCCGATGGACGGCGGCATCGCGCTCAGCGCCGACGAGATCAAAGGACGCAATACGTGGAATCTGTGGTGCGGCGGCGATGAACAATTCTGGGAACGGATGGCGCGTGAAAGTTTCGGGCTGATCGATTTGCTGAAAGTGATCGACTCGCGGAATCGGGCCACGCGCTTCGCCGAAAAAGGGCTGATCAATCAGCCAGGATACAAGCAGGCGAGCGCGCCGGACAAACACGGCCTGTGGATCGATGAAGCGGTGGAACCCGAGCCCGCGTCGATCGACCCGAAGGTCTACGGCCGGCCGAGCGGCATCATGGGATATCGCATCTTCGACAACCCGGATTTCAAGGGCGACGCGGTGACGAAATGGGATGCCACGCGTTATTATACCGACGCCGATTACGCGGTGCAGCGCGACCTCGTGCGTCCGTACAAAGTCGGCATCTCGTGCGGGTCGTGTCACATCGCCTTCAATCCCGAAAACCCGCCCGCCGATCCGGTGAACCCGAAGTGGGAGAACCTCGCCTCGGCGATCGGCAACCAATACATCCGCGAGGGTGCCGCCCTGGCCGGGAATGTGAAACCGGGCGGCTTTTTCTGGGAGATGTTGAAGCTACAGCCGCCGGGAACTTCGGACACCTCGCGCATCGCCACCGACCACATCAACAACCCGAACGCGATCAACCCCATCTTCGAGCTCGGCGCGCGGATCGCCGCGGGTGTGGAGGAAAAGATCTCCGGCGAATCGCTGCTGCTGCCGACAGCGACGAATCCGATGAAGACGACGCACGTGCTCAAAGACGGCGCGGATTCCGTGGGCGTGCCGAGCGCAACGATGCGCGTCTATATCAATATCGGCATGTATTCGCAGCACTGGCTGCAGCAGCACAATGCGCTGATCGGACTCACGCCACAGAAGCCCTTCAGCGTCAAGACGGCGCAGGAGCATTCCGTCTACTGGCGGGCGACGGAGACGAAGTTTCCGAACATCGCGAAGTTCTTCATGCGGCTGACTTCCTTCCAACTCGCGAAGGCGCCGGGCGGAGCGGAGCAGATCACGAAGGACGAAGCGCAGATGAGCCGCGGAAAGCTCGTCTTCGCCGACAACTGCGCGCGCTGCCACTCCAGCAAACAGCCGCCCGCGGGCACGAATGCGAAGGAATGGTTCCGCGCGGAAGTGGTGAAGGATGATTTCCTCAAAGGGAACTTCCTGTCCGACGACCGGCGCTATCCCATTTCCGAAATCGAAACCAACGCCGCCCGCGCGACCGGAACGAATGCCACCAAGGGACACGTGTGGAGTAACTTTTCGTCGGACACCTACAAGGAACTGCCGACCGTGGGAGAGATTGATGTGTGGAATCCATATAAAGAGAGTAAGGAACCGTGGAAGGTGCCCGGTGGCGGCGTGGGCTATTACCGCACGGCATCGCTCATCAGCGTTTGGTCCTCCGCGCCGTTTTTGCATAACAACGCGCTCGGCGAATTTACCGGCGACCCCTCGGTGGCGGGCCGGATGAAGGCGTTCAACGATGCGGTGACGAAGCTGCTCTGGCCGGAGAAACGACTCGACAAGGAGTCCGTCTGGCGGACCACTCAGGAGTGCGCGGTGCAGATGCAGTCCGCAGTGATCCCGGAACCGCTGCGCACCTTGCTCAAGCCGCACACCGATCCGGATGGCTACTTTCGCATCGGCCCGATCCCGGAAGGCACGCCGATCAATCTGCTCGCGAATCTCGACTCCGATGGCGATCCCGTCGCGCTGGTTGCGGTGGTGCTGAAGATTAAAAAGGCGCTGCTCGAGATCAAACTAAAGAACCTCGATAGCGCAGCCGCGAAAGAGCTGCTGAAAGCGGAAGTGGCGCCGGCACTTTTCGCGGCGAGCAAATGCCCGGATTTCGTCGAGGACCGCGGCCATTACTTTGGCACCGAGATCCCCGACACCGACAAACTCGCGCTGATCGAATACCTCAAAACCTTTTAAGTGACTGAACCAAGAACCTAACTGGAGACCTGCATATGTCCGCGACCATCCCCGATACCATCACCGATCCGCATGAATTCCTTAAGCTCTCGTCCGAGCAGCTCGACGACATCTTTCGCCAAAGCACGCCGGGCGAGATCCCCAATGGCGAGGGCGAAGGCACCGCGATCATTGCTCCGGGCACTGCGGTGTCCGACGCGATTGCGCGGTTCGTTCACCTCTTCTCGTGGAAGGGAAAGGTCTTCGAGCGCGATCCGGAGAATCCGCAGCACGGCAAGCTGAAGAACCGGCTGCTCCTTCTCGGAACGAAGGCGATCATCGCCGAGGTCTATAAGGGCCCGAGTTGGTTCGATGAGAAGGAGACCATCGTGCTCGACTACTCGCACACGTCGCTGGTGGCGCAGTGGATCCGGGATGAGATCCGCGAGGTGAGTCCGGGCGTTTTCCTCGGTATTGTTTACTGGGGCAAGGAGAAGGCTCACGCGCATAAGCTCATTCACTTTGCGCTGAAGTTTTAGCCACGGGGCACGCGGGATGGATCGTGTTACTCACGCTCGAGCGTGGGTTTCAGCGTTCGGCCTCCGTCGAAACAAACCTGTCATCCTGAGCGAAGCGCCGCGTGGGGGAGTGGTGGGGGAAAGGTGGAGGTCGGGGTGTGTGGGCGGCGCGTAGTCGAAGGACCTCTAACTTTTTAATCGGCCAGTTGCTGGGCCGATTTTGAGGGGTGGGGCTCCGCGCCGCCGCTGCCCGCGGAACTTAGAGGTCCTTCGACTTCGTCCCGCCCCGCCTCCGCCCACGCGGAACTTCGCTCAGGATGACAGGTTTGTTTGGATGGGGCGCTGTGCGCCGGAAGATTGCATTTCACGGTTGCGATGCGGGCCCGGCGAGGTAACGCAGCGCGCGCAGACTCGGCAGGAAAAAATACGCGCCGCCGCGGACGGTGACGAAGTGCGGGAGACCCGTGACGCGCTCACGCAATTCACCTTCCTTTTGAACCGTGAAGTCCGCGGTCGCAGGACAGCCGGGGATGGCGGTGCGGGTGCCGAGCAGGGGATCGCTTTCGCTGGTTAGTCCGGTGAACTTCGGGTTCACCACCCACGCATTTTGCAGGAACTCGAATTGCCGGGAGATGTTCGCATTCAGGCAAATGAAATGCAGGCCGCGGTCGGCGCCATCGTCGGCGGATGCTGCGAGCGCGGCTTCGGGGGTGAGCGGCGGGCCGTATTCGCGGCCGCGGCGGAGGATGCGGTGAAAGCGGACGGAGGACATGAGGTCGTCGCGAAATTCGCGCGGACCGAAGCCGACGGTGGTGAGCAGCTTCTTCAACCCCGTGGGACGTCCGGGGTAATCCGTGTTGCGCGGATTGAGCCGGCGGATGTGCGCGCCGAATGGGCAGCGCGAGCCAGCCGCGTCGGCGTCGAAGGTGAAGCGGTTGTCGGGCGAATCGATGCCGGGAATGGGCTCGGATTGGGGCGGGAGCAGGGATTGGCCGTCGCGCTGACGGCCCACGAAGGCCCAGGCGAGGCGCTCGGTGGCATCGGCATCGCCGCCGGTTTGCTGGCGGATGAAGTGCCAAAAGTTCCAAACGTCCTGCCGCAGAGTCCGCAGGACGAGATAGGTGCCGTTGCGGGCGAGGTCGCGTTTGCCGGAATCATCTTCCGCGGGAAGGAGGTCGCTGGAGGCGCCGGTGGGGAGGAGCGGGCGATCGGTGTATTTTCCGTATTCGTTGCGGTAACCGAGCAGGAATTCTCCGAGCGCGGCGACGTTCGTGAAATCGATCTGCGGTTGAAGCGGGTCGCGCTCCTGCTCCCAGTCGATCTGCGGTTGGCTGATGCCGTCGACGAATCCGAACGGTTCCACGCCATCGAGATCGCTCGTGGGCAGAGTCTGGATTTCCTGGAAAGCGGCGGCCCAATCGGCCCCCTGCGCGCTCTGCATAAAGGCGGCGAGATTCGCGACGGCGAAGAACATAACGACCGCATGCGGCTCGCGATCCGCGGTGCCCCACGTCCAGTGCTCGGGCGCGTTCGTTTCGACGTCGCGAAGGCGGCGCGAGCGGTTGGGTTCGGCCATTCCGCCGAGGAACTCCGGCGAGAATCCCGCGATCACCTCGGGTGCAACGCCGAGCGCCCGCAAGCCCGCGGCGGTGAAGGCGATTTGCAGCGCGGTGGCCGGCTTAGCGCCGGTGGTGGCGGCGTTCGTGACCGGCGCGGTGGCGAGCCAGCGGCGCGCGGCGGCGGCGTCTTGGATGCGCACGAGAATGTAGGCGGCTTGTTTCATGTGGCCGTGGCCGAAGCGGACCAGTCCCTGGATGTCTGTATCGTCGATGGCACTCATAACAGGGCGAGCCACTGGCGGGCCTCCTCTTCGCTCGGCGGCGCGGTGTCGATTCCGCGGCGGATGCGTGTGTGACGCTCGAGGTCGATCGCGGTGAGTCCGGGGTACGCCTTGTACCAGACTTGCGTGGGAAGCTGATGCCGGCGGAGGAATTCCTTGAACTTCCGCTCATCGGCGCAGCCATCCAGCACCATCCAGCGGGTGCGCGGGTAGCCGATGCCGTGGCCGAAAACGACGTTCAGGCCGAAGCCGACCTTATTGATGAAATCATCCATATAGCTTTCGAGGCTGCCGTCGTAGTTGCTGAAAAAGACGAGGCGTTCGCCACCATCGAGAAAGACCCAGCGGGCGAAGTGAATGGTGCGGACGCGGGCGAGGCGGCCACGGGTGAAGAGGTGGCGGGCGCCCCAGTCGATGATCCACAGGACGAAGCGCGTCGCGACCTGCCGGAGGAGCCCCGGCTTCAGACTGCCCATGGCGGTGAACTGATTGGAAACGTCGTGATCCTCGATCGACGCGAGCGCCTGTGAGTAGGCGAGGTCGCAGCGGTCGCAGAGTTCGGGATCGATTTTTTCCATCTGCCGAATGCGGAGCAACCCGAGCCCGCCAAAGACGACGAGCAATGGCGAAGCGGCGAGGAGGAGGAGCGGCACGCCGAGGCAGTGGATGAAATCGCGGATCGCCCACGCGAGTGGGGTGGGTTCTTCCGGGGAAAGCTGGAGCCGTCCCGCTGTCCGCTCGCTGTGCACGTGGCGGCTGATTTGCGCATGCACATCGGAAGCTGATCGTCCGGCAAGAATGCTGGCGTTCGCCTGGAGATAAGTCTCGATGGCCGCCCGCAACGCCGCGTCTTCGCGAATGCGCTGCACGGTGCGGCCCTGCCAGTTTACGTAATTCGCCGCGGCGGGAGCGCGGTGCCGCTGCATCCAGCCAGCGAGGTCGGTCTCGCCATGGAAGTCTTCGCAGCACGCGAGGATCGCGCGCAAGCCGGAGGTGGCGCCCGCGGCGGCGGCTTCGAGGAAGGCGAGTTCATCGCCATCGACGTCGCCGGCGAAGGCGAGGTAGAGCGGGTAGGTTCTCGGTTCGAGCCCGTGGGCGCGCACATCGGCGAGTGTGGGGTCGTCGATGATGAGGAAACGCGCGACGTGGATCTGCGGAAACTCCGCGAAAGGAAAGAGCGCGTTGGTGGGATTCACCCGGCCGGGCGCGTGATTCATCGAAGCGAGCAGCGATCTCAGGTCCGCTTCACGCGAGGGAATGATCGGCGCGAGAACGAGGAAGCTGGCCTGCGGAGTCATGGCCGTTCAGGAGACGGTGACAGAAGAGGAGACCGGCGGGGTTTTAACCACGGATTTCACGGATTGACGCGGATTTTTCGGAAGGCCAATCCGTGTCATCCGTGTAATCCGCGGTTTCTCTCCGGCCTTTTTCATGGTTGCTCAGTCAAAGGTTTCATCGCCCGTGGGCTCGAAGTGCGGTACGGCATTCAGGTCGTGCCGCAGTTTGGAAAGCTCAAGATACATCCGCTGGCGCGCGCGGCTTTGATTTCCCAACGGCCGGTGCTCGGCGATGGTGTGCCACGGATTGTAGGAGAGCCGTTTGGCGAATTCGAGTTGCGCGGGGGAATCGAACTTTTGCCGCGGGAGCCGCAGCGTGGCGACGGACACGCGGGGCGAGAGTTTTTCCGGCCAGAGCACGGCGTTGTTTTCGATCGGCATGAGATGCGGATCGGTCTGAAGCTGGAGCCGGATGTCGAACTCCACGTCGCCCTCGGCGAGCGCGCCGATCATGGCCTGCCGGAGGTAATCATCGGGCGGTCGGAACGGCAGGTTCGGAATGGGCGTGATTCGCTTCGACTTCGGCCACATCGAATACTGCATGGCGCGGCCCTCGCCGAGCAGGTAGGGCACGCAACTGAAATACGGGGCCTCGAAGGGGCTGCTCTGCGTTTTGATCCACAGACCCTGCATGATGAAATCGAGCACGTGGGGGCGCTCGAAGTTCAGGAAGTAGAACATCTGCGCGTTCTTCAGGCTTTCGCGCTGGAGTTGGGCGTTGGCGCGGGTATCGGGGGTGACGAAGGTGGGCGTGGAGACGCCGGTCAGGTCGAGCGTGTGTTGCTCTTCGTCCATCAGTTTGCGGCCGGGCACGCCCATGAGTTTGATGCTCATGCTCATGAAGCCCACGTCGTCGATGTCCGGCGTGACGTAGGGACCGGGTCCGGAGAAGCGAACCCACGCGCGGTAGGTTTTCGGTTCGGCGTAAATGCCGTGCCTCAACGCGGCAGGGAGCTGGTCGTGAATGATGAATTCGCCGCGGACGATGCCGTGAGTTTTGGTATTGCCGCCGCGCTCGACGCCGCCGGGTTTCCAGAGCCGTTGCATTTGCTCGCGGAAGGTGTCGATGATCGACTGGAGAAATTCTTCTTCACCCGGCATGAGCCGCTCCTCGGCGATCTTCAGGCCTTCGTTGCGGCGATCCTTGTTGATGAGATCGGTGACGAACTGCGAGAGCGGGTCGCGCAGCCAGCGATCGAAGGCGGGGCGAAAGAGCGGATCGAAGCGGCGCTCGATATGCAGGAGCTCGGTGAACGTGTCGCTGACAAGGTCGAACAGTCGCGAGCCGGTGTCCGCTCGCGGCATGGGGCGACTCGCGTTGGAGTTCGGTGCTGGCATGGGACCCGGAGGGTTGGCGTTCCGCAGGAACTTTGTGCGACGCGTGAGGCGACCCCACAAGGGTAAAAAACGACCCAGCTAGCGGAACGCGATGGATGCGGCGCGATGGTTGTAGGGCGTTTCAGCGAAACGCTTCTCGCAATCCGCCGCAGGCGCTCACTCCTCCCGGCGTCTGGCACAGACGCCCAACAGCTCCGTGGACTCCCGGCAATCCGAGGTCCCTCGGCTTCGTTACACTCCGCTCGGGATGACAGGCGCTTTAGGGTGACAGGCGCTTTTTTTTTGATGCTCGCGTGCGCCTTGCCGGGTGCGCAGAGACGGCGTGCGCGCGGGCGCTCTCCGGCTGCTACTCGGTCGCGACGATCTCCAGCTTCACTGGAGCGACACCGCAATCGATCATGCAGAGCTTCCGCGCGGCGGCTCGGCTGAGGTCGATGATCCGTCCGCCGCGGTAGGGACCGCGATCGTTGATCCGGACGATCGCGCTATGTTTCGAGCGCAGGTTGGTGACGCGGACCATGGTGCCAAAGGGGAGGGTCTTGTGCGCGGCGGTCATGGCCTCCGGATTAAAACGGCCGCCCGAGGCGAGGCGCTGAGGTTCGTGATACCACGAGGCTTTGCCTTGCTGGATGACGGTGGACTTTTCCTCGGCCATGACGATTGGCGCGATGAGCGAGAGAAGTACGGCAATGAGTAGGGTCTTGTGCATGGGTCGGTTTACGGTCGAAGCACTGGTGGAATGGTCGCGAGGCTGGGTGGGGCTCGGACCGGCGGTTCGAAAGGAAAGGAGCGCGGAGGAGACTAGAGATCGGAGGGCTGCGCAACCGGGTCGCAGTTTGCTTCGTAAACCGATTTTGCCGCATTTTGGATGCATTTTCCGCCGCGGGGAGGCAATCGGTGCGGTTTCGTTTCAGTCAGGCCGAAACAATTCCGCACGAGGTTTCACGGTTTTTCCTGCCGCGGGAATGCCCTGAAGCTCGCTCGACTCCCGGTGTCATCGGCAAAGGGCGGGACATTTCTCCCGATGGAATGAAAACCGCCCAAAAACGGCAAACGAGTAAACCTAAACGCGCCCAGGTTCGCTTGCGGCAGGAAAGCGGGCGGGAAGTGAAGTCGGGACTTGGTTTGCACCCGTGTCGCTGGTTTCCTGCCCGGCCATGCCGAAGAAACCTGTTGTTCTGATCATCCGCGACGGCTGGGGCATCAATCCCGGCGGACGCGCCAAGGCCGTGGAGAACGGCGACGCGACGCTGCTCGCGCGGACGCCCTTTCACGATCATCTCTACGCCACCTATCCACAGGCCACGCTGAGTGCGAGCGGCATGGATGTGGGCCTGCCCGAGGGGCAGATGGGGAATAGCGAAGTGGGCCACCTCAACCTCGGCGCGGGGCGGATCGTTTATCAGGACCTCACGCGGATCAATAAGGCGATCGTCGACGGGGAATTCGCGACGAATCCGGTGCTCGTCGAGACCTTCGCCAAAGCGAGAGGATCGCGGCTGCATCTGCTCGGGTTGGTGAGCGATGGCGGCGTGCATTCGCACCAGGATCATCTCATCGCGCTGTGCCATGCGGCGAAGGCGGCGGGCGTGGGCGACATCATGATTCACGCGATCACCGATGGGCGCGACACGTCACCGACCGGCGGCGCGGGCTACCTTGCGACGGTGGAGAAGGGGATCGCGGGGAGCGGCGCCAAAATCGCCACGGTGATTGGCCGCTACTTTGCCATGGATCGCGACAAGCGCTGGGAGCGCAACAAGCTGGCGTGGGATGCGATCGTCCTCGGGCGCGGTCCGGCGTCGACGGCGACGCCGAGCGCTGCGGTGCAGGCTGCGTATGCCGCCGATCCGCGCGGCGATGAGTTCCTGCAGCCGATCATTTTCTCCCATGCGAATGAGCAGCGCATCCGCGATAGCGACGTGGTTTTGTGGTTCAACTTCCGCAGCGACCGCGCGCGCCAGCTCAGCGACGCCTTTCTGCTCGCCGGCTTCGAGGGCTTCGACCGCGAGGTGCATCCGCAGGTCCACTACGTGACATTCACGAGCTACGACAAGACCTACGACTGCCCGGTGGTGTTCGGTCCGCAATCGCTCGCGATGATCCTCGGCGAAACGGTGAGCAAGGCGGGGCGCAACCAGCTTCGCGCGGCGGAAACCGAGAAATATCCGCACGTGACCTTCTTCTTTAATGGCGGGATCGAGACGCCGTATCCGGGCGAAGATCGCTACCTCGCGATCAGCCCGAAGGAAGTGCCGACCTACGACAAGAAGCCGCAAATGAGCGGACCGGACCTCGCCTTTGAAGTCTACCGCCGCCTCGAGAATTACGATTTGGTGATCCTGAACTTCGCCAACCCCGACATGGTCGGCCACACCGGCGTGGTCGAGGCGGGCGTGCACGCGGTGGAGACGATCGACCTCGGCGTGCGCCTGCTCGTGGAGAAAACCCTGGCCCTCGGCGGGGAACTGCTGATCACCGCCGACCACGGCAACTGCGAACTGATGCGCAACCCCGATGGGTCACCGAACACCGCGCACACCACGAACCTCGTTCACTTTCTCTACGTCGGCTCGAATCCGAAAAAATACCGGCTCGAAAGTGGTGTCCTCGCCGACGTCGCGCCGTCACTCCTGAATCTCCTCGGCATTCCGCAGCCGGCGGAAATGACCGGACGGAGCCTGTTGCGGGAGGTGTAGATTTCACTGCGGAAAAATCTGCGCCGCGAGTCTGAGCGGGCACTTGCCAAGATCCCGCGCATCACGCACATTCCCGCCCTCTTTGCCCGATGGTGTAATGGTAGCACAAGCGCCTTTGACGCGCTTTGTCTAGGTTCAAATCCTGGTCGGGCAGCTCCGCTCAGCTCGCGTAGAACCAGCGGCCGAGCACGCGGGCGATCGGCCAGAGGAGCACGAGGATCACGGCGGCGGACATGCCTTCCATCGTCGCGCTTGCGGCGCAGAGTGCGGCTTGAAAGAGCAGGAGCAGGCGGATGAGCTGGCCGATCTGCGGCGGGACCGGGGCGGTGCGGTCGCGGAGCAGGATGATCGCGACGCTCCAGGCGCTCCAGAGCGCGATGATGAAAATGATGAGACCGACCAGCGCGGGGTTGGGCTGCCGATCGCGCAGGAAAAGTTCCACCCCCTTGGCCAACTGCAGCTTGGAAAGGAACACGGCGCATCCGGCGGTGAGGATCAGCGCGGGAAGCAATTTGGCGGAACCGGGCACCGACTGCCTGGTCTCGAACCGAGCAAGGTGGGTGACTGCGGCGATGTAGGCGCCGAGCACGGTCAAGCCGGCGAGCAGGTGATCGAGCCGCCCTTTCATCAGCAGGGGAATGGTGAGGTCGCCGTGCGAGACGGCGGTAGCGCCGAGGAGCATGCTCAGCGCGCGGCAGGCGCCCATGTTGACCGCGCCGATGATGGGCACGCGCTTGGTGTGAAGATTGTAGAGCGCGACGGCGGCGAGGAGCGCGCCGCCCACGGCGAGTGTGGAGAGATCGACCAGCCAGCAGAGCACGAGCCCCGCGGCGAAAAGGAGGAGCAAGATGACGCGCACCGCGCGCGGGCTCGCGGCGCCGGAGGGCAGGGGGCGGCTCGGGCGCTCGCGGCGATCTTCTTCGAGGTCGGCGAGGTCATTGAGCAGGAGGCCGCCGCCGTAGAAGCAGAGGCTGGCGACGATCACGGGCCACATCCGGTTCTCCGCCACGCCGAAACAGGCGAGGAAGTAACCCGCCATCGGATCGCCTGGCACCGTGAGCAGATTCGGCGCGCGAACGAGCTGGAGCCAACTGCGGATCGGGTTTGAGGATGGCGGCATGGAGTGCGCCGATGCTGCACGGGCGCGGCGAGTTTGTGAATCGTGATCGCCCGTCACGCCCGGCGCTGCCCGCCGAAGAGCGCCAACTCGCTGACCTTCAGATAGCAGTCCACGTTTTCAAATCCGATCTCGCGCAGCCAGTCGCACTGCACTTCGAGCGGCGCGGGCGCTTCGCCGGCGGTGGCATAGTAGTCGCGGGCGACTTCGGCGCGGGTCTTGCCCGGGGCGGCCTTGATGGCTTCGCCGAAGATCGCGTCGATCATGTAGTCGTCGAGCACACTCTCGGTCCAGCGAGTCGCGCTCGCGACGTGTTCGAGGTTGATGAAGACGCCCTCGGGTTTGAGCAGCGAGTGGAGCTCGGAGTAGAACTCGCGCTTGCGGGCATCGGGGAGGATGTGGATGGAAAGCGCGGAGACGATGGCGTCGAACGGCGCACCGCTGACGATGGCGGTGAACCAGTCCGGACGGGTGAAATCCGCTTTCACGAAATGGATGTGCGGACGTTTTTGCAGGCGCTGCCGGGCGGTGGTGAGGAGGTCGTTGGAAAGATCGACGACCCAGCCCTCGGCGTGCGGATGTTCGTCGAGCAACGCGGCGGAGAGCACGCCCTGCTCGCTGCCGATCTCGAGGAAGCTTCCGACGTGTCCGTTCCGGGCGGCGTTGATGAGTTGCAGCGTCATCTCGACCTGCTCGATCGCCAGCGGGATGGTGTCGCGCACGCTCTGGAGAAAGCGTTCGACGACAGCAGGGTCCTGCCAGGAGTTGCCGGGTGAAGGATGAGGCATCCGCCGAAGATTGCGTTCCCGGTTGGCGGGCACAATGCAGATGTGATGGAATCTGCATGCCCCTGGGCGGGAGCCGGGGACTTAGCCACGGATGGACGCGGATGAAACACGGATGCAGAGGGGTGGCGGCGGCGTCCGCCGGAAGGTCCCGCGCTTATCTGAGGCAGATGGAGAGGACCACGGATTCCGCGGATTCAACGGATTACGCGGATTTGCCTGTCTTGGAATCCGTGAAATCCGTGGTTATCCCCTTTCCGGACGTGATTCCGCGCCATTTCCGAAGAATCGCGAGAGAAAGAAACTTTTCTCCGGGCGGCGGTGGGGAGTGTCCACGAAAGACACGAAAGGACACGAAAGAAGAGTCCGATTTCGTGCCTTTTCGTATCTTTCGTGGACGTGGCCCTTGAGTTGTTGTCCCTCGTGCAGCTTGACGTGAGAGTTTTTGGCGCAGGCGCATGTTTGTTTGGTGTCGGGGAGCGATTTTTCGGTGCGCGGGGATGATTTCGCCGTGCGTGGCGACGATTTCCCGGTATCGGGGGATGATTTCCCGGTGCCGGGGGACGACTTCCCGGTGCCGGGGGACGATTTCCCGGTGCGCGGCGACGGTCGCGGCGTGCGTCGCGAAGGTCGCGGCGTGCGTGGCGATGAGCGGAACACGCGCGCCGGAGACTGGAACGCGTGTTTCCAGGAGCGGTGCGCGTGTTCCCGGCTCCGGAACGTGCGCCGCCAAACTGGGAGGGGCGCGGCGGAACGCAAAAGGGACCGGGCGTAAACCCGGTCCCTCTGCGTAAACTGTGTGAGCGTGCGGTGCGGTTACGCCTGGTAAGGCCCAGGCGAGCCGCCGGTGAAGTCCTCGGCCATGTGGACGGGTTTGTAGCCGCCGATGGTCTTGAAGTAGAGGAACAGCAGGAGGTAGATGACGGCCATGGCGGCGGGGATCCAGGCATCGGCCTTCAGCGTGTGGCGGTCGCCCGCCTGATCGGCGGTGACGACGGTCTGCTGGGCGGGCGTCTTTTCCTTCGCTTCCTTGGCTTCGGCGAGCTTCTTGCCGTCGAGGCCGATCGCAGCGGTGCTCTCGAGGTTGAGGAACTTCGACGGAGTGGTCGCCTTGTATTCCTCGAAGAGCGCGGCGTCTTTTGCCTTCAGTTCTTCGCCGGCGTAGCGATCCTTCAGGTAGCCGAGACCCGGGCCGCCGACGAGGCCGGCGGAGAGCATGCCGATTCCGCCCATGATGGACATGGCCACCGCGCCGGTCTGCGGGAAACGGTCGCCGACGACGGCGAGCATGGTGGGCCAGAAGAAGGTCTTGCCGACGGCGTAGATGCCGAGCGCGATAAGCGCCATGCCGAAGCTCTGCATCCCGCTGGCGAGATTCAGGCCGATACAGGCGATGACGGCGCAGACGAAGAGCAGACCGATGGGCGAGAGCTTCAGGGTGCGCTCGATGAAGTGGGCGCAGAAGCGGAGGCTGAACATGATGACCGAGGTCCAGAGGAAGAGATACTTGCCCTGCTCGGAGGTGAAGAGATTGCCGGTGATGTTCTGAATCCAGCCATCGGTGCCGAGTTCCACCGCGCCGACGAGGGCGTGGGTGATGAAGAGGATGAAGAGCAGCACGGAGCCGACGGAGAACTTCGTGATCGCGGCGACGCCGATCAGCAGCACACCGCCGATAATGTAGCCGATCATGTCGCCATGGCCGGTGCCTTTTAAGATGTCCGCAAAAAACTTGGAGAGGAGGAAGCAGGCCACGGCGGCACCGAGGATGCCGACGGCCTTGAACATTTCCGAGAAGGTGGAGCCTTTTGCGGCCGCTTCGGATTTCGGAAACTTCTGGCCCATGAACATGATGCCGTAGAGCACGGTGGGGATGAGGTAGAGCGCGAGCTGGAGCTTCCAGTTGAGCTGCATCTTGTCATCGAGGATCCAGCCGGCGACGACACCGAGGATCATGCCCGCGGGCCAGGAGGCGTGCAGGATGTTGAGGTAGTGCGTGCGGTTCGACGGGTAGAGCGTGGCGACGAGCGGATTGGCCACGGCTTCGAGGGTGCCATTCGCAAAGGCGAAGATGAACATGCCCCAGAAGAGGTAATTGTAGGCATTCTCCGGCGTGCTCGCGGCGAAGGTGACAAAGGCGGAGAGCACGTGGCAGAGCAGCGCGGTGAAGACCAGTTTGCCGTAGCCGATTTTGTCGACGATGACGCCGCCGATGATGATGCCGAAGCAGAAGCCGGAGAAACCGGCGCCGCCGATGGCTCCGAGTTGCGCGCCGGTGAAGCCAAACTCTTTCGCCCAGTTGTCGAAGATGCCTCCACGAATGGCGAAGCCGACGCCGGCGGCGAGAATGGCCATGAATCCGGCCCAGAGGAGCCGGCTGGCGTTGGGTGCGATACCTTCAGTTTTTGCGGACATGTATTGGTTGGGTGTTTTTGGGGTGTTGGGTGATCAGGGGGAAACTCAGAGCGTCCACTTTGGCAGCTTCACGATCTTGCCGCCGGCCAGGGCGGACTCGTGGGCGCAGAGGCCCACGGCGGTCCAGTTGGCGGATTGTTTGGCGTTGGGGAATGGGTCGCGATCCGTGGCGATGGCGCTGAGGATTTCGTTCACGAGATGCGGGTGCGAACCGCCGTGGCCGGCGCCTTGTACGAAGCTGCGATGCGACTTCTTGCCTTTGCCGCCGTAGACGCCGCCGGTGGTGAAAGGCTGGATCGCCTTGGGCAGGCGTTTGGCGAAGTCGGGGGTCTTCACGAGCTTCGGGATCTTCGGCTCGGGGAGCTTTGCGGTGTGCATGACGAGCGGCTGGTGCTCGATGAGCGGCCACTCGACGCTCGCTTTGCTGCCGTAGACGTCGATGGATTCGCGATACTGCCGCGCAGTGTCGAAGAGGCTGCGGATGATCCGCGCGCTCACGTCGGTATTGGCGAACTTGATGTGCGCGGTTTCGACTGCGAACGGCGAGCCGTAGTGCTTGATGAGTTCCTTGCGAATGGTGCCGCTGCCGAATGAGCTCACGTATTCCGCCGGCTGCCCGACGAGCCCGGCGACGGGGCCGACGCAGTGCGTGGCGTACCACATCGGGGGAAGGCCGGGCCAGTAGTTCGGCCATCCGTCCATGTCCTGCTGATGCGAAGCCTGGACGAACTGCAATTTGCCGAGCTTCCCGGTATCGAGCAGTTCCTTGATGTAAAGATACTCACGGGCGTAGACCACGGTCTCGGACATCGTGTATTTCAGCCCGGTCTTTTTGACCAGATCCACGGTCTGCTTCAGCTCGGCGAGGTTCGTCGCGGCGGGGACGGTGGAGGCGACGTGCTTGCCCGCTTTGAGCGCGGCGATGGACTGCCAGCCGTGGTCGGGAATGGGCGAGTTGATGTGGATGAGATCGACCTTCGGGTCCTTCAGCACGTCCTCGAATTTTGTGTAACGCTTTTCGATCCCGAACGCATCACCCACGGCGTTCAACTTCTCCGGCGTGCGCTGGCAGATGGCGTAGCAGTTTGCCAACGGATGGTGCTGGTAGATCGGGATGAATTCCACTCCGAAACCGAGCCCGACGAGGGCGACGTTGATCTTCTGGGTGCGCATGTGTTGGGACGCTCCTCCGAGCGAATCGGGAACCTCGCTGGGGAGAAGCGCGGGTGATGAGAGCGGGCGAGAAAATGGGTGTCAACGGGAAACCCGCCCGCAAGTTGGCTTTTTCCGCCGGGGTGCCGCGCACGTCATCCGCCGCCTGCTGCGGCTGGGACAATTCACTTGCGCAGGCACAAGCCTTTCGGCAGATAAACGACGCCAAAATCCTTGCGACGCCTCCTCCGCCGGTGCGCCTTTTTGCTGCGGCGAAGAGCCCGGGCGCAGAGACTGCTGATCACGGGCGGTTGGCGGTCGGGGCGAAATAGGCGACGCTTTAATCATCACTATGTCTCAATCGAACCAAGCCAGCCGCCGAGGCAGACCGCACGACACGGCTCTGGATCGGCGGCAAGCCGGAATTCCGCGCTGATGCGTTCGCGCCGCCTGCCAGGACAACGCCCCGGAAATGATCCGGGCTCCGGAATTCGCCGCCCGCCGCCACCGCCGGAACCGGCGCCGCTTCCCGCGGAGGTCTACTTCGATGCGCAGTCGCGGCGGCGCGCGGAGCCGGCTTCCAACGAAGAGGTGGAAGCGTCGCCTGGGCCGCAAGCGGCGGCCAGTCCGGGTGTGACCCTCGAGGGGATTTCGAAGGTTTATGGCGCGCGGACGATCGCGGCTGCGGGGATTTTCATTCAGGTGTCGGTGGGGCTGCTGCTGCTCCCGCGCATCGTGAACGCCGCGGAAACGCTGCTCGTGAATCCGAAGCAGTTGATCGTCCTCGCGGCGGTCGGGATCGTCGAAGTGACGATGGCCGGCTGGGGATTCTGGACTCGATCGTGGTTCGGCGCGGTGTCGAGCGTGCTGCTCGGGATCGCGTGGTGGATCTATTTGCTCGTGCAGGTTTTTGCGTAAGTCGGGCGCTGAGCGCCGCCGCGCGCGCTGGTTGCGGAGTTGCAGGTCAGGGCAGAGGAGGATATCCCGGAGCGATGCGATCGAATTCCCCCTGCGCCCTGCTCCTCCTCGCGATTCACGCCGTTCCTGCCTTTGCCGCGGATGAGGGCGATGTGTTCATCGAGCCCGGCGAGGCAGGCCCGGACTTCGCGGTGCAGGGGGAATACACGGGCGAAAACTCTGCGGCGCAGGTGATCGCGCTGGGGAGCGGCAAGTTTCACATCGTAGGCTGGACCCACGGGCTGCCCGGCGTGGCGCTCGATGCGGAGCGGAAGGTGGAAGTGGATGCGGAGCGGCAAGGGGATCGCGTGGTTTTCGAGGGCGAAAAATGGAAGGGCCAGATCGACGGCGGAACGCTCTCCGGTACCAACGCGGACGGACACACGTGGACCTTGCAGAAGACGGAGCGGCAGTCGCCGACCCTCGGTGCGAAGCCGCCGGCGGGAGCGATCGTGCTTTTCGACGGAACCTCCGGGAGCGCGCAGCCGGGCGCGGCCGATGCCTGGCAGAATGGGAAAGTCGACCCACGCGGTTTCCTGCAACGCGGCACCAAGTCGAAGCAGCGGTTCCGCGACGTGAAATTGCACGTGGAGTTTCGCACGCCGTTTCGCCCCGGAGCCCGCGGGCAGGGCCGGGGAAACAGCGGCGTTTATCTGCAGGATCGCTACGAGGTGCAGGTGCTCGATTCGTTCGGATTGAAGGGCGAGAACAATGAATGCGGCGGCATCTATTCGGTCGCCAAGCCGCTCGTGAACGCCGCGCTGCCGCCGCTCGCCTGGCAGACTTACGACATCGATTTCGAAGCCGCCCGTTTCGACAACGACGGCCGCAAGACGAAGCCGGCCGTGATCACCGTGCGGCACAATGGGGTGCTGATCCATGATCGCGTGGAAGTGCCGAAAGCGACGGCCGCAGCCGGACTCGGCGAGGGGCCCGAGCCCGGTCCCATTCAATTGCAGGACCACGGAAATCCGGTCTTCTACCGCAACATCTGGGTCGTTCCGAACGGCCCAGAATAGCCGGCGCGTGCCCGAATTTCTTCCGCCGGCTAAGCTCCTCCGCGCTGGACGGTCATCCCCGTCGCAGCATTACATGCCCTGAGTTTCCTCCAAACCCCTCCTCCCATGTCCCACTCCTCCTCCCGCACTTCCCGCCGCAATTTCCTCAAAGGTCTCGCCGTCACCACGGCGGGCGGAATCGTCATTCCGCACTTTGCCATCGGCCAGGGTGGCACGCCGGCGCTGCGCAAACTCGGAATCGCGGCGATCGGGTGCGGCGGAAAAGGCGCGTCCGATCTCGAGGGCGCGTCGCGTGACAATGAAGTCGTTGCCCTTTGCGACGTGGATGAAAACACGCTGAACAAGGCGGCGGCGAAATTTCCGAATGCGAAGAAGTATCGCGACTTCCGCAAGATGCTCGACGAGGTGAAGGAGATCGAAGCGGTGACGGTCTCCACGCCGGATCACGCGCACTTTCCCGCGGCCATGCACGCGATCGCGCTCGGCAAACATGTCTGTGTGCAAAAGCCGCTCGTGAACACGCTCTGGGAAGCGCGCGAACTCCATCTCGCGGCGAAGAAAAAGGGCGTGATCACGCAGATGGGAAATCAGGGGCACACCTTTGACGACAACCGCGTGGTGAAGGAATGGATCGCGGCGGGCGTGATCGGCAAAGTGCAGGAAATCCACGTCTGGACGAACCGCCCGATTTGGCCGCAGGGAAAGAGCGCGATCCTGAAGGGCGGCGACATTCCCGCTAATGTCGACTGGCCGCTCTGGCTCGCCGCGACGCCGGATCATTCGTATTCGCCGGACATTCATCCGTTCAAGTGGCGCGGCTTTCTCGAATGGGGCGCAGGCGCGTTCGGCGACATGGGTTGCCATCTCATCGACGCGGCTTCGTGGGCGCTGGATCTCGGCGTGCCGAAGTATGCGACCGCGACGCAGGTGGACGATCTCACCGAGGTCGCGTGGCCGACCGGCGCGATCGTGAAGATGGAATTCCCCGGCGTGAAGAATCACGGCGACGTGATGATGACGTGGTATGAGGGCAAGAAGCCCGATGGCGCGCAGTACCTGCCGGAGCTGCCCTCGGCGATCGACACCGCGGAGGCGTTCAAGAATGCCGACCCGAAGAAAGACGGCAAGATGCCGATCGGCGGCTGGATCATTGTCGGGACCGAGGGCGTCATCTTCAACGGCGCCGACCAGGCGAAGAACCCGCAGATTTGGCCCAAAGCCCGGCGCGAAGCCGTGCTGGCGAATCCGCCCGCGAAGACGCTGGAGCGCAGCCCGAAAGCCGGCGCGCCGCAGGAGGAGTGGACCCTCGCAATCAAGAACGGGAAGCCGTTCGATTTCATGTCGCAGTTCGATTACTCCGTGCCGCTCACGGAACTCACCCTCGTCGGAGGACTCGCGATGCACTTCCCCGGTCGCCGGCTCGAATGGGATGCCGCGGCGCTGGCGGTGCCGGGCGTGCCCGAGGCCGCGAAGTTCATCAAACGCGCCGCGTATCGCAAGGGCTGGGAATATTCGAGCGCCAAGGTCTAGCCCGCGCTGGTAAGGCTGTGCGCATGTCCCGCGACGATCTCCGCCAGCAGCTCGAAGACCTTGATCTTTCCTCGCCCAGCGAACTGCTGCACCGCGAACGCATGCTCGCGCTGCTCGCGGTCCCGGAATGCTTCGAGCGTTCGTGCTTTCCGGGACATTTCACCGGCAGTGCGCTGGTGGTGAGCGCGGATGGTTCGCGGGCGCTGCTGCATCATCACCGATTCCTCGACAAGTGGCTGCAATTCGGCGGCCATTGTGATGGCGACGAGGACGTGCTGCGGGTCGCGCAGCGCGAGGCAGAGGAGGAGTCGGGCATTTCGGGCTTGATCGTCACGTCGCGGCGTCCCTTCGACATCGACATTCACGCGATCCCCGGGAATTCCAAGCGCGGGGAGCCGGCGCATGAACACTTCGATCTGCGCTGGGTGCTCATCGCGCCGGAAGACGCCACGCCCACGGTGAGCGACGAAAGCCACGAACTGCGCTGGTTTTCCCCGGAAGAAACGCTCGCGCTGCCAATCGACCAAGGCCTGCGGCGGCTGATCGAAAAATGGCAGGCGCTGCTCGCGCGTCGGCGGAATCACCGCTGACGGCTTAACGCGACGCGCCGGGAAAAACCGGGAAGTGCGCCGCTCGCCACTCCGTCCACGACTGTGCCAGGATCGCGCGTGCGTTCGGACCATCGGGCGTCGAAAAGTGAATGAGCACGCAGCGCCGGTCCGGCATTGCTTCGCGGGCGAAGAGCCAGCGGGCGAGGCGATTGAACGTGACGTGATTCACGTAGAGACTGCGCGCGACCGCACGCGGGACGATCGAGGCATCGCCGCCGGGGGTGACGATCGTCGTCAAGTTGGCGGATCCTCCGACCGTCCACCAGCCCGTCCCAGCCGGCCCTGCCGTGACGTTCGCATCCGGCGCCGCGCCGCTGCGCTCGTTCGGCACGACCTTGGTGCGCGGGCTGACGTAGTGGCGCATCCCGGCGTCCAGCGGGAGATGAGCGCGGGGCAGAAAGCGCAACTCGATTTGCGGATTCCGCACGTAGTGGATCGGCAGGTCGGGGATGAATTGCATCTCCAGCGCCACGCTCTGCTCACCGTCCGTCTTCCGGTACCGCTGGGTGTGAGGCCGGATCGGATCGGGCTCTTCGATCATCGCCTGCCAGCCAGCGACCGCGGGTTCGCGCGGGAATTCCACCGGTGGCAAAACGGGGTCGATCGGCTGCGTCGAGAGCAGCAGCTTCGCACCCACAAACCACGCGCCTGCCAACGCAGCGATCACGACCGCAAAGCGGACTCGGGAAGCGGCGATCATTGAGGCACCACCTTCTCTTTCGGTCCGGTTCGGCGCGTGGGCATGATGAGATACACGAGGGCGAGGAAGACGGCCATGGCGATGATCTCAAAGACCATCGCGCCTTGCTTGATGTGCCAAAAGTGAAAGGCCTCCTCGTGTCCCGGAGCCGCGAGGAGTGCGAGGATCGCCACTCGGACCGCGTTGACGACATACCCGATCATCGCGGCACTGCCGATCACCACGAGCTTTCGCCGCGTCCCAGGGAGCGGGTAGAGCAAAAGAAGGACGATGGAGAAGCCGACGAGAAAGTACATGGTCTTCAAGCCTGAACAGCCTTGCGAGACCACGATCCATGCATCGGGCAGGCTCACGATCACGTCGTGGGCCGAAGCATTCCACCCGGCGACCCTCAGCAATCCGGCCGTGAACTGCGCGGTGCCGGGAGAAAGGTCCAAGCCGAGGAGTTCGAGAACGACGGTTTCCACGAACGGCGATACCGTCAGCCCCGCGACAATAATGCCTTCGCGCCAAAACTCGCGGAGGCGCCTCCACCCGCCGAAGAGCAGCGCGAGCCCCAGCCCGAGAGGAACGGGGGCGAGGCCCGCCGCCAAAGCACCGGCCGGCTCCTGGAGCCGCCAGAGCGTGAAGGCGAGAAGTGTGGTCCCGACGAGGATCGAAGCGGCGTCAATTTCCTTTTCCAACCGATCGGCCGCAGACCACGCAATTGCCACCAAAGCGACCGCGCCCATCATGGCGAAACGCAGATCTTCGAACGAGATCCGGCTCGCGAAGAGCAAATGGATCGCCAAAAGCGAAACCGCGAGAGCGGTCAGTCCCCGTGGCAACCAAGCAGGCGAATAAGATGAGCGTAAGGTTTTGATCGGCACTGGAAGGCTTTTCCCGACAAAGATGCGGTTTCCTAAGCTCCGGAAGGTGTGAGAAGCAAGGGCCGAATCAGGAGGTAGGAGTCGAGCCACTAAAAAAATCAAAAATCGATATTGACATCAATCGCCCATCTCCATATGAACACCACCGCACCTCAACGACCTCCGGAACCACACCCTGAGGCCTGCTAAAACCCCAGCTAAAACCAATGAAACTCTCCCAGCTATCCTTCAAACGTGTCTCGGCACTCGCCGCTCTCGGTCTCATGACCGGTCTCCCTATTTCCGCTCAAGCCCTGAATTGGGTTGGCGGTCCTGGGACTTGGAACGAAACCGGTGGAACTGACTGGTCGGGCGGATCTTGGGTGAATGGTGGGAACGCTTCGTTTGTCTCCGGTTCCGGGACGGTTATCATTGGAACCTTTGGAAGCAGCCTCGACATCGGGACTTTGGACTTCACTGCTGGCGCTGGCAGCTATACTTTCGACAACAGTGCTAGCTTGCCGGGTGCTGGTTTGGGTAGTGGGACGCCGATCAATTTCAACGGTGGGGGCATCACTCAGGCTGGAGCCGGCACGCAGATCATCCTCTCGAGCGGTGAAGTGAACTTCAACAACAGCGCTTCCGCCGGGACTGCGAACATTCAGCTTACGACCGATAATGCGCTGAAATTTAATGGAAGTTCCTTGGGTGGGACGGCGTCGATCACCAATAGTGGTGGCACCATCCAGTTAAATGGTAGCTCGAATACCGCTGGACTCACTATTCTCAATGGTGGGATTATTGACAAGACCGGCCATACCGGGGCGGCGAGTTTGGCGAGCGTCAACAATCTTTCGACCTTCGCCGGGACTATTGGTACCGGTAGCAGCCTGTTGGCTAACAGCCAACTGAACATTGGAGGCCTCACGCTATCCAACGCAGACCCGAATTTGGTTGGACAGAATACGCTGAATTTCCAACTTACTGCTCCAGACGCTACGAACGGCTACACTGGAACGCCATTCGCCATTGGAAACACCTCAAGCGGTCCCTCCTCTGGCCAAGGCAAAATCGTTATTGGTGCTGGCGGTATTTTGTTTCCGACCATATTCAACGGAGCAGTGACGATCTCAGTCACGGGTGCCGACGTCGTAGAAGGAACTTACACGCTGATTGATTGGGCGGCGGGAGGCCAGGTAGGGTTGAATGACGGAGCGAATAATAGCTTGCTGAATATTGGCGATTTCTTTCTCGATAGAACAGGTGCGACCAACCTCACGGCGGCCAGCCATTTGGAGATTCAGGGTGGAGGCACCCGCCTTGTGCTGGTGGCGGTTCCAGAACCCGCAACGTTCGCGATGCCGATCATCGCCTGCCTCGGGTTGCTGGGTTTGCGCCGCCGTGCGTCGCGCATGCCGGTCGTCCAGGCCTGATTCGATCAGCGAACTGATTTACGCACGGGCAAAGGCGTCGAGCCTTTGCCCGTTGCGCTGTACACGAGGGATGCTTTCTGAGTCCTGATCGCTTGCGCGATTTCGCATTGCCTAGCATCGTCCCGGTCCATGCGTCGCTCCCTTCTTCTTTGCGTTGTCTTCGGTCTCCTGTATCCCGCGCTCGCGGCCAAAGCCGAGCCAGGAGCGTCGGAGATCCAGTTTCTCGGCAATGTGCGGCAACTCATCTACGAGGGGAAACGGAGCGGTGAGGGCTACTTCCATCCGGATGGAAATCTGCTGATTTTTCAAAGCGAGCGGGAGGAGGGGAATCCGTTCTACCAGATTTACCTGCTCGACCTGCTCTCCGGGGAAAGCGCGCGCATTTCACCGGGGCAGGGGAAGACCACTTGCGCTTTTTTCCAGCCGGGAAATTCGCGGGTGCTGTTTGCCTCCACCCATCATGATCCGGAGGCGGCGGCGAAGCAGAAGGCGGAACTCGATTTCCGCGCGAGCGGAAAGCAGCGCCGGTATGCGTGGGACTACGACGCTTCGATGGACCTTTTCTCCGCGAATCAAGATGGGACGCAGCTTCAGCGCCTGACGGAGGCACCGGGCTACGATGCCGAGGGTTCGTTCTCTCCGGATGGGCGTCAGATCGTCTTTTCGTCCCTTCGCGGCGGTTACGATCATCCGCTCACGCCAGAGGAGAAGCAGCGGGTGGAAAAAGATCCCGCGTGGTTTGGCGAGATTTACGTGATGAATGCCGACGGTTCCGAACAACGGCGTTTGACGAACGCGCCGGGCTACGATGGCGGCCCGTTTTTCTCGCCCGATGGACAGCGGATCGTTTGGCGGCACTTCGATGAGAGCGGAATGATCGCGGACGTCTGGACGATGAAAGTTGACGGCACAGACAAGCGGCGCATCACGGATTTCAAGTGCATGTCCTGGGCGCCATACTACCACCCGAGCGGGAACTATCTCATCTTCACGTCAAACAAGCTCGGCTTCGATAACTTCGAACTCTTCCTCGTCGACGTGAATTGCGACCACGAGCCGGTGCAGGCGACCTTCTCGCCGGGATTCGACGGTCTGCCGGTATTTGCTCCCGACGGCAAACGGCTCGCCTGGACCAGTGGCCGCACCGCGGATGGCAAATCGCAGATTTTCCTCGCGGACTGGAATCACCCCGCAGCGCTCCAGGCGTTGCAGGGAGCGCCGAAACGGGTCCGCACGGCTCAGGAGATCGCGGCAGATGGGCAACGATTTGCGGAACGGCAAAGTGAGCGGGCAGAGTTGGAGCGCGTGGTCGCGCCATTGCCGCTGAGCACGGTGAAACCGAATGGTTCAATCACGGCGGACGATCTGCGCAGCGAGGTTTCGTGGCTGGCGGACGATGCCCGTGCCGGGCGCGCGACGGGCAGCGAAGAAATCAAAGCCGCTTCCGAGTGGCTCGCTGAATACCTGACCGAGGCGGGTCTGAAGCCACTCGGTGACGGTTCGCTGTTTCAGCCCTTCGAGTTCGATGCGGGGGTCGAGGTCTTGCCGGGGAAGAATCGTCTGAGCCTGCTCGGCGACGGAAGCGCCGCGCGGGATCTGGCCGTGGATCATGATTTCCGTCCCGTGCCTTTTTCCGACAGCGGGAGCGTGGATGGCGAAGTGGTGTTTGCGGGCTACGGTCTCACCGTGCCCGGCGAAGCGGGCACGCGTTACAACAGCTACGAGGGGCTCGACGTGAAGGACAAGATCGTGCTCCTGATACGCTACGTGCCGGAAAGTGTGGACGCCGCACGCCGCGCGCAGCTCAATCGCTACGCTGGCATCCGCTACAAGGCGATGATGGCGCGGGAACGCGGGGCCAAGGCGGTGCTCGTCGTCACGGGACCGAATTCGCCGCGGGCGGGCGAACTCCTGCCGCTCACCGGTGACGGGAGTCTCGCAGGCTCCGGAGTGCTCGCGGCCTCCATCACCACGGGGGTGGCGGATGCATTGCTCGCCACTTCGGGGCGCAAGCTGACGGATCTGCAGACGGCGCTCGATACCGAGAACCCGCATGCGGAGGGCGGATTCCTTCTGCCGAAAGTCCGCGTCTCGCTGGAGATCGGGCTGAAGCACATCAAGAAATCTGATCGGAACGTGGTCGCGGTGTTGCCGCCGGCGGGGATCGACGAATACATCCTCGTCGGCGCGCATTACGATCACCTCGGGCGTGGCGGCAGCGGGAGTTCGATGGCGCGCTCCGGCGAGGAAGGTCAGGTGCATCACGGCGCGGATGACAATGCGAGCGGGACGGCGCTCGTCATGGAACTGGCCGGGGCGCTCGCGGCTCCGGCAGCGGACGCGAAAACCCGCCGGGGCATCATCTTCGCGCTGTGGAGTGGCGAAGAGAGCGGATTGCTCGGCAGCGCCGCCTTTGCCGCGCATCCGCCGGTGCCCACCGCGAAGATCGCGGCTTACGTGAATTTCGACATGGTGGGCCGCCTGCGCGACAACAAGCTCACCCTCCAGGGAGTGGGCAGCAGCAAGGTCTGGCGCCGCCTCATCGAGAAGCGCAACGTCGCCGCGGGCTTCAATCTCGTGCTGCAGGACGACCCGTATCTGCCCACCGACACGACGAGCTTTTACCCCAAAAAAATCCCGGTCCTGAATTTCTTTACCGGCGCCCACGAAGACTATCACCGCCCGAGCGACACTGCGGACAAGCTCGACTACCGCGGCCTGGAGAGGATCGCGACCTTCGCTCGGCAGATCATTCTGGATCTGGCGACCGCGCCGGAGCGGGCGGACTATGCGCGCGTGGAGCACAGCGATCAGGGCGGCGGTTCGCGGGAAACGCTGCGCGCGTATCTCGGCACGATTCCGGATTACACGACGGAAGTGAAAGGCGTGAAGCTTTCCGGCGTGCGCGGGGGCAGTCCCGCGGAGAAAGCCGGCCTGCAAGGTGATGATGTGATCGTCGAATTCGGCGCGCAGAAAATCGCGAACATTTATGACTACACCTACGCGCTCGATGCCGTGAAAATCGGCCAGCCGGTGAAGGTGGCGGTGGAACGGGGAGGCAAGCGGGTGGAGCTGAGCGTCACGCCCGAAGCGAGGAAATAGCGGCTCGCCGCGGCGACGATCGAGAGATTGGTTGCCGGTCTCGCGCTTTACTGGAAGAGTGGCCGACACAAATTATGGCCGAAGTTCAGACCCACACCCACGCTGGCGAGATGTCGCAAGTCTTTATCGAGTTTGTGATGCAGCAGGCACAGAATGCGGCGCTGTTTCTCGGCCAGATTCCCGACCCACGGCGCGGCCAGGTGGAAGTGAATCTTCCGCTCGCCAAGATGTTCATCGATCAGCTCGCGGTGATCCGGCAGCGCACGGTGGGCAACCTGAATCCGGACGAGAAGAAGGTGATCGACAGTGCCGTCAACGAATTGCAGCTCGCCTATGCCGACGTCGTGCAAGTGGTCCGCGCCCGGAACGTAGGGGCCGAACCACCGCCGGAACTCCTGAATCTCCCCGAAGCGGTGGCGTCCGCACCGGCTGCCGTTCCGGCGCCGGCGCCCGCTCCGGTCGCTCCGGCGGCGGTAGCGCCGCCACCAGCGGCTCCGGAGCCTCCGAAGGCCGCGGAGCCGGAGGAGAACCGCAAGCGTTTCACGAAAAGTTACGGTTCCTGACGTGGGCCGACGTGAAGCTTTTCGGGTCGGTGCGGTGGAGATCGGGGGGCGTGACCCATTTTACATCCTCGGGCCGTGTGTCATTGAGTCGGAAGAGTTCATCTGGCGGATGGCGCGCCAGCTTCGCGACATCGCGGCGGGCGCCGGCATCCAGTGGGTTTTCAAGGCGAGCTACGACAAGGCGAACCGCACGAGTGTAAAATCCTACCGCGGAATCGACGCCCGCGCCGGATGCGCGCTGCTCGCGGCGGTTGGCCGCGAGCTGGGCGTGCCGGTCACCACCGATGTGCATTCGCCGGAGGAATGCGCGATCGCCGCGGAGTTCATCGACATCCTGCAGATCCCCGCATTCCTCTGCCGGCAGACTGATTTGATTCGCGCCGCGGCGGAGACCGGGCGGGTGGTGAACGTGAAGAAAGGGCAATTCCTCGCGCCGTGGGACATCGGGAACATCGCCGGGAAGCTGCGCGCGTTCGGGTGCGAGCGATTCTTTTTCACCGAGCGGGGGACGACCTTCGGCTACAACAATCTCGTGGCGGACATGCGTTCGCTCTACTGGATGCGCGAGCAGGGCGTGAACGTCGTCTTCGACGCCACGCACTCCGTGCAGCGTCCCGGCGGCGGGGGCGACACCACCAGCGGGGATGGCGTGCTCGCACCGGTGCTGGCGCGGGCGGCGGCGGCGGCGGGCTGCGATGGTGTTTTCATCGAGACGCACGAGAATCCGGCCGAGGCGCTCTCGGATGGACCGAATCAGATTCCGCTCGCGGAGTTGCCAGCGCTGCTGAAACAATTGAAGCAAATCCATGATTTGGTTTCGTAAGTCACTCGTTATGGCCGCTTTCGCGGTGATCGCCTCGGGCGCGGCCGGAGCGAAGAACGACGACGCAGCCAAGCCGCCCGCCGCAAAGGTGGACAAGAAAAAGGGCGACAAGAAGGACGATAAAAAAGCGAAGCCCGAAGCGGCGGCGGAAAAGGGGCCGGCGAAGCTCACGATCCCGGTGCCACCCGGACACGATGCCAAGGGGTTGGTGATCCCGGTTCGTGACGAGAAGGGAAACATCCAAATGCGCTTCACCATGGACGTGGGGAGCCGGACCGACGAGGAGCACATGATGATGAAAAAGCTGCTCATCGAGACCTTCGATGGAAAAGGTGATGGCGAGATGAAGATCGATCTCCTCGAAGCCGCCCTCAATCTCACCACCCGGGTGATCAGCACGGAAACGGGCGTCGTCATCAAGCGCTCCGACTTCGAACTGACCGGGAAAACGATGACGTTCAACACCGAAACTCGCGCTGGCCACATCGGAGGCAAAGTCCGCATGCTGATCTACAACCTCGAAAATGAAACCACTCCCTCCGACGAGGCCGCATCCAGTGAAAAGTAGCCGCCTCGGTCTGCTCGTCCTTTCCGCCCTGGTGACCCTGGCTATTTCACGCGGGGATGTCCTCGCGCAAGCGAAGCCGCTGACCCAGGAAGAACTCCTGCGGCAGATCGAAAACCTCGCTCCTTCCTCCGCCGATCCCGGGCGCGGCACCGGGGGAAGTCGCAATGCGCGGCCCACGCTCGTCCCCAAGGCATCCGCGGTGGCAGGCGCGGCCTCCGCGCTTTTTCCGGAGAAGACTTCGGAGAAGAAAGAGACCAAGCCCGAGAAGAAGGCCAAGGGACCGACGGAGATCGTCGCGCTCGAGGCGACTTTCGATCAAAAAGGCCACATCGCGATTTTCATCGGCGACGTGGTGGTCACAGATCCCGAGTTCATCGTCCAGGCGGACAAACTGACCGCTTTCCTGAAACACGACGACAAGCCCACCGATGGGGCCGCGCCCAGGGTGGCGGCGCCCGCGTCGAATGCCGACAAAGACCGGAAGCCCGCCAAAGGCGGCGGCTTGGAGCGAGCCATCGCGGAGGCTGATCCCGGCAAGGTCGTGACGGTCACGCAGGAAAAGATGGAACTCGACGGCTCGACCAGCCGGAGCGTGGGCCATGGCAAGAAGGTGCACTACGATTCGATCACGGGAGACATCACGCTCTACGGAAAGCCCGATGTGCAACAGGGCATCAATACCTGCGTGGCCTCCGAGGAAGGCACGATCATGATTCTGAATCGCGACGGTAAAATGCGGGTCACTGGCGCACACAAGACCGTGATCGCGGAGAAACTGGACAAATAGTCTGCCTGCGTGACCGTCACCGACTCACCCGCACCGCTGCCGAAGACCGGCACGCCCATTCTCCAGACGGAGAAGCTCGTCAAAATCTACGGCGGTCGCGCGGTGGTGAATGGCGTGGACATCAACTGCCGCCGCGGGGAGATCGTGGGTCTGCTCGGACCCAATGGCGCCGGCAAGACCACGAGCTTCTACATGATCGTGGGGCTGGTGCAACCGAACGGCGGCAAGGTGATGTTCGACGGCCAGGACGTGACCCACTTTCCCATGTATCGCCGGGCCCGGATGGGGATGGGTTATCTGCCGCAGGAGGAGTCGATTTTCCGGAAGTTGACGGTCGAGGAGAACTTGATGGCGATCCTCGAAATCACGCCGCTCAATGGCAAGGAACGCCGGCACCGTTGCGAGGAATTGCTCCACCAGTTCGGGATCGCGAACGTCGCCAAACAGAATGCGCTCACGCTCTCCGGTGGTGAAAAACGACGCCTCACGATCGCGAGATCGCTCGTCACAAATCCGAGCATGATCATGCTGGACGAGCCGTTCAGTGGCGTCGATCCTATTGCCGTGAGCGAGATTCAGCAGATCGTGCAAAACCTGCGCGACATGGGATTGGCGATTCTCATCACCGATCACAACGTGCGCGAAACCCTCTCCATCGTGGACCGCGCTTACCTCATCTCCCAGGGACGCGTGGAGACGCAGGGTACGAAAGATTTCCTCATCAACGATCCCATCGCCCGCCGCATCTATCTCGGCGAGGGCTTCCAGATGTAAGCACCGCAGCCACCCCCAGACACCCCCCCTCTATGCAAACCGAGAACATCAATGTGCCGGTCAAAGTCACCGGTCGTCACGTCAGCATCACCGAGGCCATCAAGGATTACGCAAACAACAAGGTCAACCACCTGCACCTCGACTATCCGCGGATCATCGAGGCCCACGTCATTCTCGATGTGGAGAAGCACCGGCACTTCGCCGAGATCATCCTCCACTGCAACAACCACATCACCATCGAGGCGAGCAGTGAGACCCCGGACATGTATGCCTCGATCGACAGCGTGATCGACAAGATCGCGCAGCAGATGCGGAAGTACAAGACCAAGATCCTGCGCAGCCACCGGCCGCGCCGCGGCAGCGTGAAGCACTTCGAGGAAACCGTTTACAGCCCGGTGGACGCGGCCTATGCGGAGATCGAGGAGAGCGAGCCTGAGGTGATCAAGACGGAGCGTTATCCCGTGAAGCCGATGTTCGTCGATGAAGCGGTGCTCCAGATCGAAATGTCGACGCGGCAGTTCGTGGTCTTCCTCAATGCGAAGACGGAGAAAGTGAACGTGCTCTACCGGCGCAAGGACGGCGGGTTTGGGCTGATGGAGCCGACGTTCGGCTAACCGGCCTCGCGGACAGTTCAGAATTCCAGCGCCCCGCTCCCGAAAGGAGTGGGGCGTTGTCGTTTGAGCGGTTCACGCCGCAAGTGCGGTCGCGCAGTCGCGGCGACGCCGCTCAGGAAATCGGCGCTGCGGCCAGTGGGGCGGGCTGCCGGATGCAAAGCCGGCGATGGGCGTAAAGGAGAGCCGCGCCAGCGAGACCGAAAAGGAGGCCGCCCGTGGCCATGGCTTCGCGCAAGCCGAGGAGATCGGATACTTTCGAGACGAGCAGGCCGGAGAAGGGGAGGATGCCGAATAAGCTGAGGCCGACGATGGCGGAAATGCGGCCGCGGATGGCGTCGGGCGCGCGTTCCTGGATGACGGTGTTCGCGAGGCCGAAGAGGGTGCTGGTGCCGAGCGTGAGCGCGATCATGGCGAGGATCGCCTGCCAGAGCGCGTGAGCGGCGGAAAGGGCGAGCATGCAGATGCAGATGAGGCCGACGCCCACTCGCAGATACGTGGTGCGGCGGTGCGATGGGATGCTGAGCAGCCAGATGGAGCCGACGAATGCGCCGATGCCGGACGAGCCCATGAGGAGACCGTGGGATTGCGCCGGGATATTCAGGACATGCCGCGAGTAGAGCGGCATGAGGACCATGAAAAACGGCGAGATGCAGAAGGAGGCGAGGCTGAGCAGCGTGATCATGGCCAGCGTGGGCGGGTCGCGGCGGACGTAGGCGAAGCCATCCTTCATGCCGGTCTGCCGCAGCGCTTCCTCGGCATCGGTGCCGCGCGCGCGGGGGTTCAGCGTGAGGACGGCGATCGTCAGCGCGAGGTAGCTGGCGGCATTGGCGAAAAATGCGGCGGCGGTGCCGAGGGTGGCGACGAGCCAGCCGCCAATCGCGGGTCCGATGAGGCGCGTGGCGTGGAAGACCGAGCGGTCGACAGCGATCGCGGCCTGGAGCTGCTCTTTCTCCACGAGCTCGGGGACGAGCGCGGACGCGGCGGGCATCTCAAAGGCGGTGCTGATTCCGAGCAGGACGCCGGCGACGAGCACATGCCAGATGGCGATCTGCCCGGTGGCGACGAGCCAGCCGATGCCGAGGGCGAGGGCGATTTGGACGATCTGCGTGGCGATGAGGATCACGCGTTTGTCATGCCGATCGGCGACGGTGCCGCCGTACATGGCGAGCGCGAGCATGGGGAGGCCGGCGGCGAAATTCAGCAGGCCGAGGGTGAAAGCGCTCGTGGTCAATCCGGCGACGACCCAGCCTTGGGCCATCTGTTGCATCCAGGTGCCGAGCATCGAGATCGTCTCGCCTGCCATGTAGCGGGCGAAGGGGCCGCGGCGCAGGACGGCGCGCGCGGCGGTGAAGGGTGAAATCGGGCGCGCGGTCACGGGGGGCGGACCAGACCACGAAGCGGCGGTGACTTCAAGTGCGAGACCGAACGCAGCGAAGCGGAAGACTTTCCGCGCCTCAGAGGGTGTACGGGAGTTCAAGAAAACCTGTCATCCTGAGCGGAGTGTAACGGAGTCGAGCCGAGTCTGCGAGACAGCCGCAGGCAACGACCTCGGCCGTTGGGAAATCATGGATCATTCCGTGATCCGAGGTCCCTCGACTTCATTCTGGTCGCTTAGGCTCCCTTCATTCCGCTCGGGATGACACGCGGTTTTGATTCCCGCTTGTTTCACAGTCTCTAAGCGCTCCCGTGCACGTTGATTGAATCCGGTGTAATTTCCGCCGCTCCATGACCAAAACCGCAATTATTTTCTTCGCGCTGCCCACCCTCGCGTTCGCCGCGGAGGTGCCGGGAAAGAGCGGCCCGGTGAACTTGGACACGCACATCCAGCCGGTGCTGAAGCAGTTTTGTTTCGACTGCCACAATCCGGAGAAAAAGAAGGGCGATGTGGATCTCACCGCGATCGCGGCGAATCCGAAGCTGGAGGAGAATCGCGAGGCTTGGGAGAAGATCGCGGAGCTGATCTCGACTCGCGAGATGCCGCCGGAAAAGAAGCCGCAGCCAAAGGACGCCGAGCGCGATCTGGTGCTGCACTTCATCGAGGGGCGGCTCACTTCACTCGACTGCAAGCTGGAGAAGAATCCCGGCAAGGTGACGATCCGCCGGTTGAACAAAGCGGAGTATGGGAACACGATCCGCGACCTGCTCGGCGTGAACTTTTCGGCGGAGGATTTTCCGAATGACGAGGTCGGCTATGGCTTCGACAACATCGGCGACGTGCTTTCGCTCTCGCCGTTGCTCATGGAGAAGTTCCTCGCCGCGGCGGATGACATCGTGAAGAAGGCGATCGTCGTCGATGCGGTTGGCAAGCCCTTCGCGAAGAGGCTGCGCGGCGATGCCTTCACCTCGGCGACCGATTGGGTGAAGCCGCTCGATAATCATGTCCTTGGCCTTTACCGCGAAGGTGACGCGACGGCGGAACTGAAGGTGCCGACGAAGGGCGAATACATTTTCAAAGTGAAGGCCTATGCGGAACTCGCGGGACCCGATGCGCCGAAGCTGGCGCTGCGGGTGGACGGCAAGGAACTGGGGGTCTTCGAGGTGAGGAATGAAGGCACGAGCGGCGTGATCTACGAATCGCGAACGGCGCTGGAGCCGGGAACGCGCAAGGTCGCAGTCGCATTCCTCAACAACTACAAAGACCAAACTAACGCCGACCCAAAGCGGCGTGGCGACCGAAACGTGTTCGTGGACAGCGTGGAAATCAGCGGCCCGGCCGGGTCGGCGCCAAAGCTGCCGGAGAGCCACCAGCGGCTGATCACGCGCCTGCCGAAACCCGGACAGGAGAAGGAAGTGGCGACGGAGATTCTGAAGAAATTCGCCGCACGGGCCTACCGGCGTCCGGTGGACGATGCGGAAGTGGCGCGGCTCGTCGGCTTTGTCGAACTGGCACAGAAGAATGGCGGCTCGTTCATCGAGGGTATCCAAGTTGCGGTCCAGGCGACGCTTTGCTCGCCGCATTTCCTCTTCCGCTGGGAGCTTGATCCGGCCGCGATGAAGGTGGGCGACATCCGTGATCTCGGCGACTACGAGGTGGCCTCGCGGCTCTCCTATTTTCTGTGGTCGACGATGCCGGATGACGAACTCTTCCGCCTCGCGGCGAATGGCGAACTCCGCAAGAACGGCAACCTCGAAAAGCAGGCCGCGCGCATGGTGCAGGATTGGCGGGCGCGGGATTTTGTGACGAACTTCGCGGGCCAGTGGCTGCAGATTCGCAACATCTGGGACACGCAGGTGGATCCGGACGCGTTTCCGAAATTCCGCGACGAACTGAAAGGAATGATGCGCGAGGAGACGGAGCTTTTCTTCCAGGCGATCATGAAGGAGGACCGTCCGCTCACCGACCTGCTCGATGCGGACTTCACGTTCCTGAATGAGAAGCTGGCGAAGTTCTACGGCATCGACGGAGTGAAAGGGGACAAGTTCCAGCGCGTCACGCTTCCGCCGAATTCGCCCCGCGGCGGGGTGCTTACCCAGGCGAGCGTGCTCCTCTCGACGTCCACGCCCACGCGCACTTCGCCGGTGATCCGCGGCAAGTGGATCCTCGAACAAATCCTCGGCACGCCGCCACCACCGCCACCGCCCGATGTTCCGCCGCTGCAGGAACAGCGCGCGGTGAATCAAACCGCGTCGCTGCGCCAGCGGCTCGAGCAGCATCGCAACCACTCCGAGTGCATGGGCTGCCACAACAAGATGGATCCGCTCGGGTTCGCGCTGGAGAATTTCGACGCGACCGGCGCGTGGCGGGACATGGACGGGAAGTTCCAGATCGACGCCTCGGGGGAGCTGTCGAACGGGACGAAGTTCAGCGGTGCCCGTGACCTGAAGAAAGTGCTGAAGGGAAACAAGAACTTCGTCCGCGGACTCGCCCGGAAGGTGATGACCTACGCGCTCGGGCGCGGTCTGGAGTATGCCGACAAGTGCGCGGTGGATGCGGCAGTCGAGCAGGTGGAGAAGAACGGCGGCAAATTCTCTTCGTTGATTACCGCGATCGTCACCAGCGACCCCTTCCTGCGGCGCAAAGCGGACATTGCCCAGAAATGAAGAATCCGAATCCGCACCCAACATTCCGCCCGTATCGCGGTTAGCCCGCTGAAGCCTTCATGAATCCATCCCTCGTCATTCCCCGCCGCACCTTCCTCCGCGGTCTCGGCGCCGCGATCGCGATCCCGATGCTCGATGCCATGCTGCCGGTCCGTGCGCTGGCTGGTGCGGTGGCGGGCAAGGCGCCGGTGCGCACCGCATTTCTTTTCGTGCCCAATGGCGCGCACATGCCGGACTGGACGCCCGCGGCGGAAGGCGCCGACTTCGACCTGCCCTACATCCTCCAGCCGCTCCAGCCGCATAAAAACGAGCTGCTCGTGCTCAGCGGGCTCGCGCAGGACAAAGGACGGTCGAATGCCGATGGCGGCGGTGATCACGCGCGTTCGGCGGGAAGCTGGCTGACGTGTTCGCAGCCGTTGAAGAGCGAAGGTTCGCAGATTCGCGTGGGGATCTCCGCCGATCAGGTGGCGGCGCAGGTCGCGGGGAAACAGACGCGCTTTGCCTCGCTGGAACTCGGCCTCGAGCCCGGCCGGCAGGGTGGCAAGTGCGACACGGGCTACTCGTGCACCTACTCGAACAACATCTCCTGGCGGAACGAAAACACGCCGATGACGCGCGAGATCAATCCGCGCCTTGTCTTCGAGCGGCTCTTCGCCAGCGAACTGCCGAAGGAGCAGGGCGAGGTCGCGAAACGGCAGGCGCTCTACAAAAAGAGCATCCTCGATTTCGTGCTCGAAGACGCGAAGTCGCTCGGCCGCAAAGTCGGCGGTCACGACAAACAAAAGCTCGACGAATATCTGACCTCGATCCGCGACATTGAGCTGCGCGTGCAGCAGGCTGAGAAGACCGTCGCGAGCGCGAACACCGCAGTCGCCGCGAACTACGAGGTGCCCGAAAGCATCCCCGAAAGCTTCGAGGAACATGCGCGGCTGATGTGCGACATGCTCGTGCTCGCGTTCCAGTCCGACACGACGCGCGTCTGCACTTTCATGCTCGCGAACGAAGGATCGAACCGCAGCTATCGCAACATCGGCGTGAGCGACGGTCACCACTCGCTTTCCCACCACCAGGGCGATCACGCGAAGCAGATGAAGATCCGCGAGATCAACAAGTTCCACATGCAGCAGTTCGCCTACATCCTGAATCGGCTCCGCTCGATTCCCGAAGGCGACGGCAACCTGCTTGACAACTCGATGATCGTCTACGGCGGCGGCCTCGCTGATGGCAATCGCCATCAGCATGACGACCTCCCGCTGCTCATGGCGGGACGCGGTGGTGGCACGATTCTGCCCGGGCGCCATGTCCGCTACGCGCCGGAGACGCCAATGGCGAATTTGCTCGTGGCCATGCTCCAGCGGGCGGGTGCCGACGTGCAATCCTTCGGCGACAGCACGGGCGTGCTTCGCGGCCTCGAGGGGTGATCGCGCGGCGTTGCGGAAAATTGCGCGCGGTCGCTGCGACGATCGCCGCACTCGCGGTTACGCTGGTCGCGGACGATGCCGTGCCTCTCGACAAGCTGGTCGCGCAGCTTTCGGCATCCGACGTGGGGACTCGGCGCGAGGCGATTTTTCGCATTTCAAAACTCGGGCCGGCGGCGAAGGACGCGCTCCCGGCGGTGATCGCGGCGCTGGGGGATTCCGACAAGCAGGTGTGGTCGCTCGCCATCGGAACGATCGCGGACCTCGGGCCTGTGGCTGCGGGAGCCGTGCCCGTGCTAATGAAAGGGCTGGACCCGCGGCAGGAATCGGGACCGCGCTACCGCAAGGGGGGGGAGGTGCCGTTTCGCTCCGCCTACGCGCTCTCGCGGATCGGTGCGGCGGCGATCCCTCCGTTGCTGGAGACGCTGAAGAGCGACGATTCGTTCGCGCGCGCGGCCGCGGCCCGGGCACTCGGCGGGATGGGGGCGGCGGCGAAAAACGCGATTACACCCCTGATCGAAAACCTCCGGCGTGACGAACCGCTCGAGCGCCGTGAGACGATCGACGCACTGGGCGCCATCGGGCGCGAATGCGTCGCACCGCTCGCGGCGGCGCTCGGGAGCGGCGAAGCATCGGTGCGTGCCGGAGCGGCACTGTCTCTCGCCCAGATCGGCGCGGAGGCAAAGTCTCTCGCACCGAAGATCACCGACCTCGCAGCGACCGAGCACGATCCCGCGGTGCGCGGCGCATTGTTCGCGGCCATCCCAAAGTTGGGCGTGGATCCCGCGCGCGGCGTCCCGATTCTCATCACCGGAATCCGCGACGAGAGCGCCACCATCCGCCACGATGCGACGAACGCGATCTACGTCTATCGCGCCGCGCATCCGCAACTCGTCGCCGCGCTCACCACCCTCCTGCGCGACGTGAATCAGACGACGAGCGAGCGGGGAGCGGCGGTGCTCGGCCGGCTCGGACCCGTCGCTGCTCCCGCAGTCGAGGCGCTGCTGGAGGTCGCCCGCAAGCGCACTCCCGCAAACCCAATCTATCTCGAAACGCTGGGGCGCATCGGAGCCGACGCCGTCCCGGGGATCATGCGTGCGGTGGAAAAGGAAAATCCCGACGCGATCACGAAAGACCACTGGAGCGTCCGCTGCGTCCCGGTGATCGGCGGCGAGGCTTTGCCCGCGCTGGCGAAAGCGCTGGGTGACCGGAGCGTCAGCGTCCGCGTTTTCGCCGCCCGCGGGCTGGGTGAACTCGGCGCGGTCGCGGCGCCGATTTTCGACGCGCTGAAAACGGCGACCGCCGACGCCGATCCGCGCGTCCGCGCGGCAGTGCTCACCGCTTTGGTCGGAACGAAGGCGCACACTGTGGTCGCCTTGAGCAAGGTGGAGGCCGGGTTGAAGGATCCGGCGCCCAATGTGCGCATCACCGCGGCAGGCCTGGTCGACAGTCTCGGCGAGCTTGCGCGCAGCGTCGCGCCGACGCTGCTGGCGGCACTCGCGGACTCCGATCCGAACGTTCGCCTCGCCGTCATCGATGCACTGCCGGCCGTGGCCGGGGCCGCGCGGCCCGCGTTGCCGCGATTGCTCGAAATATTGCCGTCGTCGGACGCGCCGACGCGGGTGAAGATCCTCGCCGTGTTCGCGGGCATCGGCCCGGATGCCCGTGCCGCGCTTCCCGAGGCGCGCAAGCAATCGAAGGACGCGGAACCGACGGTTCGCGCCGCAGCGGTGCATGCGATCGCCCGGGTCGATGATCCGGCCGCGCGTTTGCCGGTGATGCTCGCCGCGCTCGACGATGGCGATGCCCGCGTGCGGGTCGCGGCCGCCGAGGAGATTGCGATCCTCGGCGAAAATGCCCGCGAAGCTTCGACCAAACTCGTGGTCATGCTCCAGCGCGACCCTGAGCGCGACGCGGCGTTCGACGCGTTGAAGAAGATCAGCGTCCGGTCCATTCCCGATCTCATTGCCCTGCTGAGGGATCGGGATCTCAGCGTAAAGGCCTTCGCCGCAAAGCGCCTCGGCTCGATGGGATCGGCCGCACGGGAGGCGATTCCGGCGATGAATGAACTCCTCTCGCGGTCCGCCGAGAGCGAGGAGACCCGGCGAGTGGTTCGCGAAGCGCTCAAGCGAATCGAGCGCGGGTCGTAGAGTGCCTGGCGAAGCGCGGCTCGGAGCCGTGGTGCGGGCTGCCTGCCTGCGGCTATGGGTGTCTTGCCTGAATCCCAGAAAGAGTTACGGGCAAGATGCCCGTGGCGACAGGCGGGACGCCTGTCCCACATCGCACCCGTGCGCAAAGGCTTTCGCCCGTTTTTGCACCCGCACTCGACGCTGGACACCCTCGCCGGGGTCCGGGAGATTCCGCGCTCCATGTTTTCCTTTCTCCTGCCGAAACACGTCCGCCAGGGCCGCGACCTGATCAAGGACGCGAAGAAGTTGCTCGATTACAAACGCGACCTTTGGAGCGATGCGACGGTTGCCGATTACGAGGCGAATTTGCGCCAGCTCGAGGCGGCGGTGAAGGCGCGCGATGCGGAGGCGATTCAGGCGCAGGCGGACAAACTGGACACGATCTGTCAAACCAACCTGCCGCCGCTCAAGAACGCGGGGACGCGCGAGAACGTGGAAGTATTCCTCGTGGCGATCGTCGTGGCGCTCGGGGTGCGCACGTATTTTCTCCAGCCGTTCACCATTCCCACTGGCTCGATGCAGCCGACCTTGAATGGCGTGATCGGCTTCCCCACGCAGGAGCCGCCGCCGAATCCGCTGATGCGGATCGTCGACTTCGCCGTGCATGGGCGCGACTGGCTGAACGTCGTGGCGACCGCGGACGACGAGCAGGTCATCGGCGTGGAGGAATACAAGAGCCTCGGCTTCGGGACCCGCGGGTTCGGGCTCACCCGCACGGAGGTCGTGACGACGAACGGCCGCTATTCAGTATCCGCGATGCGCGAGACGGTGATCCGCTACTTCCTCCAGTCGCCGGGCCACGTCTACAAAGCCGGCGAACCCATCGTGCGTGGTTACATCGACACCGGCGACCACGTCTTCGTGGACAAAATGTCGTATCACTTCCGCACGCCGCACCGCGCCGAGGTGTTTGTCTTCAACACGCAGAATGTGCCGACAAACGAAAACCGCGCGCGTCCCGGAGGGCCGTCGCAGTTTTACATCAAGCGGCTCGCGGGATTGCCCGGCGACACGCTGCGCATCGAGTCTCCGGCACTCTTCATCAACGGTGAGCCGGCCAGGGAACCGCAATTTCAACGGGTCATCGAGAAAAAGCTGGCGGGTTACAATGGCTACGCGAATGGCCGCGAGATCGGTTTCTCCTCGGGAATCCTGATCGACAAAGACGTGAGCTATACGGTCCCGCCTAAGAGCTACTTCGCGATGGGCGACAACAGCTATCACAGTTCGGACAGCCGCGACTGGGGTCCCGTGCCCGAGCAGAATCTCATGGGCCATGGCGTGCTCGTGTATTGGCCGTTCGGCGCGCACTGGGGACGGATCCGCTGAGCGCGCCCGCCGCTGGACGCGAGGCGTAAACTGATCAAGCACATTCCGCCATGGTCGCACCGCTCATCACCGCCGATACCGTCATCGATAAAGTCCTCGCCGGGGATCGCATCTCGCAGGACGACGCGCGGGAACTCTACCGCCTGCCGCTGGAGCAACTCGGCGCGCTCGCCGATCGCCGCCGGCTGGCGAAGACGGATGGCGCGGTGGTGACCTACATCATCGATCGGAATATCAACTACACGAACGTCTGCGACACCTACTGCAAGTTCTGCGCGTTCTATCGGCTGGAGAAGGATCTCGACCACTATGTGATCTCGCACGAGGAGATCGATCAAAAGCTGGATGAGTTGACCGCTATCGGCGGCGTGCAGATTCTCATGCAAGGCGGGCATCATCCGAAGCTGGGCATCGACTGGTATCTCGCGCTGCTCTCCCACATCCGGGAAAAGTATCCGCACATCAATATCCACGGCTTCTCGCCGCCGGAGTTCAATCACTTTGCCGAGGTCTTCCAGATGCCGCTGCGCGAGGTGCTCACGAAGTTTAAGGAAGCCGGGCTGGGATCGATCCCCGGCGGCGGCGGCGAGATCCTCGTGGACCGCGTGCGCAATCAAATCGCGCCGTTGAAGTGCATGAGCGATCAGTGGCTGGAGGTGATGGCGATCGGGCACGAGTTGGGGCTCAACTCGAGCGCGACGATGATGTTCGGCCATGTCGAGACGCTGGACGATCGGCTCGAGCACTTGCAGCGGCTGCGGGATCAGCAGGACGCGACGGGTGGGTTCACGGCGTTCATCTGCTGGACGTTTCAGCCGGGGCAAAATCGCGCGGGGCACCAGATGCTGCCCGGAGTGGAACCGCTGGGCAGCGCGGAGTATCTGCGGATGCAGTCGCTGAGTCGCATCTTCCTCGACAACTTTCCGAACGTGCAAAGCTCCTGGGTCACGCAAGGCCCAAAGATCGGGCAGATCGCGCTGAAGTACGGCGCGAACGACTTCGGCAGCGTGATGATGGAGGAAAACGTGGTCAGCGCGGCGGGCACGAGTTTCCGCCTGGCTAAAGAGGAGATCGAAACGCTGATCGCGACCGCCGGCTATACGCCGCGGCGGAGGAATAACTGGTATGCGTTGCTCGATTGAGCGATCGACCGAGCGCGAGGCGGCTTTGCGGGTGTATCGGAATCAAAAACCGCGTGTCATCCCGAGCGGAATGGAGGGAGCTTGAGCGACCAGAATGGAGTCGAGGGACCTCGGAATGCAGAATGATCCATGATCCTCCGGAGGCCGAGGTCCCTCGGCTTCGTTACACTCCGCTCGGGATGACAGGCCGTCTTGAGTTTCGGTCCGCCCTCTTAAACCACGCTCTCGCGGAGGAAGAAGTCGCTTGTTGCATTGTCCGGCGCGGGTCCGGGGCCGGTGGGGGCGAGGGCAAATTTGTCCGCGGCGTCGCGCTCGCCTTTGTCGAGCTTCAGGGTCGCGGCGCCGAGCTTCGCCTTGCCGATCTGCTCGGCCACGATGCCGAAACTGTCGCCCGCCGCGATCGTGCCGAAGGCCTGTCCTTTGATCGTGATGCTCGCGATCTGCGAGAAGATCGTGGCGACATCGCGCACGCCTCCGCCGGAGAGCTTCGCATCGTCCGCCGTGCCATCGAATCCATCAATGCCCGCTTTCACCCCGGCGAGCACGGTGCTCGCGCGCCAGTCCGCGCCGACGCTGATCGTGCCGATCGCCGCGTCCGCATTCATCCCGGCCAGCGCGGTATCGTAGCCGGCGAGGACGCGGAGGAAATTCACGTCGCCCGCGACTTTGAGCGACTTGATCGCGAGGTCGATGCCCTTGGTCGGCGCGATCGCTTTGCCGAAGGCGCTGATCACCACCGGCGCGGCCGCCGTGCCCACGATATCGCCGCGCACGCTCACGCTGCCGATGTCCGCTCCGGCACTGAGCTGTCCGCCGAGGAAGGAGCCGAGCACATTCACCGCGCCGATGCTGGAGGAGCCGAGCAGCGTCGCACCCTGGATGCTCGACTTCACGGTGAGCTTGCCGAGCGCGCCGGTGAAGTGACTCACAAGCGTGCCCGCGCCGAGCTGCGTCGTGACGCCGAGCGCGCCCAAGGATTGCACGGTCAGCGCCTTCACCGCGCCCGCGTCGATCCGCCCGAGGTCGCCATTGATGACGACCGCTCCGAGGTCCACGCCGATCGCATTGAGGTAGCCCACGTTCGCAAAGCCGTTGCCGCCGACCGCGCCGCGCTTGGCGCTGATCGTGACTTTCGCACCCTTGAATCCCGCGCCGAGATCCACCTCGCCGAGCACGCTGCCGCCGATCGCGCCACCCGCCGGGATGAGCCGAAATTCATTGCCGGTGAAAGTGCCCGCAGTCGTCTTCACCGTCACGAGATCGCCGTCCGCATCGGTGAAGGTGACGCTCTTGCCGCCGGGGAGCGGCGTGACAGTGGGCACGAGCGCGGTGAGTTCCACGTCGTTGCCGTCGCCGCCCGCGTAGCTGATTTTGAAGAAGCGCGCGCCGCCATTGACGATCGCGCCTTCCGGCAGCCCGGTGAAGGTGCCGGTGACCGCATCGGTGGCGTCATTGCTGATGATGACGAACTTGTTTTGATCCGCGGCGAGGAATGTATCGGTGACCTGCAACGTGCCGGCGAGGGTGACCGAGCCGGTCACGGCGAGTTGATCGTGCTGGGTGCCTGCGGTGAGGCCAGTGATCTCGATGGCGACCGTCGACGCCCCGTTGATGCTGACATTTCCTCCGGCGGTGAAGATGGCGGGACTCGTGCCCGGCGCGAGTGTGCCGCCATTGACCGTGAGCGGTCCCGGCACGCCAGTGCCCTGGAGCGTGCCGGCGGTGATGTCGGTCGCGCCCGCGTAGGTATTCGCCTGGTCGAGGGTGAGCGTGCCGGGGCCGGTGAAAGTAAGGCCACCCGCGCCGGTGAACGGTCCCGTCTGGGTCACCGCGCCACCTGATTTGATCGAGAGCGTTGCCGCGATGGATTGCGGAGCGAGGACTAGATTGACGGTGTCAGTGACGCTCGTGACGCCGGGATTCACGAAGGTCACCGCGCCGGTGAAATTGTTCGCGGCATTGGTGAGCTCGATCCCGGCGGCCGAAGTCGCGGTGATCGTCACCGCGCCGCCGGTGGCTTCCTGAATGATCGCCGCCGTCTGATCGATCTCCGGCGCAGTGAGGCTGAGGGTTCCACCCAGCGTGATGCCGGAGGCGAGGGAAAGGGTGTTGAGCGTCAGGGGATCGAGCGAGGTAAAGCTCACGTCGTGGCCTGCTCCCGGGGCCTCTGCGGCGAAATTCGTGACGCGATTGGCGCCGGCGAGGGTCACGTCGTCCTTGGCCGAGATCGAGAGATTGGCGACCGTGACGCTCCCCGCGCCGGAAACGCCCGCTCCCGTGAGCAGCACGAGCGCCGGACTATTCGCGATCGAGATCGGCGAACTCACATTGATCGCCCCCGCGTTCGTCCTGCCGACCACGATCTCCGTGGCCGTGACCAGATCCAGCTCGGCGTCGGTGAGGTCGAAGCCGCCCGTGGCCGTGCCGAGATTCGTCTGGCGACCGCTCGTTAAGACGAGGAACTGGACGCCGCCGCCGGCAGCGATCGGCTGCTGAATGTCGAGGGCGTCCACGAACAGACTGATGCTGCTCCCATTCGCGGTGAGGCCGGTGGTGCCATCCGCCGTCGCGATGATGAGGGGATTGACCCCGTTGGAAAACTGCAAGGTGCCGGTGTTCGACGCGAGTCGAGTGACGTTATTGCTCCCGGTGAGCGTCGCCGAGCCGGCGGCATCGAGGCGCAGTCTCGTCTCCGTGATGGTGCCGCCGGACGCGCTGATGTTCCCGCCGCTGAGCAGGGCGAGCGTGCCCGTCCCGACCGCATTGATCGCGGCGGAGACGATCAGATTGCCCGCAGTCGCGCTGCCGATTCGGATCACGTTAGCGGTGATCCGGTCCAGTTCCGTATCGGTCACACCGAGATTCCCGGCGCTTTTGGTGCCGAGATCGAAATCTCGACCGGCGGAAAATGGCGCGATCGTCGCCACGCCCGTGATCGTCACGGTCGAGTTGATCGCGATCGTGTTGGCGATGAGCGTGAAGTCGGGCGCATTGGCCGGTGTGACCGGGGCCGTGACGTTCACCGGCCCGGCGCCCCCGCCTGTGGTCGAGATCGCGAGCGTCCCGGCGATGATGAAATCCAGCTCCGAGTCCGTGAGGCCGAGGGTGGCCGCGGCATCCGCTCCGCCGACATTTACCGTCGTGAGATCCTCAAACGGCTTCAGCGTCGCGATGGCCGTGCCCGCATCCGCAATGCCGCCGATGCTCATGCTGTCCGCGGTCAGATTGACCCCGCCCGAGCCGAAAACGCTCGCGCCAGCGTTGATCGTCAGCGGGAGGTCGAGTCCCGTCGCACCGCTGACGAGCGTCACCGTGCTCGTGCCGGCATCGACGTCGCTGCCCGCCGCGCCCGTGCTCTGGACCGTGAGTCCGCCATTGCCGACCACGCTGAGAAAGATGGGGCTGTTGCTGGTCGTGACCCCCATCACGCCGGCGACGGTACCGACGCTCGTGGTGTCGGCGTCCGTGTAGCTGATCGCGCCGGTCACGTCGGCCGCGATCGTGGCGACGTCGTTGGTGCGTTCATTCAGTGTGAAAGGGCCTGCGCCCTGGAGCACGAGCTGCGGTCCCGTGATCTTCGCGCCCGCGGTCTGCGTCGTCGCGCCGGCTTCCAGGCTGATTGTATCGGCGGTGTTCGCAACGCTCACCGAGAGACCCACGATCCCGTCCAAAGTTCCGACGATCACATCGTCCGTGTCGCGGAAGGAGAAGCTGGCCCCGCTGTTCGTGACGGACGCGGCGAGGGTGCCAATGTCATTGCTCGCGCTGTCGAGGGTCACGCTGCCCTTGGAACTGATCGCGAGATTCGGGACGACGATGCTTCCCGCCCCTGTGTCAGTGATCGTGCCCGTACTGACCAGAAGGAGCGTGCTCGCGTTGGCCGGGGTGATCGCCGCGCTCACGATGATGTCGATGGCGCCGGCGGCGACGCCGATTTGCAGGATGGGTGCGGTGATCCGGTCGAGCTCCGCATCCGTCAGCCCGAGCACTCCCGCTGAATCCGCCGCGCCGAGGTTGATATCTGCGACCGCCGAGAGCGGCTGGAGCGTGACTCTCGTGCTGGCGGTGATCGTCGAGGCGAGGGAGATCGCATTCGCGATCAGCGTGGCGGTCGTCGCTCCGCCGATCGCCGCGGTCACATCGATCGTTTCCCCCGCGAGTTGCAGCGCCCCACCGACGTTGAGCGAGCCGGTGACAAAGACCCCATCCGTGCCCGCTCCGTCGTTCATCGTGAAGGGATCGGCCAGGCCCTGGATAATGAGCTGATCGCTTTGGTCCCCCAGATTCACACTGATCGAAGTCACCGCCGTATTCGGCCCCAGCACCGTGTTCGTGCCGCCGCCGGTGAAGCCTGCCGCCGTCGCATTGGCCGTGAGCGTGATCGTCTCGCCGGTGTCGTTGAACGAATAGTTGGCACCGGCGATCGCGACGGCGAGCGCATTGGCGATGGCATTGCCCGCGGTGTAGGTGAGCACTCCGCCCGTCACGTCGAGCGTGGCGGGGGCGATGCGGGCTTCGAGGATCTCGATGCGGGAAACGGAATGATGGGGGCGAACAGTGGCATTCATGGCCGCAAACATTGTCAGTCGCGCCACCGAATGGCGAGCGTGCCGTGTCGGGTGCTCGCGCGTCGCGGCAGCGCCTCCGCAGTGGCAGTGCCGCTGACACCGGATCGGCCGGCGCGATTCCTTCCGCGCCACGCACTTTTTTTAATGGCGCCCACCACGTCCACGCGCACGGGGATGCCCTCGATCGTCGCCGGTAGTTTCGTCGTCGCCGGCTCGTCTTCCACATCTGGTGCCCTCGCCGAATCCCGCTCGGGACGCGTCACCACTCGGTGAGTCTCCCCTCACGGCGACCGCTCGGCGGGGGCGCCGATCGGAACACGCGGGGGCGCGTGTGCTCCCC
>JANPHH010000035.1:0-5433 GCA_031424375.1 Chthoniobacter sp. | reverse complement strand
ACGCTTTGCACCACATTTAATCACACCCGAAAGCGCTCCCGGTGGAAAAAGACGATTGCTTTTGCTCAGACGCACCCCTTATCTCCACCCAGCCCATGAAGTCACTCTTCAGCCTCCTCCTCGTTTCCCTCCTCACGGCCTCCGCGTTTGCCGACATTCAGGATCCCCCGTCGAATGACCAGGGTCCCACGCGCAAACTCGGTCGCGGACTGTCCAACATCGCCTTCGGTGCCACCGAACTCTTTCAAAATCCCACCGAGATCAACGAGCGCGAAGGCAACTCCGCCGCGTGGACCTACGGCCCGGTCAAAGGCGTCGGACGCATGATCGTCCGCATGCATTTCGGCTTCTACGAGCTGCTTACCTTCCCGTTCCCCACCACCCGCAGCTCCTACCGCCCGCCGTATCGCGCGAACATCCCGTGGATCCACGGCGGCTACGAGGAATTCCCGCCCGAACTCGGCTTCGAGACCCGCTACAACTACAGCCGCTCCTACGCGGGCTGGTAAACCCGCGAACCCTTTCCGAAAAAGGCTTCCGCTTCGCCGCGGAAGCCTTTTTTGTTCCCCATGATCTCACTCGAAATCCTCGACCTCGCCTTCGGCGGAAAGGGCGTCGCCCGCCACGGCGGCAAAGTTGTCTTCGTCCCCTTCGTCATCCCCGGCGAGACCGTGCAGGCGGAGATCACCCGCGACAAAAAGAAATTCGCCGAAGCCGACCTCGTCTCCGTGGAAACCGTGTCGCCGGATCGCGTCGAGCCGCAGTGCCCGTACTTCGGCCGGTGCGGCGGCTGCGCCTACCAGCACATCAATTACGAACGTCAGCTCGCGCTGAAAGCAAACCAGGTCGAGCAGACCCTCCGCCGCGTGGGCAAACTCGCCGACGTGCCGATGCGCGCGCCCATCGCCGCGCCGAAACCTTACGCCTACCGCAACCGCATCCGCGTCCACGTCGCCGATGGCATCGTCGGCTTCTTCGCCGCCGATGCCCATGCGCTCATCGACATCGACCGGTGCGCCATCGCCGCGCCCGTAGTGAACGAGGCGCTCCGCCGCCTGCGCGGGGCGGCCGTGCGCGACGGCGACTACTCGCTGCGCGCACCTGGCGGCGGACCGTTTTTTGAGCAGACCAATCCCGAGGTCACAAAGGAACTCGTGGCTCTCGTCAGCGCCAGCGTCGGCCGCGGTCGCCAACTCCTGATCGACGCCTACTGCGGCGGCGGTCTTTTCGCCCGCGAACTCGCCCCGCATTTCGAACAAGTCATCGGCATCGAAGAAAACGCCGTCGCAGTCGCCGCCGCCCGCCACCACGCCCGGCCGAACGAGCGTTACCTCGCCGGCGACGTCGCCGATCACCTCGCCGAAGTCCTGAGCACCCACGACGCCGCGCGCACCACCCTCCTCCTCGATCCTCCCGCCACCGGGCTCACGGCCCGCGTCCTTGATCTCGTCATCGGCGGCGCCCCCGGCGAGATCCTCTACGTCTCCTGTAACCCTGCCACGCTCGCCCGCGACCTCGCCACGCTCAGCCGCGACTATGCCGTTACGGCGGTCACCCCCGTGGACATGTTCCCGCAGACCGCTGAGATCGAAGTCGTCGTCCACCTCTGGCGGCGGGAAGGCTAAGTCGAACGCGCAAAAGCTCCCCGCCCGCTGGAGGGAAGCGCGCCGTCGCTTCCTTGGCCGGTCTTCCTCCCCGGCATCGACGGCGCGATGCCCTCCACCTCGCCGAGCCGACGCGGAGACTTTCTTTCGAGGCGGTGAGCGGAAGTCCCGCACAAGAGATCGTTGATCCGCAAGTGGTGACCAGCGCCTGCAGCGCCGGCATCGTCACCGAGGGATTGGAAAAAGTCGCCGCATTCGCGGTCATCTTGTCATGGATCAGCCCCGCCGCGATCCGCGCCTCGCGGAGCAGCACCAATAGGTTCCCGGTCCACCACTCGCCGTATTCTTTGGCCTTACGCTTGCGCTCGCCGTCCATCGGCCCACCGCTCCCAGCGCCCACGCCACGAAGCCCCCGGCGGGAACACCACCCGCGCCGCACAAGTGGCCGTTAGCGACGGGTGCCGCATGGGGCCGATATTTGCCCGCACCGAGGATAAACGGGGAAGCCGATTTTTTCCCCAGCCGGTCGCCTCCGAGGGCAATTCGCGACCGTGCGGAACTGGCTCGATGGGACGGCAATTTGTAGGGCGACCGCTCCGGTTGCCCAGGGCAGGCGGGGCGCCCGCACTACCATCACCGCCCGAGCACAGTGAGCCCGACCGACCGAACGAAAGACTTGTGACCAGCCTCACGCTTTGAAATGCTCGCGCCGGGGAAACAGGAACCCGCTTCGCAGTGTCACCCCGTCCCGAACCGAAGAGCCAAAATGAGCGAAATCATTTCGCCCTTAACTTCCAAATGATTTCGTCTATTTCTCGTTCGCCGAATAAAGCCATGCGCGCTTCAATCCTCATACTTTTTCTGTTTATGTGTTCCTGCGACGCTCAAGATGACGCACGACGCGCTTTGGATGATGCGAGACGCTTGGCGAAGGAAGGCGACTACGAAGGTGCGCTGGCCAGGCACGTTTGGTTTCATGACCATGCTTTGAGTGTGCGACCCAGCTATTACGGAGTGCGCCTCTCTTTTGCCTTGAGCGACTGGATACAACTCGGCAGCAAGTTCCCCAAGGCTCTCGATACGTTGAGAGGTATTCGGGACGCGAAGTCATCCAAGCTACTTGCTGGCGACGCGAACCGTGAACTCTTCCACGATGTCGAGTCTATCAATGAGCATTTGAGCGAATCGAAGGAGACAGTGAACCTTTTCAAACGGATTGAGGCGGCCAATCCCGTTTTCGCGCGCACCATCTTCGACCTCGCGGACTCCGCTTTACTGGAGGCACGCGAATACAGGTTGGCACGTCAATATCTCGGCGATCCGAAAGAGCGGCTAGCTGCGGCAAAGCAAAAGTTTGACGAAGGAATGAAGTATTCCAAGACCAGCAAGAGTGGCGAGGCTTCGCGCCGGGCATTTGAGAGCATCTTTGCTGACGAGGTAGTCCGCCTTGTCGTAGTTTTGGACCAAACCGAAGACAACGCAGCGGCCAAGAGCGTTCAGTCCGAAGCGCTGAAGATACTCGATCATGAAAAGATCAGAAACGCATTGGAACCGTAATTCGCCGAACCATGCGCTGCAGAGAACAGCTCTGTGCGTCACGGTAGCTGCTCCCTGCAGACCCACCGCGCAGCTACCGCGCCGCCCTCCGCTGTCTTTGAGCTTGGGGTCGTTAGACGTCGCTACACTTCACCCTAAATAATGCCATGAAAACTCTGCTCAGCCTTCTTGCCGTCTCACTTCTCACGCAAGCATCCCACGCTCAAACCCGGCAACTCACGGGCTTCTTGGAGATCCCATTTGGAACCGACGCCGTGACCGCTCAAAAGTCTTTGGAGCAGCGAACGAATGCCCAACTGGACCGTGGGAAGACCATCAGCAGCAAGGTTTGGTTTGCCGGTGGCAGCTTTGCCGGTCTCCCCACCAATTTTCTCATCCTCGAATTCTTCGATGGCAAGTTATCGAAGGGCATAGCCTTCATCAAACGCGGATCAACGAAAGACAGAGAAGAATACAAAACACTCAAGAAAATGCTCACAGAGAAGTATGGAACTCGCAACTCCGAGGACATTAGCGGTAAGATATGGCAGGCAGAGTGGCGCTTTTCCGCGCCGGGTGCTGCGATACCAGATACAATCGAGCTGCAATCCGAGCGCGGCGACGACCACGCATGTAAGGTTATCTATTCTTCGTCACGTTTTATGAAGCCTGCCGCTGGCATTTCCCCGACCGCCCCAAAGAAGGATTTGTAGTTTGATCACCATTCCCGCAACGTTCAACCATGCGCTGGCGCGAACCGCTCCGGCGCGTCACCAGGGCGGCGGGGGGCCACATTGTTGCTTTCGCTCGCGCGGTAAAACCCGCTATTCACGGTGCCGATGATTTACCGAATTTCCCTTTGCCTCCTGCTGGTCGTCGTCTTTTCCGGCTGTTTCGAACCCTACAAAAAGAAGGACGCGGCGGATCGCCAGCCGCTCAAGAACGTGGCGGGCGACACGTCGTTTCAGGCTTTCGTGGGCCGACTGCGCAAAGCCGTGAAGAACAAGGACGTGCCGATGGTCGCGTCGCTGATGGCTCCGGATTTTGGCTACACTTGGGACCAGTCCGGGCCGGCGAGCGCGCAGGTCTTTTCGTATTGGGATGAAAATAATCTCTGGCCGGTGCTCGAGGAGTTGCTCGGGAAAAAATTCACCCCGAGCGATCTCTACATGGTCTCGCCCCCCGAACTGGCCTCGGATTCCAGCTACGCCGGACCGCGCTGCGGGATGCGGATCGTGGGAGGGAGTTGGCGCTTTGCCTACTTTCTCCCGCAGGGCCAGCCGTGATGCCGCTCGATCCGATCGCGCTGGGTCTGCCCCACCGCGCGCCGTTTCTTTTCGTCGATGAAGTGATCGACCTTCGCCCCGGCGAGCAGGCGGTGGCGCGCAAAACCTTCGCGGGCGATGAGCCGTTTTTCCGCGGCCACTTTCCCGGCGATCCGCTCGTGCCGGGCGTGATCCTCACCGAGGCCCTCGCGCAGACGGCAGGTCTCGCCGCCGGAGAGGCGGATCGCACTTTTCGGCTCACGGCGATCAAGGCGATGAAGTTTTTCGCCGCGGTTCGCCCGGATGAAGTGGTGACGCTCACCGCGGTGAAGCGTGGCGCGGTGGCGGGCCTGTGGCAGTTCGACGTGGAGGCAAAAGTCGGCGACGTGGTGGTCGCGAGCGGAGTCGTGGTGCTGAGCGAAGGCTGAGCAGCGGGGACGGGAAGTTCCGAAGGCGGGTCATCCCGAGCGGAATGGAGGGAGCCTGAGCGACCAGAATGAAGTCGAGGGACCCCGGATGGCCGGGAACTGCCCAATCTCTCCAATCCTGAGGTCCTTCGATTGTCCCCACGGCACCATGGACCTCTCGCGAAGCCTCGAGTCCGTTACACTCCGCTCAGGATGACAGCGTTTTTTGACGTCCGGTAGACTCTCGGAGCCGGAAGGATGCGGTGGGCGGGAGCGCGAAGAACGTGGGACGGATATTCAATCCGCCATTCCCCGCGTTGCGCGCGCTGCTACCCTTCGCACCGTTTGGTGCCGGATGGAAAATCCGACCGGCGTTCCGCCGCTTCCCGGTGCATCAGCCGTTCTGCCGGTCAGAGCATCCGGGCGGGCTGGCCCGTGGTCTCCAGGACGGAATGCCAGAGCTCGCTATGCGGGTCCACTTTCCTCCGGCCCTGCGTGGCGAGGATGATGGGAAGATGGACGAACGCGCCGTGCCAGCGACCGACGAGCATCGCGGTCTTGCCGGCCATCGCGGCATGCACTGCGTGCTGGGCAAGCTGCGAGCAGTAGACGTTGTCCTGC
>JANPHH010000034.1:0-3259 GCA_031424375.1 Chthoniobacter sp. | reverse complement strand
CTGAAAATCACGACGGCAAACGGCAGGGTTTCCGGCAGCTTCACCCACCCAGCTACGGGTGCCACGAGCAGGATCATCGGTGTCATTCTTCAGGATCGGAATGTGGCAACCGGCTTCTTCCTCGGCGGCAGCCAGAGCGGCCGGGCGAGCCTGGCTGCGGCGAACTAGGTCTGTTCACGAATTGCGCAGGGGAGCAATCCACGCTGTAGCGGCGGTCTATGACCGTCGCCAATTTCGCTCGGAGGAGGTAGCCTGGCATTCGGTCCGCTCGCTCCGCGCCACCTCCGCCCACGGAGAAGTGCGACGGTCATAGACCGCCGCTCCAGTGGAGCGAGAATTCGTGAACACGCCCTAAAGCATCCTCCCGTCGAAGACGCGCCTGTCGAAGAAGGCGCCGCGACCAGCCACCTGCGAGGGTCAGGCCACAACAGACCAGCAGCATCGACGATGGCTCGGGGATCGGATTGCCAGTGATGCGATAGACCTGACCACCGATGTCCACCGCGTAAAGTCGCCCCGAACTATCCTCACCGAACGAGGCGAGGCTGTTCGTTCCGATGACGGACACTGAGTTTGTCTCGGTCGAGCGGTCGCGGAAATCCATGAGGTTCGTGCCGTCGTAGCGAAATGAAAAAAGCAAGCCGTTGACGTAGTCGCCGTAGATATAAGTTCCGTCCAGCGATTGCCCATGATCCAGGATGTTACCTCCACGATAAACATAGCCTCCGGTGACTGAAGCAGACCCGAGGGGGGTGCTGGCGTGAGTATAGTCCCGGATCGGGCCGACGGCTCCAGACGGAGCCGGATCAGCTACGCCCGGATTGTCCCCCGAACCTTCCAGTGGGCGCCAGCCAAAGTTCTGCCCGCCCGCACTGCCCGCGGCGATAAAGTCGATTTCCTCGCGCGTGTTTTGCCCCACATCGCCGAGGTAAAGATCTCCAGTGACTCGGTCGAAGCTGTTGCGGAAAGGATTGCGCAGGCCCCGGGCAAAGATCGTCCTGGTGACCGCGTTCGTGCTGGCGGCGAAAGGATTACTGCCGGGCACGCTGAAACCGCCGACCCCCGGAGTGGTGCTGGGAGCGATGCGGAGCATCTTGCCATGATACTCGGTGAGGTTCTGAGCGTAGTTATTGGGATCATTGCTGCTGCCACCGTCGCCGGTTCCGATATACAGGAAGTTATCGGGGCCGAAACCAATCCAGCCCCCTTTGTGGTTCGTGAAGTTAGGTTGCTGGAACGAGATAATGGTCGCACGACTGGACGGATTGACCGTTCCGCCAACCACCGTGAAGCGGTCCACTCGCGTGTCGCCCCCAGTCGTCGCCCCTCCATTCGAAGCCACGTAGTTCACATACAGGAAACCGTTCCCGTTGTTGTAACCGGGTCCAAAAGCCATGCCGAGCAACCCCTGCTCGCCTCCGGTGAGCAACTGCCCGGTGCCGAGGATCGAGGGAAGGTTGAGAAATGGCGAGGATCCGATCGTTCCAGTTCCCGTGTCGAGGGTCCGGACAAGCCCGCCTTTTTGGACGACGAACACCTGATTCGGGTTCGGGTCGCCGGGGGCAGAGGTAAGGAAGAGCGGCTGGCTAAATCCCGTGCCTACCTGCTGGAGCGAGAGCTGCGCGCGGGCTTGGGTGTTCAGTGCGGTCAGGATCGCCAGAGCGAGAAGTGTGTATCGAATCATCGGAGCTTTTCGGTGAGGTTTGATGAGACCTTGTTTCGTCAACGATGCAACTGGTCGAGTCGCTCTGGGCAAGGATGGCCCGCCGCCGGGCTGCGGCCCAGGAATGTGGGCCGCAGCGGTGGGGATGAATGCGGATCCAAAACGCAGGCGCGCGCCTCCGTTGGTGAACAACCGGTCGACCCGTGGCTAATCGGTTTTCGGCAAACCGCTTACACGAGCGTGTTAAGTTCGAAACCAATCAAGCCCGCGATCAGCACGCCGTCATTCTCGCCGACGATGTCGTTGCGATTGTCGAGCACTCCGCCGCCGCCATCGGCGTTGAGACCGGCGAGGAAGTTCACGCGGGTCTGATCCGGGAATGGGGCGATGGCCGCCGGGATCGGATTCCCGATCCGAAGCAGATCGTCGCCAAGGCCGAGCTGGATGGTCGCAACTTTCTTGATCACCGAGCCGCCGAAGAAGTCTCCCCGCTCGATGTTCACCACGTCCGCGCCACCGCGGCTGTCGAGCTTGAACTCGTCGCCGGCAATGAGGTTGTCGATGTTCACCGTGCTCACGGCGTCGCCGAGTTTGAGGTCGATGAGCTTGGCCACGGAGACATTGGTGATGGTCAGAAAATCCGCGGTCGCCGCGGCGGTGGCATTCACCGTCAAGGCACCCTTGAGCGCCAGTCCACCGGGCAGGCCCGTCCTGCTCGCGAACGTCATCGGCTGCGTTCCTGCGGCGGCCAGACCGAGGTCCACATTCACGTCTCCCGCGACGGAGCCGTCCGCCCTCAGGGTGAAGTCATCGGCATCGTCGCCTCCCGTGACGGTCAACGTGCTCCCGAGGACCAGTTGAAAGGAAACCAGGTCGAACGTGTCGGCCCCTGTCCCGCCGATGAATTCCACTGCCCCTTTGATCGTGAGGGTGTCCACGGAATTGAAGTCCACGTTGTCGTCGCCGCTGCCGCCGTCGTGCTTCAGAGATCCGGCCAGGGTGATGTTGTCGGTGAAATCGATGTCGTCGGCGCCATCGTTGCCGACCATCGAAACGGAGACGCCCGCCGCGTTTTTGCCGACGCTGACTTTGCCGTCGAAGTCGATGTCATCGGTCCCGCTGCCGCCGGTCACTTCCACCGAGCCCGCGAGCGTCACGAAGCCGCCGAAGTCGATCTCGTTGTCCGCGTCGGTGATGCCAGCGAAGAGCACCGACTGTCCCGTACCGAATTTCCCGATCTTCACCACGCCGTCGTCGTCAAATTCCAGGTCGTTGTTGCCGCCTGCGCCGTTGAGTTCGATGCCGCCGGCGAGCGTCGCCACCGCGATGTCCGAGGTGATGTCATCGCTGCCCGTCCCGCCGTTGAAGAGGATGGATTGACCACCCGCGAGTTTCCCGATTTTCACCACGCCATTGTCGGCCACGAGGTTGAGCAAATTCGTGCCGTCGCCCGCCGTGAAGTCGACGCCACCGGTGAGCGTGAGGCTCGCGACGCCCGTGGCGATGGTGTCATCGCCGCCGAGGCCGGTCATCTTGATGGATTGCCCGGTCGCGAGTTTGCCGACCGACGTCTTGCCGCTCGCGCCACTCAGGGAG